>JANORB010000001.1:0-19537 GCA_031415135.1 Methylibium sp.
TGCGAGCCATGGAGTAACTCCCGCTTTTGGTCGTCGCCTATGGGCGAGTTACTGCCAAAGTTACTCCACGGAAGGGAAGAACTCCAGGGATTTCATGAAACCGATTGAGACATGAAAAAAGCCCCAGAGCGTTGATTCTCAGGGGCTTTCGGGACGCTCTGGGACATCTTGGGGTTCCCTGAAGCAGTCACTTGGTGGCCTGGGGCGGAATCGAACCACCGACACGCGGATTTTCAATCCGCTGCTCTACCAACTGAGCTACCAGGCCGAAGCCGGCAAGTATAAACGAGCCGAATGTCGGGCCGGGCCGCTATGACGCCACGCCGCGCTTGCCGCGGGTCAGGTCGACGCCGAGTTGCTTGAGCTTGCGGTACAGGTGGGTGCGCTCCAGCCCGGTTTTTTCAGCGACGCGGGTCATGCTGCCGTTTTCCTGGCTCAGGTGGAATTCGAAGTAGCTCTTCTCGAAGGCGTCGCGCGCTTCGCGCAGCGGGCGGTCCAGGTCGAAGCTTTGTTCGGACTGCGGCCCCAGCATCATCGGCAAGGTGGGCAGCATGAGGCCGCCGGTCATCGCGGATTCGACCGTGAGCCCGGTGTCCGCGTTGGCCGGGTGCATGGCCGGCAACGCGGAGCGCGGCGCCGGTTTGGCCAGGCCTTGTTCCACGGCGCGCAGCAGTTTTTGCAGAGTGATGGGCTTTTCAAGAAAGGCCATCGCGCCGAACTTGGTGGCTTCGACGGCGGTGTCGATGGTGCCGTGGCCGCTCATCATGATGACCGGCATCGTGAGCAAGGCGGTCGCGCCCCATTCCTTGAGCAGCGTGATGCCGTCCACGTCGGGCATCCAGATGTCGAGCAGGACCAGGTCGGGCCGGAAGCGGTCCCGGCTGGCGCGGGCCTGGGCCGCGTTTTCGGCCACCTCGACGGTGTGCCCTTCGTCAGCAAGAATTTCCGACAGCAGGGCACGGATGCCAAGTTCGTCGTCGACTACAAGAATGGTGGCCATGGCTGCCTAGTGTGCACGGGCGACGCCGGTCGCCGCGACGACCAGGTTGTCGCCCGCGGGTGCGAATTTGGAAAATGATAACGAAACTTGCGCGCCCCTCGGCAAACCGGGCACTGTACTCGCCTCGCCCAGGGCGCCCAGGTTGGCGATGCGAACCCGGGCGCCGTGCTCGTCGGCGATCTTCTTCACCACCGCCAGGCCCAGCCCGGTGCCTTTGCTCTTGGTGGTGACGTAGGGCTCGAACGCGCGCTTGAGCACCTTGTCGGGGAAGCCCGGGCCGTTATCGATCACCTGCAGGCGCACCGCGCGCAGCGCGCCGAGTTCATTGCGCACCACCTCGGTGGCGATGCGCACGCGGCCGTCGGGCCGGTCCGCCACCGCGTCGAGCGCGTTCTGCACCAGGTTGTGGATCACCTGCCTCAATTGGGTGGCGTCGCCCACGATGGCCGGCACACCGGCGCCCAGGTCGGCGTGCAAGCGGCCCGCTTCCTGGGCCGTGGCATACAGGCCCAGCACTTCGGCGACCAGGGCGTTCAAGTCGAGCGGCGTGAGCTGCGCCGCAGGCAGGCGGGCGTAGTCGCGGAACTCGTTGACCAGGGTCTTCATCGCCTGCACCTGGTTGACGATGGTGGCCACCGAGCGCACCAGCATGGCCTGGTCGGCGCCTTCGAGCTTGCTTTCGAGCTTGTGTTGAATGCGTTCGGCCGACAGTTGAATCGGCGTCAGCGGATTCTTGATCTCATGCGCCAGACGGCGCGCCACTTCGCTCCACGCCTGGCTGCGCTGGGCCGAGACGACTTCGGTGATGTCGTCGAAGACCATCAGCCGAGCGCCCATCGGCATGGCGGCGCCGCGCACCAGCAAGGTCAGGGTGTCGCGGTCGGAGGCGGTCTGCAATTCGAACGAATCCTGCCAATGGTCGCGTTCGCCGGCCTCGGGGCTGCTGGCGTGCAATTCGAAGCGCTGCCACACGGCCTGGCCGAAGGCGTTCAGGCCCGGCACTTCATCGAGCTGGCGGCGGCGGTAGGCCGACAGCGGCAGGCGCAGGATGCGCGTCGCGCCGGGGTTGACGGTGTCGATGCGCCCTTCGCGGTCGAACACGATCACACCGGCCGTGAGGTTGTCCAGGATGGTTTGCAAGTTGGCCCGCGCGCCCTCCACCTGCACCACGCTGCGCTGCACCAGCGCGCGCGCGTCGGCGAGCTGCTGCGTCATGTCGGCAAACGAGCGCGTCAGCCCGCCCAGCTCGTCGCGCGAGCCGAACACCGCCTTGGCGCTCAGGTCGCCGTGGGCCACCTGGCGCACGCCCTCGGCCAGCAGCAACAGCGGCCGCGCCAGTTGGTTGCCCAAGGCGACGGCCAGCAACACCGCGGCGAACACGGCCAGCACCAGGGCCAGCGTCAGCGTGCCGATGTACATCTTGCGCAAGCCGTCGCGCGCCAGCGCGCGCTGCTGGTATTCACGGTAGGCGGTCTGCACCGCCAGCGCATTGACCGCCAGGCTGGGCGGCAGCAGCTGCGTCACGAGCAGGTAGCGTTCCTGTTCATCGAGCGCGAAGTTGGCGCTCGGGATGTGGGCCAGCGCGCGCACGCGGGCGCTGCCCGGCGCCGACGCGGAATCTTCGTCCAGGCCTTCGAGCTGGCTCAGCACGCGCTGGTTTCGCGCCTGGCGCAACTGGGCCAGCGACGGCCGGTCGGGCATCAGCAGCGCCGAGGTGTTGCCCACCGTCAGCAGGGTCTGCCCGGCGGCGCCGATCAACGCCACGTCCTGCGCCGACAGCTGTTCGCGCAGCCGCTCCAGCGCGAGGGCCTGGATGCTGCCGGCGCTGTCGCCCAGCGACTCGGCCGCGACGCGCGTCTTGGCGGCCAGGTCGTTGACGCGGGCATCGAGCGTGCCGCGCCCCAGCGTCAGGCCGGCGTCGAGCGCCTTTTCCACCTTCAGGTCGAACCAGGCCTCGATGCTGCGCGACACGAACTGGAAGCTCACGGTGTAGATCAGCACACCCGGCACCACCCCGACCAGCGCAAAGATCGCCGCCAGCTTGAGCAGCAGCCGGCTGCCGAACTTGCCACGTCGAATGCGCAGCAGCAGGCGCACCGAGGCGATCGCGATCACCAGCAGCAGCAGGGTGGCCACCGTCAGGTTGACCCAGAACAGCCACAGGTAGTGGCGCTCGTACAGCGCCGGCGAGTTGGTCGCCACCGACAGCAGGAAGGCCAGCACCAGACCGGCTCCGGTGACGGCCACCAATGAAACGAGCCAGGCCCAGCGCGACGCTTTGGTCATGGCAAAACCGGCTGGGCCCTAATTGAAGCGCTGCGTGCGCTCGATCGAGAGCGACCAATCGGGCTGGCCGCTGATGCCGATCTGCATCGGGCGCGGCAGCAGTGTGGTGTCCAGGCGGAAGCTGAACTCCACGTAATGGCCCTTGCCGGCATCGATTTGCCCGGCCTCCGCCACCTTCCAGCGCACCGCGCGGCGCATCGCGGCGAGCGCCTCGGCCTGGGTGCCGTAGGTCTGGTTCAGCCCGCCGAACGTCACCCGGTAAGACGAGGTGAGCGGCTGAAACACGATGCGCCACAGCCGCGTGGCGTGGGCCACGCGCTTGTCGCGCCAGTACCAGCGTTCCCGAAACACCTCGGCTTCGGCCAGGAAGTACAACGGCACACCCTTGTTCAAGGCGTCTTCGACGCTGCGCGACAACTCGAAGTTGAGCGCATAGCTGAGCGACACGCCCTCTTCGTCATGGCTGAGTTCGAAGGCGGTCATCTCGGGGGACTCAGCCGCCCGAGCGGGCGACGTGGCCAGCACGGCCAGCAGCAGGCACAGCCACAGCGCGGCACACGCTGTCGAGGCGCTGCGACGAATTGCCGAGATCGGGTTGGAAGGTGTCAAACGGGGCGCTTCTGAATCAGGGTGTAAAAAAATCCATCTGCCGCCGGGTCGATTTCCCGCGGCGCAGGCTCGGGATGATTGTCGGGCAGAGGCAGCAGGTGTCCCGGCGATACCGGCCGCACCGGCACCTCGGCGTCGCCGCAGCGTTGCAAAAATGCGTCGAGCTGGTGCTGGCCCTCGGCCTTGAACACCGAACAGGTGCAGTACAGCAGGCGGCCGCCCGGCTTGAGCAAAGGCCACAGCGCGTCGAGCAGCCGCGCCTGGGTGGCGGCCAGCGTGGTGATGTCGGACGGGCGGCGCAGCCAGCGCACGTCCGGGTGGCGCCGCACGATGCCCGAGGCGCTGCAAGGCGCGTCGAGCAGGATGGCGTCGAAGGCACGCCCGTCCCACCACTGCGCCGGGTTGCCGGCGTCCGCAGCGAGGGTCTGGGCGCGCAGACCCAGGCGCACCAACGATTCGTCCACGCGGGTCAATCGAGTCTTGTCCTGGTCCAGCGCCACGACGTCCAGGTCGGCCAGCTCCAGCAGGTGGGCCGTCTTGCCACCCGGCGCGGCGCACGCGTCAAGCACCCGCGACCCGGGCTGCAAGCGAGTGCCGGCGTCGCCATTGCCAACGCCGAGCAGCAAAGGCGCGGCCAACTGCGCCGCCGCGTCCTGCACCGACACCGCGCCTTGCGCAAACCCTGGCAGCTGCGAGACCGGATGCGGCTGCTCCAGCACCACCGTGTGCGCGCCGATTGCGCGCGCAGCCATGCCGTGCCCGGCCAGGCGCGCCACGTAGCCGGCGGCGTCACCCTGGCGCGCATTGACCCGCAGCGTCATCGGCGGGCGCAGGTTGTTCGCCCGCAGGATCGCCTGCCAGTGCGCCGGCCAGTCGCGCTTGAGCCGGTCCACCCACCAGCCGGGGTGGTTGAAGCGGGCCACCGGGTCGCGCAGCGCCGCCGCCACGGTGGCCTCGCGCTCGCGCAGAAAACGCCGCAGCACCGCGTTGATGAACGGCGCGCTCGGCTTGGCGCGCCGCTTCGCCGCCGCCACCGCCTGGTCGACCAGGGTGTGGTCGGCATATGGCGGCTCCGCCGCCGGCCACAACAAGGCCAGCGCGACGAGCAGCAGCGCGTCCACGTCGGGGGGTGGTGTCTTGGCCGCCAGCAGCGCGCGCGCCGCCTGGGCCGCGCCGAGCCAGCGCAGGGTGTGAAAACTCAAGGCCTGGGTGCCGGGCCGGGCGTCCGCGGGGCAGCGCGCCAACGCGGCGTTCAACGACTGGCCGGCGCGCACGGCCTGCACAGCGTCGGCGGTGTGGTTCAGCAACCGGGACAGTGGCAATGCGTCGGCTGGGGCAGGCGCGGGGGCAGAGGCAGGGGCATTCACCGCAGGCAGTCTACGGGCAGCGGCGCTGGAGTAACCTTCGCTCATCGAACGCACCCGAGCTGGCCATGTACCGAGACCAACCGACGCCGATATTCCGAACCGAAGAAGAGCTCTCCGGCCTCGACGCGTCCGATCGCATCCGCTACCGGCTGGTGGGCGCGCAGTGCCGCTACCACGCCAACGACAACATCGCCGAGTTCATTCGCGCAGGCGAGCTGGAGGAGTTGCAGGGCGAGGTCGAAGCCAGGATGCAGGAAGTGCTGCGCGCCCTGGTGATCGACACCGACAGCGACCACAACACGGCGGAAACCGCCAAGCGCGTGGCCAAGATGTTCCTCACCGAAGTCTTTCGCGGGCGCTACGTGCCCATGCCCGCAGTGACCGAGTTCCCGAATGCCTCGCGCCTGAACGAGTTGATGATCGTCGGGCCGATCAAGGTGCGCAGCGCGTGCTCGCACCACCTGTGCCCGATCATGGGCAAGGTATGGGTGGGCATCCTGCCGAACGAACATTCCAACCTGATCGGCCTGTCCAAGTACGCGCGCATCTGCGAATGGATCATGAGCCGGCCGCAAATCCAGGAAGAGGCGGTGACGATGCTGGCCAACGAATTGCAGGAGCGCGTCAAGCCCGACGGCCTGGCCATCGTGATGGAAGCCGACCACTTCTGCATGCACTGGCGCGGTGTCAAGGACGACCAGTCGATGATGACCAACAGCGTGATGCGCGGCGCGTTCCTCAAGAACGCCAACCTGCGCCGCGAGTTCCTGTCCCTGCTCAGCAAAAAGAACTGAAGGGGCCGACCATGCTGGTTCGTCTGATGTATGCAAGCCGCTCGGCCGAATCGGTCAACCACGAATCGCTGGCGGCGATTTTGCGCAAGTCCATGGCCAACAACCCCGGCACCGGCGTGACCGGCGTGCTGTGTTTTTCGGGCAGCATCTTCCTGCAGGTGCTGGAGGGCGGGCGCTCGCAGGTCAGCACGCTGTACAACAAGATCACGCGCGACCCGCGCCACCATGACGTGGTGCTGCTGAGCTACGAAGAAATCAGCGAACGCAGCTTTGCCGGCTGGGCCATGGGGCAGGTCAACCTGAACCGGTTGAACCCGGCGCTGCTGCTCAAGTACTCCGAGGCCGCCGTGCTCGACCCGTACGCCGTCTCCGGCGCGGTGTCGATGGCCTTGTTCAACGAGCTGGTCGCGACCGCCTCGGTGATGTGCCAGACCTGAGGGCAACCCTGAGGCTGAGCCCGCGCCCCGCGCCCGCCCGTCAGACGCTGAACAAGTCGTCTGCGGCGGCCTTCGGCGGGGTGACCCCCAGATGCCGGTACGCCGCCAGCGTGGCGATGCGCCCGCGCGGCGTGCGCTGCAGGTAGCCCTGCTGGATCAGAAACGGCTCGATCACGTCTTCGATCGTGTCGCGCTCTTCGCCGATGGCCGCGGCCACGTTGTCCAGCCCGACCGGGCCGCCGTCGAAGCGGTGGATCACCGCTTCGAGCAGCTTGCGGTCCATCACGTCCAGGCCGAGGCGGTCGACGTCGAGCATCGCCAGCGCCTTGTCGGCCAGCGCCTTGCCGATGTGGCCGTCGCCCTTCACGTCGGCATAGTCGCGCACCCGGCGCAGCAGCCGGTTGGCGATGCGTGGCGTGCCGCGCGAACGGCGCGCGATCTCGAACGCGCCTTCCGCGTCGGTGGGCACCTTGAGCAAACCGGCGGAACGGTTGACGATGCGCGCCAACTCTTCGGCGCTGTAGAACTCCAGCCGGGTCACGATGCCGAAACGGTCGCGCAGCGGGTTGGTCAGCATGCCCGCGCGCGTGGTGGCGCCCACCAGCGTGAACGGCTGCAGGTCGAGCTTGATCGAGCGCGCGGCCGGGCCTTCGCCGATCATGATGTCGATCTGGTAGTCCTCCAGCGCCGGGTAGAGGATCTCTTCGACCACCGGCGAGAGGCGGTGGATCTCGTCGATGAAGAGCACATCGTTGCGCTCCAGGTTGGTCAGGATCGCGGCCAGGTCTTTCGGCTTTTCGAGCACCGGGCCGGAGGTCTGGCGCAGGTTCACGCCCAGCTCGTTGGCGATGATGTGGCTGAGCGTCGTCTTGCCCAGCCCCGGCGGGCCGAACAGCAGCACATGGTCCATCGCCTCGCCTCGCATGCGCGCCGCGCCGATGAAGATTTCCAGCTGCTCGCGCGCCTTGGCCTGGCCCACGTATTCAGCCAGGCCCTTGGGGCGCAACGCGCGCTCGATGGCTTCTTCGTTGGGTGAACCCGGCGCGGCGGACAGCACGCGGCGCGCGGGCTCGAAATCATCGGTCTGGATCGACATGGCTCATTATCGGCCGGCCCGCGTCGGGCAAAATCGACGCTTCAATCCCGCCCACAGGAACCCACGATGAAATTGCAGAACCCTCTGGCGGCCATCCTCCTGCTGGCGGCCATCGGTTGCGGCGAGGCGCGCGATGTCAAGCTCGGCGCCATCGCCATCGGCCACCCCTACGCGCGCGCCACGGTGGCCGGCCAGCCGACGGGCGGCGGCTACTTGACGCTCGAAAACAAGGGCGGCGACGACCGCCTGCTGTCGGCCACCGCCGGCGTTTCAGGCGCCGTCGAACTGCACAGCATGAGCATGGACGGTGACGTGATGCGCATGCGCCAGGTCGACGCCATCGCGCTGCCTGCGGGCCAGACGGTGGAGCTCAAGCCGGGCGGGCTTCACATCATGTTCGTCGGCCTGAAGGCACCGCTGAAAGCGGGTGACAGATTCCCGATGAAGCTGAAGTTCGAGAAGGCCGGCGAGGTGACGGTGGAGGTGACTGTCCTGCCACCCGGCGTGGACAACATGCCCACGGGCATGAAGCATTGAGTGCGCGCGCGGGCCTATCGACCCAGCGCCTTCAGCGCCAGCTTGATGCCTTCGCTGACGCCCACCTCGGCCGGCAGGGCCTTCAATGACGCGGCGGCTTCGCGGTCGCTGTAGCCCAGCGCGATCAGCGCCTGCAGGATGTCGGCCTGCGCGTCGCTGGCCAGCGAGGCCGGCGCGGTCAGCGCGTCGCCCAGCTTGCCCTTGAGTTCGAGCAGCAGGCGCTCGGCGGTCTTCTTGCCGATGCCGGGCACCTTGATGAGCCGGCCGCTTTGCTGCAGGCTCACCGCGTGAGCCAGTTCGCCGACGCTCAGGCCCGACAGGATCGACAGCGCGGTGCGCGGGCCGACGCCGGAGATCTTCACCAGCAGCCGGAACGTCGCGCGCTCGTCGTGGGTGAGAAACCCATACAGAAGTTGCGCGTCCTCGCGCACCACAAAATGAACCAGCAGCGTGATCCGCTCGCCCAGGCCCGGCAGGTTGTAAAAACTGCTCATCGGCACGTCGACCTCGTAGCCGACGCCATTCACATCGACGAGGACTTGAGGCGGAGATTTTTCCGCGAGGATTCCGGTGAGCCGTCCGATCATCAAGGCATTATCAAGCCGCGCCGCGGCCTGGCGCCTCAGCGTCTGAACAAGCCCAGCCGCTGCGCCTCGAGTGCGGCCTCGGCGCGCGAGCTGACGTTGAGCTTGCGGTAGATCTGCTTCACGTAGTCGGCAATCGTGTGGCGCGACAGGCTCAGCTGCACCCCGATCTCGGGCAGCGTGAAGCCCTTGGCCACGCGCAGCAACACTTCGTTCTCGCGCTCGGTCAGCGCCACCGCAGGCATGTTTTGCGGCCGCGCCTGGCGCCGCGAATTGGCGGCAAAGTGCGCAATCACGCGGCGCGCGATCGAGGGCGACAGCGGCGGCTCGCCCTGGCTCATGCGGTTGAGCTGCTCGGCGATCAGCTCGCGCGCCTGCTCCTTGAGCAGGTAGCCGAACGCGCCGGCCTGCAGTGCGGGGAACAAGTGGTCGTCGTCGTCATGGATGGTGACCACCACCGATTGCGCTTCGGGCTGCGCCTCGCGCAGCGCCGCGACCACGTCCACGCCCGACCCGTCGGGCAGGCCCAGGTCGACCAGCGCGAGGTCGAATTTGACCGCGGAGATGAGCTCGAGCGCGTCGTGCACACGCGCCGCTTCGGAGATGACGGAGTCCGGGAACACCTGCAGCACCAGCGCCTTGAGCCAGCGGCGGATTTCGGGCAGGTCTTCCAGCAACAGGATGTTTTTCATCTCGAACCCCCAGGGCCGGCGCCAGGGGGCGGCGCCGAAAATCATCGTAGCAGGGCGACGCCTTGTGCGGCACGGGGTTCAGCGCGGGTTCACAGCGGAAGCGTGAGCCTGATCACAGTGCCGTAGCCCGGGCCGGACTCCACCAGGCACTGGCCCTGCATCTGCTTGGCGCGGTTCTTCATGCTGGCCATGCCATGGCCACGGTCGAGCTTGCCGTCCAGCTCCATCGAAATGCCGTTGCCGTTGTCTTGCACCACCAGGCCGAACTCACCTTCGCGAATGCCGCAGCGCACCTTGCATTGCGAGGCGCCGCTGTGCTTGATGATGTTGCTGATGGCCTCGCGCAGGATGCGCGTGGTCTGCACGAAGGAACGCGCGGCCAGCCGCTGCTCGGTCTCTTCGGTGGGGCCGCGCCAGTCGATCTCGATGTTGGCCTGGCTCAGGCGCGCCACGGTTTCGGCGCGCCAATCGGCCAGGGCGTCGGCCAGCCGCATGGGCTTGCCGCTGAGGCCGCGCACCGACAGGCGCATCTCTTCCAGCGCCTCGCGCGCCAACGCGGAAATGTGATCGCTCTCGCTGGTGTGCACGATGGTCAGCAGCTTGGCCCCGAGATCGTCGTGCAAATCGGCGGCGATGCGCTTGCGCTCCTGGGCCGTGGCTTGCTCGACGTTGATTTCAGCCTGGTGAGCCAGGCTGTGCTCGGTCTGCGGCGAGCCTTCGACCCATGCCGGGGCGCTGCGCTTGCGTGCCCGCGCCCGTTGGCTCTCGGTGCGCAGCGCGGTCATTTCATTGAGCACCCCTTGATGCGCCGCGACCAGGGCGTGCAACCGGGTTTCGAGACTCCTCTTTTCTTCCTGCGCCTGCCGGTGGCGGCGACCCAGGGCCGAGAATCGCGGCAGCGCCCGCGTTGCCAGCACCAGCAGCGCCAACGACAACCCGAGCGAGGTGAGATCAATCGCCGGCGGGTCGCGCAGACGCCACTGGAACGCCAGTTCCATCAGCAGCAGCAGCGCCACGCCGGCCAGCACCGGCGCCATGGCCCAGAAGCCGGCGCGCCGCTGGGCCCAGGCCAGCGTCAGGAACAAGGCCATCGCGGCCAACACCTCGGCGCCCAGCAGCAGGGTCCAGATTCCGGAAGTCAGCAGCAGTCGATGCGGCCCGGCGAGCCAGACGCTCAGCGGCATCAGCACACACTGCGCAAGCAGCGCGGTCCGCAGCGGCCGGAATGTCCAGCGCGCACAACGCAGCAGGAAGAGCACCGCCAACCCGGCCAGCCCGGCTTGCGCGGCAGCCACGATGATCGCGGCCGTCGCGTAGTCGAACGGCACGTTGCGCAGCCATGGGCGAACCAACAGCGCCCCCCAAGCCAGCATCAACCAGCCCAGCACCCACTCGGGCCGCTCGCGCCGAAGCGGCCAGCCCAGAATCAGCATCACGCAGCCCAGCACCGCGACCGCCCCGCCGGCGATCTGCACCGAGGTGACGCGCCACGAAGGCGCCTGGCCCGGCTCGGCGGCGCGCTGCGCTGGCCAGCCCGCGCTCCCTTCCGAGGGCGGCCGCGGCGGCGACCCATCGGCCGGCAGTGCCGGCGCGGCTTGCAACGCCGCGTCGGGAGAGGCGGGATCGTTGCCGGCGGCAGTGGCGGCGCCGGCACACGCCAACCCGAAGATCAGGCCGATGGCGGCCACCCAGCCACGGCACGTGGCGACCCTGAATGTGGCGAGCTTGACCATCCCGAGCGATTGTGCAGGATGGTCTGCGGGCCAGACTTGGGGCGACAATCAATGCCGCGCCAATGCTTCAATCGTTTCGTGATCCTCAGACACTCATTCGATCCGCCTGACAACGCTCGCCTGGCCCATTTGTGCGGCAGCCTGGACGAGCACTTGCGCAGCCTCGAATCGTCGCTGGGGGTGAGCATCTCGCGGCGGCATGAATTCTTCCGGATCGAAGGCACCAAGGACAAGGCCGAATTGGCCATGAAGTTGCTTCAATCGCTGCACGAGCGCGCCGACGCGCCGCTTTCCGCCGAGCAGGTTCAACTGGCGCTGGTGGAGGTGGTGGCCCACCATGGGCAGCGCGAGCCGGCGCCGGCGCCGGCGGCGGGCACGAGCGGCGGCGAACCCGCTGCGCCCGGCCTGGTGCTGCGCACGCGCCGCGCCGACCTGGCCGGCCGCACGCCGAACCAGCTCACCTACCTGCGCAACATCCTCGCCCACGACATCACCTTCGGCATCGGCCCGGCCGGCACCGGCAAGACGTTCCTGGCCGTGGCCTGCGCGGTCGACGCACTGGAGCGCAGCAGCGTGCAGCGCATCATCCTGACGCGCCCCGCCGTCGAAGCCGGCGAACGGCTGGGCTTCCTGCCCGGCGACCTGGCGCAAAAGGTCGATCCCTATCTGCGCCCGCTGTACGACGCGCTGTACGACCTGATGGGCATGGAAAAGGTCGGCAAGGCGTTCGAGAAGGGCAGCATCGAAGTGGCGCCGCTGGCCTTCATGCGCGGACGCACGCTGAACAATGCGTTCGTGATCCTGGACGAAGCGCAGAACACCACGCCCGAGCAGATGAAGATGTTTCTGACCCGCATCGGTTTCGGCGCCAAGGCGGTGGTGACCGGCGACGTGAGCCAGATCGACCTGCCGCGCGGCCAGCTGAGCGGGTTGATCGACGCCGAGCGCGTGTTGCGGCGCGTGCGCGGCATGGCCACGACGCGCTTCACGTCGGTCGACGTGATGCGCCACCCGCTGGTGGCGCGCATCGTCGAAGCCTACGACGCGGCGCGCCCCGACATCGAATGAGCCCCCAAGGAGCGAATCATGGCGACACCCCGGCCCGCGCTCACCCTGTCATTGCAATTTGCCGACAGCGCCGATCGGGCCGTGCTGCCGCGCCACAAGGTGGCGCGCTGGATCCGCGCCGCCCTGGACAAGCCGGCTCACATCACCGTGCGCATCGTCGGGCTCGAAGAAGGGCGCGCGCTGAACCACGACTTTCGCGGCAAGGACCGTGCGACCAATGTGCTGACCTTCGACTACAGCCACGGCCCCGTGGTGATGGCCGACCTGGTGCTGTGCGCGCCGCTGGTGCAGCGCGAAGCGCTGGAGCAGGGCGTTGCGCTGGAATCGCACTATGCCCACCTGCTGGTTCACGGCAGCTTGCACGCTCAGGGTTTCGACCACGAACAGGATGCCCAGGCGGTGGCGATGGAGGCGCGTGAAAGCGCCGTGTTGACACGCCTGGGGTTCGGCGATCCGTATGCGCATTGACGCGCCTCGGTGGAGTGGGAGTCCAGTGACGCCGCCGCCACGGCGCCCAGCCGCTGCCGTGCCGCCAGGCGCCGGCCGAACCCCAACAGCGCAATTTGGCGTCGGTCGAATGACAGGGGCGAGCGCGGCTCAACGGTTGGTGCTGAGGTAGCGCTTGCGCCAGAAGAAGCCGCCCAGGCCCAGCCCCAGCGTGACCAGCAGGCCGAACACGACCCAGAAACCGGTGGCGCTGTGAATCAGCGGCAGGCCCTCGAAGTTCATGCCGAAGAAGCCGGTCACCAGGTTGAGCGGCAGGAAGATGGCGGTCAGCACCGTCAGCGTGCGCATGATGCTGTTGGTGCGGTGGCTCTGCGCCGCAAAGTGCATTTGCACCCCGGTTTCGGCCGAGGACTCCAGCCGCCGCACATGCGCCAGCACACGTTCGATGTGTTCGAGCACATCGCGCGAACGCACGCGCAGCAGTTCGCGTTCGCGCCGCGCTGCCGGGTCGGCTTCGTCGGGCCATTCATCGAGCGCATCGATCCATTCGCCGACCGCGCTGCGCTGGTCCTCGCAGACGTCTTCCAGCAGGTGCATGGCGTTGCGCGATTCGAGCAGCATCTGCCAGTCGTTGAAATTGCTGCGCGGGTTGAACAGCAGTTGCTGCAGGTGGCCGAACTGGCGCGTCAGCAAGCGGCGAAGGTCCAGGTAGCCGTCGACCATGTGATTGACCATTCGAAGCATCAGGTCGGCCGGGCTGTTGGGAAGGCGGCCGGAGGCGCGCGCGTCGCCGTTTTGCACCTGCTGCTGCAGCCGGGCGGCAAAGAATTCGCGCACCTGGCAGTCGGTCGGATGCACGGTGAGCAGCACACGGTCGAACACCGCAAAGCCCACCGGGCTGGTGTCGATCGCGTCCAGCGCCTTGCGCGCCGAGGCCAGCGTGCCATGGTTTTCGTCGGCAAACATCGCCGCGCTTCCCGGCCCCGCGGCCAGGCGGCGAAAGACCAGCATGTCGTACCACGAGGTGTCGTCGAAATGCGAGGGCAACTGGTTGTTGAGCAGGTCCGACACATGCAGGTCGACCAGCTGCCCGCCGGTCCAGCGCTGCAGCGCCGCTTGCATCTCGGCCGCTTGCACTTCGAACTCGCGCCGGCCACTGCCCACCCACAAATAGCCTGCGGCGGGCAGTGCCTGAGGCAGAACGTCCAGTTCGGTGAACTGGTCGGCGTTGATGTGGAAGATGCGCATGCGGCCTGCCGCGTCTTAGCGTGATCGCAGCAGGCGCGCCGCCTCCAGCGCAAAGTAGCTCAGCACGCCGTCGGCACCGGCCCGCTTGAAGGCCAGCAGGCTTTCCATCATCACCGCGTCGTGGTCGAGCCAGCCGTTTGCCGCGGCGGCCTTGAGCATGGCGTATTCACCGCTGACCTGGTACGCAAAGGTGGGCACGCGAAACTCGTCTTTCACACGCCGGACGATGTCGAGGTAAGGCATGCCGGGTTTGACCATCACCATGTCGGCACCTTCGGCGATGTCCAGCGCAACTTCACGCAGCGCCTCGTCGCTGTTGCCCGGGTCCATCTGGTAGACCTTCTTGTTGCCCTTGCCCAGGTTGGCGGCCGAGCCTACGGCGTCGCGAAACGGCCCGTAGAACGCGCTGGCGTACTTGGCGCTGTACGCCATGATGCGGGTGTGAATGTGACCCTTGGCCTCCAGCGCCTGCCGGATCGCACCGATCCTGCCGTCCATCATGTCGCTGGGTGCGACGATGTCCACGCCGGCGCTGGCCTGAACCAGGGCCTGCCGGGTGAGCACGGCCACGGTTTCATCGTTGAGGATGTAGCCGGTGGGGTCCAGCAGCCCATCCTGGCCGTGGCTGGTGAACGGGTCCAGCGCCACGTCGGTCATCAGCCCGAGTTCCGGAAAGCGCCTTTTCAGTTCGCGCACAACCGTGGGGATCAGGCCTTCCGGGTTGAGCGCCTCGCGGCCGTCCTCGGTCTTCTGGGCCGGCTCCAGCACCGGGAACAGCGCCATCACCGGGATGCCGAGTTGCAAACATTCTTCGGCCACTGGCAGCAGGCGGTCCAGGCTGCGCCGCTGAACGCCGGGCATGGAGCCGACGTCCTCGGTCCGCTCGGTGCCGTTGAGCACAAATACCGGCAGGATGAGGTCGGCGGCATGCAGATGGTTCTCGCGCACCAGTTCGCGTGTGAATCCATCGCGGCGCAACCTGCGCGGGCGGCTGGAAGGGAAGGGCGGTGGAGTTTGCACGTTGCGCTGAGCCGTTGCTGCGCAGCCGACGGCGCCACGCAAGTCTGCTGAAACTTGTCGCTCCGCGCCGCGGCCGCGGGCCCCTAGAAAAATGCTGGGGTTCTGCTAAAGTAGGAATCGAATGATAGCCGCAAGGCCGTCATTCCCTGCTTTTCCTCCCTGAGCAGGTGCCTTACCGTGATGACAGCGTTAAGGCTTTCAAAGCCCTGGCCGCAAGGCCAGGGCTTTTCTTTTGGGCGCCGGGGGTGCCCGCCATAATGCCGCGATGCTCTGGATCAAAGCGTTCCACATCGTGTTTGTCGCAAGCTGGTTCGCGGGGCTGTTCTACCTGCCGCGCCTGTTCGTCAACCTGGTCACCGTGCCGGCAGACAGCCACGCCGAACGCGAGCGGCTGCTGATGATGGCCCGCAAGCTGTACCGTTTCAGCAGCCTGTTGATGGTGCCTGCGCTGGGGCTGGGGCTGGTGTTGTGGCTCTATTACGGGATCGGACGGGGCCCGGGCAGCGTGTGGCTTCATGTCAAGCTGGCGTTGGTGCTGGGTGCCATTGGCTACCACCACGCGTGCCGCTCGCTGCTGCGCAGTTTTGAGCAACTCGCCAATCGGCGCAGCGAACGCTGGTATCGCGTCTTCAACGAATCGGCGGTGCTGGTTTTTGCCGCCGTGGTCGTGCTGGTGGTCGTCAAGCCCTTCTGAGGTCCGATGGCGCGCCACCGCAGCTCGGCCATCCCGTTGGCATGGCTCTATGCGGCGTTGATCGTCTACGCCAGCCTGTACCCTTTTGCCGGCTGGCAGGAGGCGCGCGGCCCGTTGCTGGCCTTCCTGACCCTGCCGTGGCCACGCTGGTGGACCGGGTTCGACCTGGTCTCCAATGGGCTGGGCTACTTGCCGTTGGGGGCCCTGATCTGCCTGGCGGGGTTGCGCCAGGGCGGCCGGCCTGGATTGGCGTTCGCCGCGGCGGTGGGGGTGGGCGCGGGGCTGTCGGGTGCGATGGAGCTGGTGCAGAGTTTCCTACCGCAGCGTGTGCCATCCAACCTCGATCTGGCCTTGAATGTCGTGGGGACGGCGATCGGCGCCGGCTTGGGGCTGGGGGCGCATCGACTCGGCGTGGTGGCGTTGTGGCAGGTCTGGCGCAATCGCTGGTTGATCGAACGCAGCGCCGGGGGTCTGGCGCTGCTGATGCTGTGGCCCGTCGGCTTGCTGTTTCCGACGCCGGTGGTGTTGGGGCTGGGGCAGGTGCTCGACCGGGTCCAGGAGAATCTGGCCGGCCTGCTGCGAGACACTCCGGTGGCCGAGGCAGCGCAGGGCTGGCTGCTGGTCGAGCCGCGCATCGATGCGCTCTCGCCGGCGGCTGAATTGCTTGTCGTTGCACTGGGCCTGTTGGCGCCGTGCCTGCTGGGCTTCACGGTCGCCCGGCCCGGCTGGCGCCGCCTGGTCGTGGTGGCTGGTGTCGCGCTGGTGGGCCTGGCGGCCACGACCCTGTCGACAGCCTTGAATTTCGGCCCCCAACATGCGCTGACCTGGTCTACCCGGCCTGCCCTGGTGGCCCTGGGCGGCGCCGCCGGGTTGGCGGCGCTGCTCGTGAGCGTGCCCGCGCGGGTGGCTGCCGGCCTGGGGCTGGTGGTGCTGACGGCGTTGGTGGTGCTGCTCGCGCAAGCCCCGGCCGACCCCTACTTCGCGCAGAGCCTGCAGGCCTGGGAGCAGGGCCGGTTCATCCGCTTCCACGGCGCCGCGCAATGGGTCGGCTGGCTGTGGCCGTACGTGACGCTGGCCTATCTGCTGGCCAGCCTCGGGAGCAGCCCCCCGCAAAGGCCGCCCGGTTCCGCCGGGGGATGATGGGCAACGGGCGCGAGCGCTACTCGACCAGCAGCCGCTCGCCCATCAAGCCCTTGTCGATCAACTCACGATCCCACGGCGGCACGCCCGAGAAGCTGGCGGTGAGAACTTCGAGGAACAGCTTGAGCTTGAGCGCGCTGCGCACCGTCACCGGATAGAACACCGAGAGCCAGAACGAGCTCAGCAGCCAGTCCGGCAGCATCACCCGCAGCGCGCCGGACTGCACCGCCTCGCTGGCCACCAGGGTCGGCACGCAGACGATGCCGGCATGTTCGAGCGCGTATTCGCGCAGCAGGTGAACCGAGTTGGTCAGCAGCACCGGCTTGAGGTCGAGCCCGACCTGCTCCTGCGGCCCGTGGAAGACCAGCCGCTCGCGCGTCGGGTAGCCCGAATACCAGCCGATGCGGTGGCCCATCAGGTCGCGCGGATGGCGCGGCGTGCCGAAGCGCTTGACGTATTCGGGCGAGGCGCAGAACACCCGCCGCACCGCGAACAGCTTGCGCGAGATCAGCTCCTCGGAGCGCGGCGGGAAGATCTGCAGCGCGCAGTCGAAGCCTTCCCTGACCGGGTCGAGCACCGCGTCGTTGACGATCAGGTCCAGCACGATCTGCGGGTAGCGCGCCTGGAACTCCTGCAGCAGGCGCGCCAGGTGGCCCAGCACAAACCCCGGCAACGCATGCACGCGCAAGCGCCCCACCGGCGACGTGGTGGCCTCGCGCATCTGGTCGACGACTTCGTTCGTGCGGCCCACCAGCTCGCTGCAGTCGCGCAGGAACGCCTGGCCCAGTTCGGACAGTCGCACGCTGCGCGTGTTGCGGTGCAACAGCGGCGCGCCGACAAATTCTTCAAGCTGCTGGATGCGCGCCGTGACGACCGAACGCGACACGCGCATCTGCCGCGCGGCTTCGGCAAAACTCTGTGACTCGGCCACGCGGACGAAGGCGTCGATGGCGAGAAAGCGGTCCATCGGCGCAGTGTAGGGTGCGCCACGCCGGCGCCGTGACCCACGTCACGGCATGCGGCCGGCCCAACGGCGTGGCCACGCCACTGGCCTGCGAATGCCCCGCTGTTCGCGCGAATCCCCGGCCCGCGCCGCGCGTAACTTATGGGTGTGGGCCGTTCCTCACGATCAGCCGGCCCGATCACCATTCAATCACAGGGATTCGAGATCATGGCGACTTGCAAACTGGGTTTCACGCTGAGGCTGGCGACTTCGAGTGACGACGTGTCCGAAGCCTGCTCGGTGCGCGCGCAAGCCTACGGCCACCACGTGCCCGAGATGGGCGGCCGGTTTGCCGAGCCCGACGCGCTCGACCACGCCGAGGGCACGGCCGTGTTCCTGTGCCGCGACAAAACCACCGGCCGCGGCATCGGCACCTTGCGCATCCAGCCCAGCGCGTTCGGCCCGCTGCTGCTGGAGAACAGCCTGATCCTGCCGAACTGGCTGGCCGGCATGCCGCGGGCCGAGATCACCCGTTTGTCGGTGCTGGCCGGCGCCGACCCGCTGGCCAAGCTGTGCCTGATGAAAGCGAGCTACCTGTTCTGCCTGGCCAGCCAAATGCGCTGGATGGTCATCGGCGCGCGCAACGAAGCGCTGATCCGCAACTACCGGCGCCTGGGTTTCAAGGACGTTCTCGGCCCCGACGACCGCGTGCCGCTGGCCCACGCCGGCGGCTTGCCGCACCGCATCCTGGCGTTCGACGTGAGCGCGGCCGAACGCACCTGGGTCGAGGCCAGGCACCCGCTCTACGCGTTCATGGTGGACACGTTCCACGAAGACCTGCAGCTGTTCCAGGCCCAGCGCCCGCTGCGCCTGCACCAGCCGCAACTCCAGAGGCTGGCCGCGGTGGCGTGATGCCGCGCCTTGAACTTGCGCCTTGAAACGATTGCGCGATCAGCCCGCCGGCGCCGGCGCAGTCTGCGGGGCCCAGCGGTTGAGCACATCGTTCAACGCTTCGCGGGTGTAGGGCTTGGACAAGAAGTCGTCCATGCCGGCGTCCAGGCATTGCTGGCGGTCGGTGTCCGAGGCGGTCGCGGTGAGTGCAATCACCGGCACCCGGGGCAGGCCCAGCGTGCGTTCCTGGGCGCGAATCTCGCGCGTCGCGGCCAGGCCGTCCATCGCCGGCATGCGGCAGTCCATCAACACCAGGTCGGGGCGGTTGACTTCGCGCAGCGCATGCCGCACCGCCTGCATGCCGTCGTGCACGCGTTCGGCCTGCATGCCGAAATGCGCCAGGTAGGCCAGCGCGATCAGCGCGTTGACTTCGTCGTCCTCGGCGATCAACACCTGGCGCGGTCTGGGGGGCGCTGGCGCCGTGACGGTTGAGCTTCTCTCGGCGCCGACAGGCCCCGCACGCACCGGCTCGGGGATCGGCGCGGCCGGCAGCTTCGCGCTGAACAACAGGCGGCTGCCGGTGCCTTCGGTGCTGCTGACGACGATGTCGCCGCCCATCGCGCGGGCGATGTCGCGCGCGATCGTCAGCCCCAGGCCGGCGCCTTCGAATGGCCGCGCGGTGGCGCCCCCCGACTGGCGGAACGCTTCGAAGATGTGCACCAGGTCTTCGGGCTTTATGCCCGGCCCGGTGTCGCTGACTTCAGCGCTGACGAGGCCGCCGCCCGGCTCGCGGCTCACGCTCAGCGCGATCGAGCCGCGCTGGGTGAACTTGACGGCATTGCCCAGCAGGTTGTGCAACACCTGGCGCAGCCGTGGGGGGGGGGCGGGGGGCCCGGACGGGGGGGGGGGGGGGAGGGTGAGGTCGAAAACCACCCCCCGGTGCAAGGGCCC
>JANORB010000002.1:0-5175 GCA_031415135.1 Methylibium sp.
TATTGCGCAGCGCGCTCCTCGGCGGTCAGCTGGCGGCGCAGGGTTTCGATGTCGCGCAACCTCGCGTCGACGACCGAGGCTTCGATGAAGTCGGCGCCACCGCCGGTGCGGGCGCTGCGCTGGGCGGCGCGCAAGCGGTCCACCGCGCCGGTCAGGTCGCCCACCGCCAGGCGCGCTTCGGCCTCGGCGCGCAGCGAGCGCAGCGGCTGGTTCAGGCGCGCCCAGGCCTGGCCCAGCAGCACCCAGGCGTCGGCGTCGGCCGGGTGCACGGCGACCCAGGTCTGCAATTCTTCAGCGCGCGGCTTCAGCGCCGCAGTGCTGGCGGCCGCGGCGGGAGCGGCCAGCGCCGCCCGGGCGTTGAGCAACATCACCGGGCGCGACGCATCGGTGGCAAAAGCTTGCAGCAACACGGTGGCGCGCGCCGAGTCGCCCCGCGCCAGCATGGATTGCACCGCCAGCAACTGCACAAAGCGTTCGGCGCGCGCCTCGGCCGGCGCTGCGCCGCGCAGCAAGGCCTGCGCGTTGGCCAGTGCCGCGTCGGCGCGGGCCCAGTCGCGCAGCAGCGTGGAGGCCAGCGCGCTGCCGGTGGCGCTGGCGAGCTTGTCGCCCAGCGTGCTGGCGGCGCGATCGGTGTCGAGCGCCTGCCAGCGCCGCAGCGCGTCGACCCGCGGGTCCATCAGCACGCGCGCGCGGGCCTGCGCCAGGCTGTGCTCGACCACGCTGACCGGCGCCACGGCCGAGGCCGTGCCGAGCCGGGAGCGCGCCTCGCCGATGCGTTCGGTGGAAAGCGGGTGGCTGCGCAGGTACGGGAAGCCGCCGCTGTCGTTCAGCCGCGACGACTGGTCGAGCCTTTCGAACATCGCCGCCATGCCACCGGGCGCAAAGCCGGCGCCGGCCAGCATCGCAAAACCGATGCGATCGGCTTCACGTTCGGCATCGCGCGAAAAATTCAGCTGGCCCTGAATGGTGGCGGCCTGGCTGCCCGCGATCACCGCGTTGGCCGCATCGGCATTGCGGGCGCGGCTGGCTGCCAGCACACCGACGATCAGCGCGGCCACGCCCAGCAGCGACTGGCGTTTGCTGCTGGCGATGCTGCGCGCGATGTGGCGCTGCGTCACGTGCGACATTTCGTGCGCCAGCACCGAGGCCAGTTCGTCGCGCGTGGCGGTGATGGCCATCAGGCCCAGGTGCACGCCGACGTAGCCGCCGGGCAGGGCAAACGCGTTGACGCTGCGGTCGCGCACGAGAAACGGCTCCCAGGCAAAGCGGTCGTCGATGTCGGGGCCGATGTTGCCCTGCGCGCGCGCCTGCGCCAGCAGCGGCTGCCACAGCGACTGCAGGTATTCGAGCAGCAGCGGGTCGTCAAGATAGTCCGGGTCGCGCCGGATCTCGCGCATGATCTGGTCGCCCAGCTTGCGCTCGGTGCCCACGCCGAAGTCTTCGGCCGCCGCATCACCCAGCGCGGGCAGCTG
Source organism: Methylibium sp. (assembly GCA_031415135.1). Taxonomy (GTDB): domain Bacteria; phylum Pseudomonadota; class Gammaproteobacteria; order Burkholderiales; family Burkholderiaceae_C; genus LGRD01. The sequence continues at coordinate 1,473 of JANORB010000002.1, forward strand.
GTTCTGGTTCTTGTTCTGGGCCCGCACCGGCGGCAGTGCGGGCAGCAGCAAAGCGCAGGCGCACAGCGCGGCACCCAGCCTTGAACTCAGGCTGCGGATCGGTCGACAAGCAAGCGGCGTATGCGAGGCTGCATTCAATGAAGGAGTCCGTCAGTGAAGGGGCGTTGGACCGGGGTCAAGTTCAAGCGCGCATCGCTATGATGCCGCACGACCGTTTCCGGACTGTTTCTCCCGATGAGCGCACTGACACACTTCGATGCCCAAGGCCAGGCCCACATGGTGGACGTGTCGGCCAAGGGCGAGACCCACCGCGTGGCGCGCGCCACCGGTGTGATCCGCATGCTGCCGGCCACGCTGGCGCTGATTCAAGCCGGCAGCGCGAAGAAGGGCGACGTGATCGGCGTCGCGCGCATCGCCGCCATCCAGGCGGCCAAGCGCACGTCCGATCTGATTCCGCTGTGCCACCCGCTGCCGATCACGCGCGTGGTGGTCGACTTTTTCATCGAGCCGGCCGACCACACCGTGCGCTGCACCGCGCAGGTGGAAACGCTGGGCCGCACTGGTGTCGAGATGGAGGCATTGACCGCCGTGCAGGTGGGCCTGCTGACGGTCTACGACATGTGCAAAGCGGCCGATCGCGGCATGGTGATGGGCGAGATTCGGGTGCTGGAAAAGCACGGCGGAAAGTCGGGCGACTGGGTGGCGGCGGCGTAGCCACTGCACAGGTGCGCTTGGTTCTGCCGGCTACCGCACGGCCTTCTTGAAGTACAGGACCGAGGGCAGCCTGGCGAAGTGGGCATCGCAGGTCAGCAACTCGGCGCCTTGCGATTGCGCGGTGGCATAAACGATCGCGTCGGCGGTGGCGAGTTTGTGCTGTCGTTGCAATTCGGCGGCAAGCAATGCAAGCGCTGTGTCCAATGGAACCACGATGCATTTTTGGGTGTACGCGATCATCTGGTCGGCCTGTTCCTCGCCGGTTTCGCGCAGCAGCCACTTCGATAGTTCGAGCTGAACAATCGTGGGGACGATGCACTCGGCGCGATCTGGAATCTCCTTAAAAAATTTGCGCCCGAGCGGGCTGCCGATCAACCACTCGACCCACACCGAGGTGTCGACCACGCGCATCAGTAGCGATCCTTTCGGTCACGGACCGAATGTGTCTTGGCCCCCTTGGCCAGCCCGGCCAACTGGGCCAGTTCGGGCACGGGCATCAGCAACACCCCCTTGCCCTTGGGAATGAAGACGAATTCCTGCCCGGCCTGCCAATGCTGCTCATCCCGAACGGCCTTGGGGATGGAGATCTGAAACTTGCCCGAAAGTGTGGCGACGGCGGTCACGCGAATACCTCGGCTGTATCGATGCTGGTTTGGTAAGAATACCGCACCTGCACAGCGACTGTCGCAGCCCTTCCGGCCCCTCGCCAGGGCTGTGACGATCACCTGAACGCCCTGTAGTCCAGCACCACCTCGGGCGCCAGGCACTGAAACGGCGCTGCCGTGCCGGCCGGCAAAGCCGCCACGGCGGCCGGCGCGCAGGGCTCGAAGAATTCTTTGGCCTGTTCGTTGCGGAACTCCTTCAAGCGCTGCGCCACGTGGCGCGCGCGCTGCTCGTCGCCCGCCTCGTGCAACACCCGCGCCCAGGCCTGCATCAGCCGCGCGTCGAGCAGGTAGTGCGGTGCGCCGGCCAGGCCCGGCGCGGCCTGCGCGGCGTTTTCGGCGGTGGTCACGGCGGCGTAGTCGCCATGGTGCGAGAAGAACCAGCTGCGCCGGCCGTCGGCAATGCGCTGGGCCAGCGGCGAGGCATGCTCGGGCGGGACGAAAATCACCACCACGCGCTGGTAGTCGCGCACCGCGACCACCGCGCCCAGCATCATCAGCACGGCCGCCAACAGCAGCGGTCGGGTTGACATGGCGGCCGCGCCGGCGGGCGGCGCGGGTCTCGGCGGAGTGGCCGGTGGCGGCCGCGCGGCGCCTGGCCCGCCGACACCCAGCCCCAGCGCGAACATCGCGGGGAGCAAGAAGTACGCGTACCACAGCGGGTACTCCAGCAGGCTGTGCACCAGCACCATCAACACCATCACGAACGCCGCGCGCAAGTGGGTTGCCGCCTTGTCACCGACCGGTGCCCCGGCCCGCCAGGCGCACCACAATGCCCAGCCCAGCAGCCCCAGCACCAGCGCGGCCAGCGGCAGCCCCAGCTCGGTGGCCAGATGCAGTGGCAGGTTGTGCGCATGGTCGAAGAACGCGACCGGCCGGCCGGGGAACGGCGTCAAGGTCCATGCAAAGTTGAACTCGCCGAAACCCACGCCGGCCCACGGGTGGGCGCGAATCAAGGCCAGCGTGTTGGCCCAGATGCCGAAGCGCGAACTTGAAATGTCGCCCCCACCGCTGAAGCGCCCTTCGCCGCCAAACACCTGCAGGCTGTAATGGGCCCAGGCCGTGGCGCCGGCCCACAGCAGCGCATAGGCCAGCGGCGCGAGCACCAGCGCAAGCCGCGCGCGGCCAGAGAGCTGGCGGTCCAGCACACCCCACAGCGCCAACACCACCGCACCCACCACCCCTGAGCGCGAGGCGCTGAGCACCACCGCGAACATCAGCAGCAGGGCCACGGCCACCGCGGCGCCACGCTGGATCACCCGCGCCTCGCTCAGCCAGACGGTTGCGACCATGCCCCACAGCAGCAAGCTGCACAGGTGATTGGGCTGGCGCAGGTTGCCCACGGCGCGCCCCGGCACCGCGCTGCGCGCGATCCAGTTGCCGTCGGCCCAATCAGGCGCGTAGACCTGCACCAGGCCCACCGCCGCGCTGGCCACGCTGGCCACCACCAGCCCGACGCAGAACGCCCGAAATGCCAGCGTGCCCAGGCCCGCCCGCTGCAACGCCGCGCCGACCGGCGCGGTGACCGCACCCGCCGCGATCAGGCCCGCGCCAGACAGCGCCAGCGCCCACGGCTGGCCGGTCCACAACGGTGACGCCAGCGCGGCCAGCAACAGCAGCCCCAGCGCGCCCATCAGTGCCTTGAGGCCCGTGGCCCAAGGCGCTGAACGGTGTGGGAGTGCGGCTGCCAGCAGCGCCAGCCAGGCGCCCCAGCCAAACAACGCCGCCGCTTGATTGAAGAAGGTGGCCGAAGGGGGGACGTTGTAGGCGATCAGGGCCGGCAGGGCGAGGGCGGCACAGGCGGCGAGTGCCCAGGGGTGGCTGCGCGGATCGGCGGGTTCCGGCGCTGAATGCGGTGTGCGCGCAACGTGCATTCGGCGCATTGTCCATGCGAAGACGGCGCGAGCCGTGCAGCCGTGCAGCCGTGCAGCCGATCGCCGGGTTCCGTGCGGCCAGAAGGACTTCCACCTCCTGTGGCTGCGCTCTGCCGGGCGCATCACCAAAGAGAACGGGGCCTCGCGGCCCCGTTTGCGACGGTCAAGTTGTTTGCCGCCACGCTTCAGTCGAAGATCAAACGTTGCGGCACTCGGCGGGAACGAATTTGTGATCAGCAGCCAGCGAAGTGCAGCGCCAGGTTACCGCGTTGTTGCCGGGCGTCGGCGTCATCGTCACGGCAACGTTCTTTGCTTCGGCTCCCATCGTCGCCACCAAGATACCCGACGCGGCGGTGCAGGCCAGCGTCGCAACCTTGCCCACGGCGGCGGCGAACGTATTGACTCCCAGGCAGGCATCGGCGGGAAGCGTGCCACCGTTGGCCATGACGTTCT
>JANORB010000003.1:0-7484 GCA_031415135.1 Methylibium sp.
TGTTTTGAAGATGGCGATTGCTGACTTGTTGGAGTCGCTGTCTGAAGGGTGCCAGTCTGGTGCCAGTTTTTGTGTGATGGACGGCCCGCCTCTGCGTGCCCCGCGCATGCTGGCTGGATCAGGACGTACCGGACCCGTTGGGCGTGGGCTCGGCCTCGGCAAGCTGGGCCAGCACGGCATAAAAATCCGGAGGCGTCGCGGTGAACATGGACCGCATCTGCGCGTCGTCGCGCGCCATTGCGGCGAGCCGTTCACCTGTCGGGAGCAGGCGGAAGGTGCCTGGCTTTGGCGGGTCGCAGCGCGCCCACTGGCGCGTGAACACACGGCTCTTCCATTCGACGACATGTTTGCACAGCACGTGGTCTGCCGGCATCGCCGCGGAATCGTGATGGCGAAGCACGGCTCTGTGTTCCATCCGTTGCGATCGCGCCCACAGTTGGTCGACGGTCACCCTCACCATGGCCGCCATGCCCCACGTGGCCGCCGCTGGCGAGTTTTTGAACGGCTTCCTCGGCATCATGATGGCGCGTGAAGGGGCGCGTGAAGGGGCGCGAGAAGTTGGCGACCCCGGCGTCCTGGTGATCTGATGGGTGCTCCATGATGTGTTCCTGGTGTGCGACGTTGATGGAGTTGTCGATCGGCGGCCACCACCCGGTTTTTGGGTCGGTGCGCTACAGCACCACCGGCTTGTCCGGCAGTTCATTCCTGTCATGGCCGTCAGAAGGGAAGTGCTCTATCAGATGCCGCGTCACGGCCTGCACGCCACTCACGACGCCGCCTTCGAAGTTCGACTGCCTGAAGGCGGCTTCCATTTGTCGGCAGACCTTGCTCCACTCGTGCGAATCCACCTTGGCGTGGATGCCTCGGTCTGCAACGATCTCCACGGCCCGGTCCGCGAGCAGCAGGTAGATCAGCACGCCGGTGTTGTGCTGGGTGTCCCAGACACGCAGTTGCGAGAAGAGCTCGATCGCACGCTCGCGGGCCGACTGCCCCTTGAACAACGGCGAACCGTCCAGCCCCCCTTCGACCGCGAATCGGATCTCGCCGACATGTTCGGCCTCGCTGGCCTTGATAGTCGCTTCGATCTTGTTCAAGGTGCTTCGGCCAAAGGCCCGACTCACCTGCCCGTCAGTCACGAACAGGTGGCGCGCGATGCGTTGGATGTTCATGGCTACCACCGCCCCGACGCACCGCCGCCACCGAAGCCGCCACCGCCGCCACCGAAACCGCCGCCACCCCGGCCACCACCACCCCGGCCACCGCCCCCGTAATAACCACCCAGCCCGCGACCGAGCATGCCGCCACCCAGCAAGGTGACGAACAGCGCAACCACGCCGGCCACCAGCGCCATCGAGACGGCACCGACCACGAACCAGGCAATCACCGCGACCACCCCGCCGGTGACCAGCGAGCCGGGCACTTTGCCCAGCGTGGCACGCAGCACACCGCCCACGGCCAGCGCCAGAATGAACAGCATGGGCGCGTACTGCTGAACATCGCCAATGCCCTGGCTCGACCGGGCACTCGGCGCGGGCAGGGGCTCGCCGTCAACGACGCGGATGACTTGTTCCACACCGGCCGTGATGCCGCCGTAGAAGTCCTGGCTCTTGAATCGCGGCAGGATGGTCTCGCTGATGATGCGTTTGCTGGTCAGGTCGTTCAGCGCGCCCTCCAGGCCGTACCCGACCTCGATGCGCATCGCGCGGTCGTTCTTGGCGACGACGAGGATCGCGCCGTCATCGACTCGTCTGCGTCCGAGCTTCCATTGCTCGGCCACGCGCAGGGCATATTGTTCGATCTCTTCCGGCGCTGACGATGCAACCATCAGCACGGCCAGCTGGCTGCCTTTGCGGGCTTCGAAGGCGGTGAGCGTTTGTTCCAGCGTGGCCTTCTGCTCTGAAGTCAAGGTGCCGGTCTGGTCGATCACATGCCCCGTCAACGGTGGCACGGGCACCTGCGCCGCGGCCAGCGCAAACCAGCCCGCCAGAGTAACGAACAGCAGCGCCTTGCCAGCCCGCCCAAGCCCGTTGCGGACTTTGCTTGCGATCACTTGCTCGCCCCCGATCCTGCGCCTGAAGGCTTGGCCGGTGCGGTATCAAACCCGACACCGGGCGGCTTGGCGATTTCCTTTTCGGTGTCGACGGCGAAGGTCGGCTTCTCTTTGTAGCCCATCACCATCGCCGTCAGATTCGACGGAAAGGACCGCACGGTCACGTTGTAGTCCTGCACGGTCAAGATGTACCGGTTGCGCGCCACCGTGATGCGGTTCTCGGTGGCTTCCAGTTGCGCCGACAAGTCCCGGAATCCCTGGTTGGCCCTCAGGTTCGGGTACTGTTCCGAGACCACCATCAACCGCGACAGCGCACCCGTCAGTTCGCCCTGCGCCTGCTGGAATTTCTGGAACGCCGCGGGGTCGTTGATCAGTTCCGGCGTGGCCTGGATCGAGGTGGCCTTGGCGCGCGCTTCCATCACCTTGGTCAGGCCCGTCAATGATCTGTGCATGCTCTGTTCTCCAAAGGGTTCAGGTCGAGCGTTGTGGGGCGGGCCGTGCGCCGGCCCGGACAGGCGGGCTGTTGTCGCGCGACTTCCACGCGAAGTGGAGATAAACCACCGCGCTCAGCAGTGCCGCGAAGAAGCACCAGACCGAGATGAACCACGCCGCATAGAAGGCGTAAGCCGCGCCGAACGACCCCAGCGCCAGAGCGCCGAAGACAACGACCATGCGGTGCGAGGACAGCAGCGGGCTGATCGCGGTCGACAGCAAGTACAGCGTCATCGTGACGGCCGCAAAGAAATGCGGCGAAACGTATTCGATGTGCTGACCCGTCGGCCGCGAGACGATGGGAAACGCCATCAGCACAACCAGCAGGTAGGCACCGACCGCGGCGCCGGCCGCAACGAACGCGGTCAAAGCCCGGTGACGCCACCCTCCAGGCTCCATCAGCAGGACCGCCACGGGCACGACCACCGGCCACAGCACATGCGAGAAGAAGGAATACACGTGGGTCATCACCGAGTTCAGCAGCGGCGCATCAACGCGGAACGTCAGCCAGATCACGCCTTCGATCAACTGCTGGATCGCAAACAGCAGCGGGATGGCGGCGAAGAGCCACTCTCGCGGATTCGCTGCCGCCGTCTTCGCCGTGTGGAGCGTGAGCGCGCCAACCACCAGCAGGACGGCCCCTGCCGAAAAGCTGGCCGTGGCGGAGAAGCACATTCAGTTCACGTGGTCGAGGAGGCCGTGGCCGATGGCGCGTCCGGCGCTGCCGGGGCTTGGGCCGACCCCACCCGCTTGATGCCGGCCAGCCTGGTGCGCTTGAGCATCAACGCGTTGATGGCCACCACCGCCGAGCTGCCCGACATCGACAGCGCCGCGATCTCCGGCGACAACGTGAAGGGATAGAACACACCCGCGGCCAGCGGAAACGCGATCACGTTGTAGCCCACCGCCCACCACAGGTTCTGGTGCATCTTGCGCAGCGTGGCGCGCGACAACTCGATGGCACCGACCACGTCATAGGGGTCGCTCTTCATCAGCACCACCTGGGCGCTTTCCATCGCCACGTCGGTGCCCGCGCCGATCGCAAAGCCCACGTCGGCTTGCGTGAGCGCCGGGGCATCGTTGATGCCGTCGCCGACCATGCCGACCTTGTTGCCCTGGTCCTGCAGCTCCTTGATCTTGGCCGCCTTCTGGCCCGGCAGCACTTCGGCCAGAACGATGTCGATGCCCAGTTCCTTGCCGATGCGATCGGCCGTGGCCTGGTTGTCGCCGGTCATCATCGCGACCTTGACGCCACGTTCCTGCAGCTTGGCGATCGTCGCCTTCGATGTGGGGCGCACCGCGTCGGCAATCGCGATCAGGCCGATGAGCCGGCCGGCGCGGGCCACAAACACCACCGTGCGGCCACCGCCTTCGAGCCGTGTGGCCGCGGCCGCCAGCACCGTCATCGACTCGGCGCTCACGCTCTCGGACTGCATCAGCTTGCGGTTGCCCAGCAGCACGGCTTCAGTGCCGATGCTGGCGCGGGCGCCCTGCCCGTCGATGTTGGTGAAGTCCGTGGCGAGCTCGAACGGGGCCGTGCCGGCGCGCTTGAGCACCGCCTGCGCCAGCGGATGTTCGGAGAACTTTTCCACCCCTGCCGCGACGGCGAGCAGCTGCGCTTCGCTGACCCCGCTGGCTGTGACCATCTCGACCACATCGGGCTGGCCGACGGTGAGCGTGCCGGTCTTGTCGAACACGATGACGGTCAGCTTGGTGGCGTTTTCCAGCGCCGAGGCGTTCTTGAACAGGATGCCGTTCATCGCGCCCAGGCCGGTGCCGACCATGATGGCCATCGGCGTGGCCAGGCCCAATGCGTCGGGGCAGGCGATCACGAACACCGTGATGGTCAGCGTCAGCGCAAACAGCAAGGTCTCGCCGATGACCCAGAACCACACGCCGAAGGTCAGCAGCCCGATGGCGATGGCGGCCAGCACCAGCCACTGCGAGGCCTGGTCGGCCAGCAACTGCCCTGGCGCCTTGGAGTTTTGCGCCTCCTGCACCAGCTTGACGATCTGCGCCAGCGCCGTGTCGGCGCCGACCTTGGTGGCCTTGTAGCGGAAGCTGCCGCTCTTGTTGATGGTGGCGCCGATGACGGGGTTGCCCACCCCCTTCTTCACCGGCATCGATTCGCCCGTCAGCATCGACTCGTCGACCTGCGAACTGCCTTCGATGACTTCGCCATCGACCGGGATCTTGTCGCCCGGCTTGATGACGATGGTCTCGCCGGCCAGCACCTGCGCCGTCGGCACCTGCGTCTCGACACCGGCGCGAACGACGGTGGCCATCGGCGGCGCCAGGTCCATCAGCGCACGGATCGCGTCCGACGCGCCGGCGCGGGCACGCATCTCCAGCCAGTGGCCCAGCAGGATGAAGACCAGCAGCACGGCCGAGGCCTCGAAGAACACCTCACCGTCATAGAAAAACGTGGCACCCACGCTGAACAGATAGCCCGTGCCGACCGACAGCACGATCAGCGTCGCCATGTTGGCAACCTTGTTGCGTGCGGCCCGCACGGCTGCGACCACAAACGGCCAGACCGGATAGGCGATGGCCGCCGTGGCCACGATGAAGAGAAACAGCTTGCGCTCCATCCCGAACGGTGTGGGGAAGTCGCCGAACATCGCGCCCATCGGCGAGTACAGGAACACCGGCACGGCAAACACCAGGGCCACCAGAAATCGGTTGCGCATGTCGTCGGCCATGCCCTGCATCGACATGCCTGGCGCATGGCCCATGTCATGCATCATGTCGGCCTTCGGGTCGCTTGACGATGCGCCGGAGCCTGCATGTCCCGAGTGGGCATCGCCCGCAGTGGGGCGGCCCGCCGGCTCGCAGACATGGGCCGGCGCCAGCTCACCGCGGCAGTGGTAGCCGCAATCGACGACACGTTGGCGAATCGCGTCCAGCGTGATCTTCGCTTCGTCGTAGTGCACGGTCGCGCTGCCCGCCACATAGTTCACGTCAGCGTGAAACACGCCGGGCAGCGTCGACAGCTGGCGCTGGACGCCGGCTGCGCTCAACGTGGAGACCAGCTCGCCGACTTCAATGGTGCTTGTTTTCATCGTGGCTCCTTGGACCGGCGCGGCGCTCAGTGCGCTGGCCGCCGGGGATCGGTTCGCCACGCTGGCAGGAAGCGCGGCGTGCTGGCTGCGTAGGCTTCGAACTCGGCGCCGAATCGTTGGCGCATCTCGGCCTCTTCGGTGACGCCCAAGCGCGCATACATGACCAGCAGAATCGGGAACATCACCAGCGTGAGCAGCGTCGGCCACTGCAGCAAAAAGCCCAGCAGGATCAGGACGAAGGCCACGTACTGCGGATGGCGAATGCGCGCGTACGGCCCGGTCTTGGCCAGTGCGTTGCGGCGCTGCGCGTGGTACAGCACGTTCCACGCGCTGGACAGCAAGTAGAAACCGAAGCCCAGAAAGACATAACTTGCGATGTGAAGTGCGCCGAAGTGCGGGTCGCCCTTTTCGCCCAGCAGCGTCGACCACAGGTGACCCGAGTTGTGCGACAGCAGGTCGAGGTTCGGATACTTCGTCTGCAGCCAGCCCGAAATCAGGTAGATGCTCAGCGGGAAGCCGTACATCTCGACGAACAGCGCGACGATGAAAGCAGCGAAGGCGCCGAAGCTGCGCCAGTCGCGTGCCGTGTTCGGCTTGAAGAAGCTGAACGCGAACATCAGGAACAGCGCCGTGTTGAGGGCGACCAGCGTCCACAGGCCGTAGCCCGAGGCTTCGTGGGTCATGGCTGCGCTCCCGTCTTGGGCGCAGGCCCGGGCTCAGACGAGCTGGCAGCCTGCTTGCCGCCGGCGTGGTCCGCGTGCCCGCCACCGTGTCCGCCATGTCCGCCGTGCCCCCCATGACCGCCGTGCATGAACATGTGCATCAGTGGGCAGGCCAGCAGCAGCAAGAAGGGCAACGCCCCGAAGAAGTGGGCGCGGTGCTCGCTGAGAAGAAAGTACGCCGCGACAGCGCCGAATACGAGAAGCCCGATGGCATACCTGGAGCGCCAGAACGGCGGCGCGCTGTGCGGGCCGGGCTGTTGAGCCGGTTGTTGCAAGTGAGCAGGGTCGTGATTCATCAGAAGCCTCCAAAGGTCAGGCTGGCGGTTCTTGCCGCATGGAGTCGCCGTCACGCCTGAACACGAAAATTGATCATCATTCCGGCGTCTTCGTGCTCGAGGTTGTGGCAATGGAACACGTGGGTCTGGTCCCCTGGGAAGTCGTGCGCAAAGTCGATCGCAATGCGCACGGTCTCACCCGGCCACACCAGCACCGTGTCCTTCCAGCCCAGGTCGCTGACGGCGCGGCCCTTGCCGAAACGCGCCGTGGCTGCCCATTGCGGTGGGCTGTTCAGTCGTTCGAGCACCTGGAACGAAAACCCGTGGATGTGCATCGGGTGCGGCATGCCGACTGCCGGGTTGCGGATGCGCCAGATTTCCACCGCGCCGCGCTTCACATCGATGGCAATCTGGTCCATGCGGAACGTCAGGCCGTTGATGAGGAAGCGCATGTGCCCCATCGACAGTTCGATCTTTCGCTCTGGCGCCCCTTCAGTGCGGATCGGCTTGATGTCGGACAGCGCCGCCGGCAGCCTGGCCACGATTCGTTCACCGGCCGTGACCGACAGCTTCAACACGTTGAACGCCGCGCCCAGTGGCAGCCGTGCCGAGCCCATGCTGTTCATCATCTGGCCCATGCCCTGGCCGCCCATGCCGCCCATCCCCCCTTCGTTCTCCATCGCGTCGAAGACCAGGCTCCTGAGGAACACGGTGTCACCGGCCTGCGCCTGACCCGCGTCGAACAGCACATCCAGGCGTTCGCCCGGCGCCAGGAAGGCTTCGCTCACGGATTCAGGCTTCTCGATCAAGCCACCGTCGGTGCCGATGACGGTGAAGGGCAACGCGGTGTCACCTTTGACGAAGGCGAGCCGGTAGATGCGCG
>JANORB010000004.1:0-3162 GCA_031415135.1 Methylibium sp.
CGCTGGCCGTGCTCGGCGCCTGCCTGGCCTGGGGCATCGACAACAACCTGACGCGCAGAGTGTCGCTGGCGGACGCGACGTGGATCGCGTCGGTCAAGGGCCTGGCGGCGGGTGCCACCAACCTCGTGCTGGCGCTGGCCCTGGGCGCCGCCTGGCCGGCCATGCCGCAGGTCGGCGGCGCACTGGTTGTGGGCTTGCTGGCCTACGGCGTCAGCCTGGTGTTGTTCGTCGTCGCGCTGCGCCACCTCGGCACCGCACGCACCGGCGCCTACTTCAGCGTCGCGCCGTTTTTTGGCGCATTGGTCGCGGTTCTGGGCTTGGGGGAACCGGTGACCCTGCCTTTGCTGGCGGCAGGTGCGTTGATGGCCATCGGCGTGTGGCTGCACCTGACCGAGCGGCATGAGCACGCGCACGAGCACGCGGCGTTGGAGCATGCGCACGCGCACGCGCATGACGAGCACCATCAACACACCCATGATGCGTCGCCGGCGCCGGGGGGCCCGGGCATGGAGCACACGCACCGGCATCGCCACGAGCCGTTGGCCCACCAGCACGCGCATTTTCCCGACGCGCACCACCAGCATGATCACCGCTGAGGGAGATCGCCAGATCATGCCTGCGCCGGCTCCGGCCGTGGATTGATCGCCGCGACTTCACCCTCTTCATCCCTGCGGTGCGCCAGCCGGTACAGCACTGGCAGCACCAGCAAGGTCAGCAAGGTCGACGACAGGATGCCGCCGATCACCACGGTGGCCAGCGGGCGCTGCACTTCGGCGCCGGTGCCGGCGTTCAGCGCCATCGGCAGGAAGCCCAGGCTGGCCACCAGCGCGATCATCAGGATCGGCCGCAGCCGCGTCAGCGCGCCCTCGGTGATGGCGGCGTCCAGCCCCATGCCTTGCGCGCGCAGGTCGCGTATGCACGACACCATCACCAGGCCGGTCAGCACCGCCACACCCGACAGCGTGATGAAGCCCACGCCGGCCGAGATCGACAACGGAATGTCGCGCAGCCACAGCGCCAGCACGCCGCCGGTCAGCGCCAGCGGCACGCCGCTGAACACCAGCAGCGCGTCTTTGACCGACCCGAAGGTCAGGAACAGCAGCCCGAAGATCAGCAACAGCGACAGCGGCACCACGAGTTGCAGCCGTTGCGCGGCCGACGTGAGTTGCTCGAAGGTGCCGCCGTACTCGAGCCAGTAACCCTCGGGAACTTTCACACCCTCGCGCACACGCGCCTGGGCCTCCGCGACGAACGAGCCCAGGTCGCGGCCGCGCACGTTCGCCGTCACGACGACACGGCGTTTGCCGTTCTCGCGGCTGACCTGGTTCGGCCCCGGCGCCACATCGAAGCTGGCCACCTCGCCCAGCGTGATGTAGCCCGGCGCAGCGCTCCCCTCCTTGCCATTGCCATTGACGGCCAGCGGGATCGGCAGCCGCTTCAGCGCCTCCAGGTCGGTGCGCAGGCGCTCCGGCAGGCGCACGATCAGGTCGAACCTTCGGTCGCCTTCAAACACCTGGCCCGCCTGTTTGCCGCCGATGGCCACTTCGATCAGGTCCTGCACCTCGCCCACGCTCAGCCCGTAGCGCGAAATCTTCTTGCGGTCGAGCTTGACCGACAGCATCGGCAACCCGGTGATCTGCTCGACCTTGACGTCGGCCGCGCCGGGGATGCCTTCCAGCACCGACGAGATTTGCTCACCGCTTTGCAGCAGCGTGTCCAGGTCGTCGCCGAACACCTTCACCGCCACGTCGCTGCGCACGCCCGAGATCAGCTCGTTGAAGCGCATCTGGATCGGCTGCGTGAACTCGTAGTTGTTGCCGGGGATCGTCTGCGCCGCGTCCTGCATTGCGCGCACCAGGTTTTCCTTGCTGCGTTTCGGGTCCGGCCACTGGTCCTGCGGCTTGAGCATGACGAAGTTGTCGGCCACGCTGGGCGGCATCGGGTCGGTTGCGATTTCGGCGGTGCCGAGCTTGGCGAAGACCTTGTCGACCTCGGGGAACTGCATCAACCGCTTTTCCAGTGCCGACTGCATCTCCACCGCTTGCGTCAGGCTCGTGCCCGGGATGCGCAGAGCGTGCAGCGCCACGTCGCCTTCGTCCAGGCTGGGAATGAACTCGCTGCCCATGCGGGTGAGCAGCAGCCCGCTCAAGGCCACCGCGACCACGGCTCCGGTGACCACGGGCGCCTTGTTGCCCATGACCCAGCGCAATGCCGGCTCGTACAGCCCGCGCGCGCCGCGCATCAGGCGGTTTTCTCTCTCTTCGACACGGCCGGTCACGAACAGCGCCACCGCGGCCGGCACAAAGGTCACCGACAGGATCAGCGCGCCGAACAGCGCCACCACCACGGTGAAGGCCATCGGGTGGAACATCTTGCCTTCGACACCCGTCAGCGCAAAGATCGGCAGGTTGACCAGCACCACCACGATCACGCTGACCAGGCTGGGCTTGAACACCTCGCGCGTGGCCTCGTAGACCGCCTGAAAACGTTCGCCCCGGTCGAGCACGCGGTTCAGGCGGTGCTGTTCGAGCGCGAGCCGGCGGATGCAGTTCTCGACGATGATCACCGCGCCATCGACGATCAGCCCGAAGTCCAGCGCGCCCAGGCTCATCAGGTTGGCGCTGACCTTGTTCTGCACCATGCCGGTGATCAGGAACAACATCGACAGCGGGATCACGGCCGCGGTGATCAGCGCGGCGCGCCAGTTGCCCAGCAGCGCCAGCAGCACCACCACCACCAGCAGCGCGCCTTCGAGCAGGTTTTTCGACACGGTTGCGATGGTGCGTTCGACCAGCGACGTGCGGTCGTAGACGGTCTTCGCCTCCACACCGGCCGGCAGGCTCCGATTGACTTCGACCATCTTGGCCGCAACACGCTGCGAAACCGCGCGGCTGTTTTCGCCCAGCAGCATGAAAACCGTGCCGAGCACCACCTCCTGGCCGTTCTGGGTGGCCGCACCGGTGCGCAGTTCCTTGCCCAGCAGCACCTCGGCCACGTCGCGGATGCGCACCGGCACCCCCTGCGCGTTGCGGATCACGATGTCCTGGATTTCATCCAGGCTGCCCACCTGGCCCGGCGCGCGGATCAGGTACTGCTCGCCGCTCTTTTCGATGTAGCCGGCGCCGACGTTGGCGTTGTTCCTGGCCAGCGCCTCCATCACGT
>JANORB010000005.1:0-2989 GCA_031415135.1 Methylibium sp.
GTGGCGATGGCGCCGTGGGTCAAGCGGGCCGCCGACGAGGCGCCGCTCAGCGCCCACAACCGCGGGCTGCTGTTTCTCGAATCGTTCTTCGGCAACTTCCTGTTTTCGGTTTGCATGTTGTTCGGCGTGTCGATGAGCACCGCGCTGGCGGCAGGCGTCATCATGGCCGCCCTGCCGGCGCTGGTGGCGCTGCTCTCGTGGGCCCTGCTGCGCGAGCGCATCACGGCACGCGTGGGGGCCGGCATCGGCTGCGCGGTCGGTGGCATTGCCCTGGTGTCGATGAACCAACACGCGGGTGACGCGGGTGGCGGCGCCAGCTCCGTGCTGGGCAACCTGCTGTTGATGGGCGCGGTGGGCTGCGAGGCGATCTACGTCGTCATTGGCAAGAAGCTCAGCGGCAAGGTCAGCCCCAGGCGCATCACTGCGCTGATCAACCTGTGGGGCCTGGCGCTCGTCGCGCCGTTCGGGCTGTGGCAGGCGCGCAGCTTCGATTTCGCCGCGGTGGCCGCCGGCTCGTGGTGGCTGTTGCTGTCTTATTCGCTGGCGGCCAGCGTGGTCACGGTGTGGCTGTGGATGACCGGCCTCAAGCAGGTGCCGGCGTCCAAGGCCGGTGTGTTCACGGTGCTGCTGCCGGTGAGCGCGGCGCTGGTCGGCGTGCTGTTTCTGGGCGAGCGTTTCAGCGCCGTTCAGGTGGTGGCGTTTGGGCTGGCGCTGCTGGGCGTGGTGCTGGCCACGTGGCCGGCGTCGGCCGCGGCCAAGGCGCGCCTGGCTTGGTCAGACACCGCCGCTGCGGGCAACGACTTGAGCCGGTGATCCGACCACACCTGGCGCCAGCGGCGGGCGCCGGGCGCGCCATTGCGCAGCCCCATCATGTGGCGCGCCACCCGCGACCAGGGTTCGCCGTCGGCGCCGATGCGGTCCATGTAGGCCACCATCGCCTGCTCGACCGCGTCAGGGTCCGGCACGGCCCGCGGGTCGCCGAAGTGGCGCTGGTCCCAGTCCGACATCAGCCACGGGTGGTGGTAGGCCTCGCGGCCCAGCATCACCCCATCGACGAACGCGAGCTGCTCGTCGATTTGAGCGTTGGTCTTGAGCCCCCCGTTCAGCACAATCGTCAGTGACGGGAATTCGCGCTTCAGACGGTGCACCGCGTCGTAGCGCAGCGGCGGCAGTTCGCGGTTTTCCTTCGGGCTGATGCCCTTGAGCCAGGCGTTGCGCGCATGCACGATGAACACGCCGCAGCCGGCCTGCGCCAGCGTGCCGACGAAGTCGCGCACGAACCCGAACGACTCCGCCTTGTCGATGCCGGTGCGGTGTTTCACCGTCACCGGAATGCTCACCGCGTCGCGCATCGCTTTGACGCAGTCGGCCACCAGCTGCGGCTCGGCCATCAGGCAGGCGCCGAACGAGCCGCGCTGCACACGCTCGCTGGGGCAGCCGCAGTTGAGGTTGATCTCGTCATAGCCCCACCGCTCGCCCAGCTTGGCGCAGGCCGCCAGCTCGGCCGGCTCGCTGCCGCCGAGCTGCAGCGCCAGCGGATGCTCCTGCTCGTTGAACGCCAGGTGGCGCGCCACATCCCCATGCAGCAAGGCACCGGTGGTCACCATCTCGGTGTACAGGCGCGTGCGGCGCGACAGCTGGCGATGGAAATAGCGGCAATGCCGATCGGTCCAGTCCATCATCGGGGCCGCACACAGGCGCCAGGGGCTAAGTGGTTGATTTGATTGCACTGGTTTCTTCTTTGTCGGTCCAGACCATGGTGGGGCGGACTGAGTGGGCCTGTTGCCGACCGCAGTCGGATTTGTGCATGGTAGTCAATGACTTGTGCACGATGATCATGCGACAGCGAACCGGGTTGACGGGTCGCCTCGCGGATCGTTGCGCCGCGCCAGTGCTACGGATTTGCTACGACGATCGGAGCCGTGGCTTCGGCCGTGCGGTGACGATCCACCTCGCTTTCACGCTGGGCCAACCCCACCGCGCGCAGCCTTTGGTGGACCGGCCGCGCCATGCGCCGAAGCTGCAAGTGCGCCTCGAAGGGCTGTTGCTGGAGGCTGCACTGGCCCGCCTTGGTGGGCAGCCTGAATTGCCGCTGCTCGACGCCGCCCTGGCGCTGGTGCCGATGTGCCCGCGCTCCGAGCGCTACCGCTGGCGCGTGCAGTCCGAGATCAGCGCGCATCTGCCGGCCGACGAGGCGCTGCCGCTGCTGGAGCGCATCGTGCAGGAGGCGCAGGCGCGCCAGACCTGGTCGCACGCGGGGCCGGCCTGGGTGCGGCTGATCGAAGCGCTGCTGCGCGACGGCCGCCACGACGCCGCCGCGTTGCAGGCGAACGCGCTGTCTTCCGAACTCGAACGTCTGCCGCCGATGGGCCTGTACGCAGGCGAGTACCACTGGGCGTTGTGCCGCGCGTTCGACGCGGCCGGCGACACCACCGCGCGCGACCGCCTTGTTCGACGCGCCGTGGCCTGGATCAACGACATCGCTCGCCACCACGTGCCCGAAGCATTCCGCGATTCGTTCCTGAATCGCAACCCGTTCAACCGGCAGTTGCGCGCCATGGCGGCCCGCCACGGCGCGCGAGCGATCTGATCAGGAGTGCAAGAAGCCGCGACCCGGAACAGCGAGCCCGAACCGGACGGTCACGCGCGCCCACAGATTGAAGTCAGTGCGCGCCGAACAGTCGCGCATCCCAGACGACTGCCTCCGGCATGCCCGCGACGATCCTGGTGAAATCGGGATGCTGCGGGTTGATGAGAACCTTCCCTTCCCTGCGTGCCACGACCGAGGGCACGACCAGCACCGCCGTTCTGCGCTGTTGAATCCAGGCGTCGCCAAAGGCCCTGGCCGCGCGCAGATCGGCGACGCTCATGGTTCGCGCCCGCCATGCAAGGACCGCAGCGATCGCCGTTCTGTAGTGTTCGGCACGACCTCATCCGATATCCGGGGGCTGGCGCCGGCAATGCAGCAGCGTCAGCCGGGCTCGAACGT
>JANORB010000006.1:0-4815 GCA_031415135.1 Methylibium sp.
TCTGGGCCAGAGCGCGGGCCAGCGCGTGCTGGCCGCGCTGGTGGCGCATGTCCCCGCCGCGGTCGACCAGGCGCAGGCGCTGATGGACAGCGAACGCCAGGCCTTCATGCCGATGCTGGCGATACTTTCGGCGCAGCACGAGACGCAATACTCGCGCCTGTTCCGTTCCTGAGCAGGCCTGCCGCATGGCACGCAACATCGAGATCAAGGCGCGCATCGACAGCATCGCCGCGCTGGCGCCGCGGGTTGCCGCGCTGGCGCAGCACGGCCCCGAGTGGATCGTTCAGGACGACAGCTTCTTCGCCTGTGCCCAGGGCCGCCTGAAGCTGCGCGACTTTGGCAACGGCTGCGGCGAACTGATCGCCTACGACCGGCCCGACGCGACGGGGCCCAAGACCTCGGACTACCTGATCACGCCCACCGCCGACCCCGATGGCCTGCGCGCCGCGCTGGCGCGTGCGCTGGGCCACGCGGGCCGGGTGAAAAAGCAGCGGCTGCTGTACCTGGTCGGTCGCACGCGGGTGCACCTGGACCGTGTCGACGGGCTGGGCGAATTCCTGGAGCTCGAGGTGGTGCTGCGTGACGGCGAGCCGGCCGAAGCCGGCATCGAAGAAGCGCACGCGCTGCTGGCGCGCCTGGGCGTGGCACCGGAGCAGCGGGTGGCCGGCGCCTATGTCGACCTGCTCCGCGCAGAAGCCGGCGGCGCCGCGCGGTGATGGCCGATACACTCGTCCACACACTTGACTCCACCATTGCCGCCATGACCGCCCTGCACACGATTGCCAATCGCAGCAAGAAGCTCCCGCCATTGCGCGTCGGCGTTGGCGGCCCGGTGGGTTCGGGCAAGACCACGCTGGTCGAAATGCTGTGCAAGGCGATGCGCGAACGCTACGACCTGGTGGTCGTCACCAACGACATCTACACCAAGGAAGACCAGCGCCTGCTCACGGTGGCCGGCGCGCTCGAGGCCGAACGCATCATGGGCGTGGAGACGGGAGGCTGCCCGCACACCGCGATCCGTGAAGACGCGTCGATCAACCTCGAAGCGGTGGACCGCATGCTGGAGAAGTTTCCGAACGCCGACATCGTGTTCATCGAAAGCGGCGGCGACAACCTGGCCGCGACCTTCAGCCCCGAGCTGAGCGACCTGACGCTCTACGTGATCGACGTCGCCGCCGGCGAAAAAATCCCGCGCAAGGGCGGCCCCGGCATCACCAAGAGCGACCTGTTCATCATCAACAAGACCGACCTGGCGCCTTATGTCGGCGCCAGTCTGGAAGTGATGGCGGCGGACACGAAGCGCATGCGCGGCGCGCGGCCGTTCGTGATGAGCAACCTGAAGACCCGCGCCGGCCTGGACGAGGTCATCGCCTTCATCGAAACCAAGGGCATGCTCACTGCCTGATTGGCAGCGGGGTTTGTCCCTGGCATTGCCGGCGCAGATGCCGGCGCGCATGGTGGGGCGCCGCACGGCTTCGCAGATGGCGGCGGCACACTCACCCTCCCAGCTCACCGCAGCGCCGTCGAACAGCCAACTCCTTTGTGCCGTCCCGGCCCCGTCAGGTCCGTTCAGCGACTCGATTGAGGCGGGTACCGCTCAAACGCCGGCAACTCATGTGCGTGCTCCATCCAGCGAAGTCGCTCCGCCACCTGAATGTGCAAGCGTGCGGGGACAAGGTCGGGGTCGTCGCAGGTTCCGCTCTGGATGTCGATCACTCCGGGAAGCACTTCCGAGTTTGTGTAGAAGAGCCCTGTGCCGCAATCCGGGCAGAACTGTCGCCGGCCGTTTTCCGAAGAGCAGTAGGTCTTTGGCGCCCCCTTGGTCACCCTCACGCCCTCCTGCTTGTACATCGCCCACCCGACCATCGGCGCGCCGGCGTGGCGACGGCAGTCCGTGCAGTGGCACAGCGCATGCGTGAGCGCCTCGCCTGTGGCCTCGTATCTGATCGCGCCGCAATGGCAGCCGCCGGTGATCTTCATGCCTGGTCCTCCTGTCGAGCAGGGTCGAACAGCTTTTCGTCGCCCGGGCGCTCGGGGGACACTCGCGCAGCAGAGTGCCCCGGCGCTCCGATCGCGCGCAAACCGTGACCAGAACCCTGGGCGCAGTGAGCAAGCCTCACCGGCCCCATCAGTGCAATGCGAGCGCGCCGCACCCCTATCGAAATCAGCCGATGAACCCCGCCAGCACCGCGTTGAACTTCGCCGGGTTCTCGACAAACATGAAGTGCGACCCCAGCTCGCTCTCGCTGAAGATCGACAACTGCGCACCCGGCACCTGGGTCGCCTCCCAGGCCACGCAGGTGTGCGGCACCAGGCTGGACTTGCCGCCGATGAACAGGCTCGGCACTGCAATGCGGGGCAGCACGTCGCGCCAGTCCTGGTGGCAGTGGTTGTAGAGCAGGTCGGCGGCGGCGCGGCGGGGCATCTTCAGGTTCAGGTCGACGATCCACTGGAATTGCTCGGCGGGCATCTTGTCGGTGACCATGGCCTTCAGGAAGCCGGCGGTGGTGGGCACGCCGTCGGGGCCGGCGAGTGCGGCGGCGGTGGCGGTCACGCTCTCGGGCGTGAAGATCGGGCCGTAGTCGGCCACCTGCCGCAGCGTCCAGGCCGGGTCGGTGGTGAGGAACGAGGCCTGGTCGCAGAACACGTAGCGCGCTATGCGCTGCGGCCCGAACAGGTCGTGGTGGCACCACAGCACCGAGCAGCCCATCGAGTGGCCGAGGATCGTCACGTCCTTCAGCTCCAGTTGCGCCAGCACGTCGTGCACGTCCTTGGCCAGGCGCTGGATGCGGTAGCCGTGGCCGGGCTTGTCGGAGTCGCCATGCCCGCGCATGTCGACCGCGATCACGCGGTAGCGGTCGGCCAGGCCTTCGATTTGATACTTGAACTGCTCGGCGGTCTGCGACCAGCCGGGGATCAGCACCAGCGTCTTGCCGCTGCCAGCCTGCAGCACGTTGAGTCGGGTGCCGTCGCTGACGGTGACGGACGCCTTGTTGATCGTGGACGTCACTGGCTCGTTCGATGTCTGCATGTCGCCTCCTCGGTGGTCGCACGCGACATGCGTGCGTTCAAAGGATGCTAGCGGCAGACCCGGCACGTGTCAGCCCCGCCGCAAGGTCGGCAGGCCCACGCCGCTGGCGTCGAAACCGCCGTCCACCGCCAGCACCTGGCCGTTCACGTAGCTCGCAGCCGGGCTGCACAAGAAGCCCACCGCGTTGGCAATCTCGGCCAGCGTGCCGTAGCGGTTGAGCGGGATCGCGTCGAAGTAGTCGGAGATGATCGACGTGCTGTGCACCGCCTTGGCCATCTCGGTTTCCACCGGCCCGGGGGCAATGGCGTTGACGCGGATGCCGGCGTTGCCCAGTTCGCAGGCCTGTTGCTTGGTCAGGTGGATCAGCGCGCCCTTGCTGGTGCCGTAGGCCACGCGCAAGGTGCTGGCGCGCAGGCCCGAGATCGAGGCGATGTTGACGATGGCGCCGCCGCCGGTGCGCAGCATCACCGGCGCGAAGGCTTGCGCGCACAGGAAGGCGCCGTCGAGGTTGGTGGCCATCACATGGCGCCATTCTTCGAAGCTCGTCTTCAGGATGGGCTTGAACACCGCCACACCGGCGTTGTTGACCAGCGCGTCGACGCGGCCGAAGCGGCCCACCACGGCCTGCACCGCGGCGTCCACCTGCTCTGGCCTGGACACGTCGGTGTGCAAGGCGAGCACACGCTCGGGGTCGTTCAGCGCAATGTGGGTGCGGGCCAGCGTCTCGGCGTCGATGTCGAGCAGCGCCACGCGGTGGCCCTGCGCCAGGAACATCTGCGCCACGGCCAGGCCGATGCCGCGGGCTCCACCGGTGACGACGGCGACGGGGGTGGATGAAGTGGTCGGCGGCATCGGCGGCTCCAATGGGTGGGTGGCCGGATTGTCGATCAGGCAGCGGCGCCGCCGCACCCCGGCACGCGCCCGCAGACCGCCTGCGGGACCGATTTCGACGCGCCGCCGATCGAGGATGCGCACCCCGCGCCGGCGCGCGCCGGCGACGGGCCCGCGGCAAGCGTGCGAAAAGCCTGCCGCGCCACTGCGGCGGCCCGCGCGCACGCGCCGCATGTTGGCCCGCGTCCGGGCCAACAGTTCGGCGGTGCCGACAGGCGCGTGGCCGACCGGCGGTGATCGACGCGGGTGATCGACACGCGGGTGATCGACAATCCAGCCCTCGATCCCTTCTGTTCTCCCTTCTGTTCGTGGAGCCTCGATGACAAGCACCTCTTCAACCACTCCCGTTGCCGTCGTCACCGGCGGTGCACGCGGCATCGGCCTGGCCGTCGCGCAGATGTTCCTGGCGCAAGGCCACCGCGTGGCGCTGCTCGACATCGACGCCGACACGCTGGCCCGCACCAACACCACGTTGAACGATCCCGAGCGCGTGCTGGCGCTGCACACCGACGTGTCCAAGCCGGGGCAGGTGGACGCCGCGGTGCAAGCCGTGGTCGGCCGCTTCGGCCGCGTCGACGCGCTTGTCAACAACGCCGGCGTGGCGGTGTTCAAGCCGATCCTGAAGACGAGCTTCGAAGAATGGCGCCACGTGATGGCCACCAACCTCGACGGCGCCTTCTTGTGCACACAGGCTTTCGCGCCGGTGATGCTGCGCACGGGCGGCGGCGCGATCGTCAACATCGCGTCGATCTCGGGCCTGCGCGCCAGCACCTTGCGCGTGGCCTACGGCACCAGCAAGGGCGCGCTGATCCACCTGACCAGGCAGCAGGCCTGCGAACTGGGCAACGCCGGCATCAGAGTCAACGCCATCGCGCCGGGCCCGGTGGAAACCG
>JANORB010000007.1:0-6388 GCA_031415135.1 Methylibium sp.
CCTCAGGCGCCGGCGCCGAGCACCGCGGCCATCGCCACCGCGGTCGCCTCGACATTGCCGCTGTTCAGCCCGGCCACGCAGATGCGCCCCGAGCGCACCATGTAGAGGCCGTGCACCTCGCGCAGCGTGTCGACCTGCGCGGTCGTCATGCCGGTGTAGCTGAACATGCCACGCTGAGTGAGAAAGTAGCCGAAGTCGCGGCCCGGCAGCTTGGCGGCGAGCACGTCATGCAGCTTCCTGCGCATCGCCAGGATGCGCTCGCGCATCGCGCCGAGCTCGGCCTCCCAGCCGTGCCGCAGGCCGGGGTCGGTCAGCACGGTCGCGACGATCTGGCCGCCGTGGATCGGCGGGCTCGAATAGTTGCGGCGCACGTTGAACTTGAGCTGGCCCAGCACGTTGACCGCCTGCGCCGCATCGGGGCAAACCACGCTGAGCGCGCCGCAGCGCTCGCCATAAACGCTCATGCTCTTGGAGAACGAGTTGGCGATGAACAAGCTCAGACCGGCGGACGCGAGCGCGCGCACCGCGTAGGCGTCGGCTTCGATGCTGTCGCCGAAGCCTTGGTAGGCCAGGTCGAGGTAGGGCAGCAACCGGCGTTCGCGCAGCACCGGGATCAGCTCGTCCCATTGCGCGCGCGTCAGGTCCACGCCGGTGGGGTTGTGGCAGCAGGCGTGCAGCAGCACCACGCTGCGGGGTGGCAGGCCGCGCAGGCTGGCCAGCATGTCGGCAAAGCGCAGGCCGCCGGTGGTCGGGTCGTAATAGGGGTAGGTGTGCACCTTGAGGCCGGCGCCTTCGAACATCGAGCGGTGGTTGTCCCAGGTCGGCTCGCTCACCCAGACCTCGCTGCCGGGCAGCCAGCGCGCCAGGAAGTCGGCGCCGACCTTGAGCCCGCCGCTGGAGCCCACCGACTGGATCGTCGCCACTCGAGCCGACGTGAGCGCTTCATGGCCGGCGCCGAACAGCAACTGCTGCACGGCGGCGCGAAAGTTGGCCGCGCCCTCGATCGGCAAATAGGGCTTGGGGCCGCCCTTGGCCAGCACCATCGCCTCGGCGCGCCGCACCGATTCGAGCACCGGGATGCGGCCGGCATCGTCGAAGTAGATGCCGATGCTGAGGTTGATCTTGTGCGGCCGCGGATCCTTCTGGAAGTCTTCGTTCAGGCTCAGGATGGGGTCGCCGGCAAAGGGTTCAACGTGCTCGAACATGCTGCGTCTTTCAAGTAAATGTGGCTCTGCCACTTTGCTTGAACCCCCACGGGGGGCGGGCCGGGCGTGCCCGGCCCCGGGGGCGCTCAGTGGGATGGTGCCGGCAATTATCCGGCGCCCCGTGCGTCTCGATCATCTCCCGCCGCGAGTGCGGCTTCGATGTCCTGGTTCAGCGACTCCGGCGCATCCGTGGGCGCATATCGCTTGAGCACCTTGCCGTCCTTGCCGACCAGGAACTTGGTGAAGTTCCACTTCACGCCCTGGCTGCCCAGGAACCCCGGCGCTTCGGCGGTGAGCCACTTCCACAGCGGGTGCGCAGCAGCGCCGTTCACGTCGACCTTGCTCATCATCGGGAAGCTCACGCCGTAGTTCAATTCGCAGAAGGACGCGATCTCGGCGTTGTCGCCCGGCTCTT
This sequence comes from Methylibium sp., assembly GCA_031415135.1. GTDB lineage: Bacteria > Pseudomonadota > Gammaproteobacteria > Burkholderiales > Burkholderiaceae_C > LGRD01. Next base: position 1,621 of record JANORB010000007.1, read on the forward strand.
GCGCGCCGAACTGGTTGCTCGGGAAACCGACCACCACCAAGCCCTGGTCGCGGTAGGTCGTCCACAATTTTTCCAGCCCGCCGAACTGCGGCGTGAAGCCGCAGGCGCTCGCGGTGTTGACGATCAGCAGCACCTTGCCGCGCTGGGTCGACAGGTGGGCGGGCTTGCCCTCGATGGACAGGGCGTCGAAGTCGTAGATGCTGGTGGCTGGGGGGGTGGCCGGGCCGGTCATGGAGTCCTCGCGCGGGTGGGGTTGGGGGTTGAAATGGTAGCCGCCTCGACGGCCGACAACAGCGCCGCCGCAAGAATCAGGCTTCCGCCCAGCAGCAACGGCCCCGACAGGTTGCCGCCGCCCAGCAGCAGCGCCGAGACCGAGGCGAACACCACTTCGGTCAGCATCACGACCGAGGTCACGTTGGCGGGCAGGCGCGCGGCGCCGAACTGCAAGGCCAGGTTGCCCACCAGGAAGAGTGCCGACAAGCCCAGCGCCCCCGCCGCCACGCCCCACGACGGCGCCGCTGGCCACGGCACGTGCGCGCCCCACGCCAGCAGCGTGGCCAGCAGCCCCGCCACCAGCGCGCCGCCGGCGAACATGGCCAGCGCGCGGCCCTCTTCGGGCTGCTGCGCCTCGCGCCGCAGCATCACGTTGTTGAGGGCGAACGAAAAGCCGCCCAGCACGCCCAGCCAGTCCGGCAGCGAACGCGGAATCGGCCACTGGCCCCAGCCCACCGCGTCTTGCGGCCACAGCACGATGGCCGCCCCCGCCAACGCCAGCACCACGCGCGCGCCGGCCAGGCGCGTCAGCGGCTCGCGCAGCAGCAGGCGCGCCAGCACCACCGCCCACAGCGGCATCAGGTAGAACAGCAGCACCACACGCACCACATCGCCGATCACCACGCCCCAGTTGAACGCGGCGTTGGTGGTGCCGGCGGCCAGCACCAGCACCCACAGCGCCGGGCTGCGAATCACCTGCGCCACCGAACTCGGGCGCGCCACGACGATCACCCCAACCGCCAGCAGGTAGACGAACAAGGTGGTCCACAACGGGTGCAGCCCGCGCATTTCGAACTGGCGCAGCGGCCACCACGAGGTGCCCCAGACCAGCGCGTTGAACGTCAAGGCCAGGGCCGGAAGCAGGGTGGTGCGCGGCGTGGCAAGGGCAGGCATCGGTGAATTGTCGCCGCTGCTTGCGCGCCGCCGTGGCCAGGCACCGGCTTGTAGACTTCGATCCGCATGCCACCCGCCACTTCTGCTTCGGCACCCACCTCCAGCCACCGCGGCGCCGGCTCAGCGCGCCGGCTGTCGGTGCTGGTATGGCTTTATGCGCTGGCGGTGATCGGCGTGGCGCTGCTGCTCCACCAGTTGTCCGACGTCTGGTGGCCCGCCACGCTGATCCTGTTCGCGCCGCGCTGGCTCTGGGCCCTGCCGCTGCTGGCGCTGGTTCCGATGGCGCTGCGGCGCCGCCCGCGCCTGCTGTGGGTGCTGGCCGCAACCGCGCTGGTGCTGGTGGTGCCGGTGCTCGGGTGGGTGCCACCGTCCCCATCGAGCTTGACCGGGCCGGCAACACCGCCCGACCTGAGGGTGCTCACCTACAACATCGGCGGCGGCAACCTGATCCCCGCCGAGATCGTCCCCTGGCTCGACGAGGTGGCGCCCGACGTGGCGCTGTTTCAGGAATGCAATGCGGCCATCGAACCGGCCCGCGCCGCGCTGGTGCAGCGCGGCTGGAAGGTCGAGGTCCAGCATGGCTCGTGCATGGTCAGCCGCCACCCGATCCGCAAGGTGGAAGTGCGCGACACGACAGAGATCTGGAAGATGGGCGGCAGCGGCATCATCGTGCGCTACGAGGTGGCGGCGCCGGGGCGCGTGATCCACGTCGTCAACCTGCACCTGGAGACCGTGCGCGAAGGCCTGGCCGCGGTGATGAAACGCGGCTGGGGCGGGGTCAGCGAGCTGGAGCTGAACATCGAGCAGCGCGACATCGAATCCACGCTCGCGCGCGCGTTTGCCCTGCAGACCCCCGACGCGCTGGTGGTGGCGGGCGACTTCAACATGCCGGTCGAAAGTGCGATCTACCGGCGCTACTGGAGCGACTTCACGAACGCGTTTTCCAGCGCCGGCCAGGGCTGGGGCGCGACCAAGGCGACACGCTGGCACGGCATCCGCATCGACCACGTGCTGCTCGGCCCCGGCTGGGTGTGTGTGCGCGCCTGGGTCGGGCCGCACCTGGGCATGGACCACCGCCCGATGATTGCCGAGATCGCCTGGCGCGGGGCGCCCTGAGCCCGCCGCGGCTCAGTGCTTGTCGCTGCGCGCAATGGCCAGCAGCCGTTCGATCTCGTCGCGGTGGTGCACCGCATTGGAGATGTGCCAGCGCCGGATCAGCTCCATCGTGCCGGCCACCAGCAGGCCCAGGATGGTGATGCAGGTGAACGCCGACAGGCCCAGCTTGGTCATGCCGGCATACAGCGCGCCCAGGCCCAGGATGCAGGCCTGCTCGTTGAAATTCTGGACCGCGATCGAGCGGCCGGCGCCCATCAGGTTGTGGCCGCGGTGCTGCAGCAGCGCATTCATCGGCACCACCAGGAAACCGCCCACGGCGCCCAGCAGAATGAGGAAAGGCGCCGCCGCCCACACGTTGGTGATGAAGTTCAGCCCGATCATCAGCACGCCCATGCCGATGCCCAGCGGGATCACGCTGGTGGCCTGGTCCAGCCGCATTCGCAGCGACGCAAAGATGGACCCGGCCGCGATGCCGAACGCGACCACGCCGACCAGCGTCGAGGCCTGCGTCAACGAGTAGTTCAAGGCCACCGCGGCCCAGGCGAACACGATCACGCGCATGTTGCCGGCCACACCCCAGAACACGGTCGTGGCGGCGAGTGAAATCTGGCCCAGCTTGTCGTTCCACAGGCGCGCATTGCAACTCGAGAAGTCGCGCACCATCTCGGCCGGCGCATGCGCCAGCGGCTGCAGCGGCGCCTCGGTGCGCGGGATGCGCAGGTTGAACATCGCCGCAATGACATAAAGGAACAGGATCACCGAAATGGCGGCTTCGGGGGCGGTGTTGATGCCGGTGTCGATCATCGGCAGGTCGAAGCTCAGCAGGTGGCGCGAGATCACCGGCCCGACCAGCTGCCCGCCGAGCAGCACGCCGAAGATGATCGACAGCACCGTCAGCCCCTCGATCCAGCCATTGGCCTTGACGAGTTGCGAGTTCGGCAGCAGCTCGGTCAGGATGCCGTACTTGGCCGGCGAATACGCCGCCGCGCCGAGCCCGACGATCGCATACGACAGCAGCGGGTGGGTGCCGAACAGCATCATCAAACATCCCACCACCTTGATGGCGTTGGAGATGAACATGACCTTGCCCTTGGGCACCGCGTCGGCAAAGGCGCCGACGAACGGGGCCAGGATCACGTAGAACAGCGCAAACATCGGCGTCAACGCGGGAACGTGCCACTCGGGCGCGCCGGACGTTTTGAGCAGCGAGATCGCCGCGGCGAGCAAGGCGTTGTCGGCCAGCGAGCTGAAGAACTGCGCCGCCATGATGGTGTGAAAGCCTCTTTTCATGTGCGCGACATTCCCACCATCAGCTCATCCGGGTTGGGCAGGGGCTCCCTGCGGCGGCGGTTATAGCACGCGCTTACTTTGCGATCCCCCATGCCGCCCCCCCGCTTCAAGGGGCTGGCAAAATCGACGCATGCCGCGTCCGATCGAAGCCCTGATTCACGCCGACGCGTTGGCGCACAACCTGGCGCGAGCACGCGCCGCGGCGCCCGGCGCCAAGGTCTGGGCGGTGGTCAAGGCGAACGCTTATGGGCACGGCATCGAACCCGCCTACGCCGGCCTGCAAGGGGCGGACGGTTTTGCGCTGCTCGACCTGGCCGAGGCCGAGCGCGTGCGCGCCCTGGGCTGGCGCGGGCCGGTGCTGCTGCTGGAAGGCTGCTTCGAGATGCGCGACCTGGAGGCCTGCTCGCGCCTGAACCTGTGGCACACCGTGCACCACGAAGCGCAGATCGACATGCTCAGCCGCCACAAGACGCACACACCCCATCAGGTGTTCCTGAAGCTGAACAGCGGCATGAACCGCCTGGGCTTTGGGCCCGCCGCCTTCCGCTCGGCATGGATGCGCCTGAGCGGCCTGACGCAAGTGGACGGCATCACGCTGATGACGCACTTCGCCGATGCTGACGGCGCGGCCGGCATCGAACAATCCATGGCGCGGTTCGAAGCGGCCACGCGCGAACTGCCGGGTGACCGTTCGCTGTGCAACAGCGCCGCGACGCTGCGGTTTGCAGCGGACAACGGGGACGCGCGAGCCGACTGGGTCCGGCCCGGGATCATGCTCTACGGCTCGTCGCCCGACTTCCCCGCGCATCGCATCGACGAATGGGGCCTGCAACCCACGATGACGCTGCGCGCCCGGATCATCGCGGTGCAGGACGTGCAGGCGGGCGACAGCGTCGGCTACGGCAGCGCCTTCACCGCCGCGACCGCCATGCGCATCGGCGTCGTGGCCTGCGGTTATGCCGATGGTTACCCGCGCGTGGCTCCCACCGGCACGCCGGTGCTGGTGAACGGCGAGCGCACGCGGCTGGTCGGCCGGGTGTCGATGGACATGGTGACGGTCGACTTGACGGCCCTGCCCGCAGCCGGCCTGGGCAGCGAGGTCACGCTGTGGGGCCGGGGGCCGAACGGCAGCGTGCTGGCCATCGACGAGGTGGCGCACGCCGCCGGCACGGTGGGCTACGAGCTGATGTGCGCG
>JANORB010000008.1:0-11684 GCA_031415135.1 Methylibium sp.
GACGCGCTGCCCGAGCACGTTGTAGCGGTACTGGGCAGCGCTCCCATTGATCAGCAGCGTGATCAGCCGGTTCAGCGCGTCGTGCCCATAGCTGCGGCTGCCGTCGTGGCGTGATTCGCCGCTGACATTGCCCACCGCATCGTGGTTGAAGTTGCGCCACTGCCCGGCGCCGCTCCAGGCCGAGAGCCGGTTGCTCGCCTGGTCTCGCGTGAAGGTGTAGCTCGCACCTTGGCGTGTGTGGCTGGTGCGGTTGGACACCGGGTCGAGCGCGAAGCTTTGGTTGTCGCCGCCGTTGCGTGTCACCGCGGCCAAGCGGTCGTTGGGGTCGTAGGTGAGGCTGGCGTTGAGTGACGGGGACACCGCGTCGACGATCACGGAAAGGGTGTTCGTGTTGTTGAAGCCGTAGGCCACGCTTTGCGCATTGGTGCTGTTGATATAGATCAGGCGGCCGTCAGTGTCTGAGGTCAGCAACCGGGCGACCCCGTTGCCGTGGCGCCAGGCGTAGCGGCGTTCGGTGGCCGGCTGGTAAAGAAAGCTGTGCGCCAGTGCCTGCCAACTGCCATTGACCAGCCCGGACAGGCTGGACAGACGGCCGTAGCCGTCGTAGGCATAGCTCAAGGCCAGGCCGTTGGGGTAGTTCATGCCGGTCAGGCGGCCTTGCGCGTCCCAGGTCCAGGTCGTGGTGTAGTTGGTTCCGTAGGTCGTGGTGAGCTGCTGCGCCAGTTCGCCGGCTGCCGTGTAGGCGTAGCTCGTGGCTCCGACGTAGTTCGTGGTGCGGGTCAAACGACCCTTGCCGTAGCTGCCCTCGTCGTAGAAAAATTGTTCCGGGCCTACGGTAACGTTGGTGCGAGAGGTCATCCGGTCCAGCGCATCCCACGTGTAGGTGATGACCTGCCCGCTCGCGCGCGTTTCGTTCTGCAGCCGGCCCGCGGAATCATAGGCATAGCTCGTGGTGCCGGTGTCGGGGCTGGATTCGCTGAGCTTCTGGCCGAAGCCGTTGTAGGTGTAGGTTGTCAGCAGGCCACGGGGGTCTTGAACCGACGCGAGCCGACCTTCTGAGTTGTAGGTGTAGACGATCACTCCGGCGTCAGGCGCCGTCACCTGCCTCACACGATCCTGAGCGTCATGGGCGTAGCGCGTGATCCGCCCTGCGGCATCGGTGAGGGTTTCCAGATTGCCGTTGCCGTCATAGCCGTAGGTCAGCTGCTGACCGTTGTTTCCCAGATCGACCCAGGGCCGGCGCAGGCTGTCGAACCGGCGGGCGGCCGAAAACTGCCCGGACGGCACCGCGATCGGCGGGGTGTTGTTGAGGCCGGACACACTGAGGTTGGGCAGATTGCGGCTGGAACTCGTGGTCAGCGTGTTGCTGGCGACGTCAAACGCGTAACGGACATACTCACCGAGCGCATTGCCAGCGTACTCGAGTCGCCCGGCCGCGTTGTAGCGCGAGCGGTCGACACGGCCGCTGGCGTAGGCAAGGTCGGTGAGCTGATGGTTGTTGTTGTAGGTGAACGTCGTCTGGCGCGTCCCGCCGGGCAAATACATCAACCTGCTGATCTGATTGCCCTTGGGGTCGTGGGTGTAGTCGGTGATGACGCCATTCGCGTCTACCACGCGGCCAGGCAGGCCCAAGCCGTTGTAGGCCGAGAAGCTGGCCTGGTGCCCGAGTGGGTTGATCACCGAGGCCAAGTTGCCCAAGGTGTCGTAGTTGTAGGTCGTCACCGCGCCACCTCCCGGCAGGCTTCGCGTCACCGTCATGCGCGACATGACCAGGTTGGGGTGGAACGTGTACGCATAGCTGAGCAGGCGGGCGGCGCCGGTGCGCAGGTCTGTCCATGTTTCGGAGGCGATCTTTCGATAGGCATAGCCGGTCGCGTAGCCGTAGGCCACTTTCATGTACGGGCTGTTCGCCGAATCGAGAAACCGGGTTTCGGCGAGCAGATCTCCGCTCCAGGTGTTCACCTGGGTGTTGGCAGCCGAGGTGCCGGCGGCCGTTGTCTTCTGGATCAGCTTGCCCGCCGAGTCATACGAATAGTCGGTCTTGTTGCCCTTCCAGTCGAGCTCATAGTCCACCCAGCCGTTGGCGTCGTAGACCGTCTGCGCGGCGGCGGCGGCGCAAGACGACGTGGCCGCGCGGGAGACGCCCGTGATCTTCCACCCCCCCTGATAGATTCCGAAGCTGTGGGTGATGGATTGGCCCGCCGCGCTGGTGACGGTCGTCTGCCCCGCGCCATAGGTGAAGGTGTCGCGCTCTTCACCCCCCGCGAGCCCGCTTTCACGCACCCGCTTCAGGCTGTCGTAGGCGTAGGTGCTGTACCGCACCGAGTTGATCGAGATGCCGGTCAGCAGGGTGCGATCGGTCGCGTCTTCGTAGTGATAGGTCTTGATGTCTGGCGACGCTCCAGCAGACGTTGCGGTGGACAGCATGCCGTTCGCGTCATACGCGTACGTCCACGCGTTGCCTCCCGGATCGACGACCTGCGTGACCCGGCTGTTCGACCAGGTGAACTGAATGGCTTGTCCCGCGCGATTGAGGATGCGGTTGGGGCGCGTGGACCCCGCAGACAAATACTCGAAGCGTCGCAGCAACAGGCCGGCACTGTCGGTGATTTGCTGAATGACGCCCGAGAACGAAAAGATGTGAATCCGATCGTCGAGGTAAAGACTCCACGAGGTCCCGTCCCCGATCAACTGCCCCGCCGCGCTGGAGTTGCTCACGGCATAGCTCAATTCGCTGGCGGTGCGGGTGAACTTGAACTTCGCGCCCGTCGTGTCCGTGTAGACGATCGATGTCGGAAAGCAGACCCCTGGGTAGTCAGGGAGGGAGTAGCAGCCCGTCCTCTGCAAGGTGGGAAAGTCGTAGGTGGACAGCCATTTCGCGCCAAAGAACTTGCCCGCAGTGGTGTTGCTCCGGTAGGTGCGCCGAAGGTCCAGGCCGTACGAATTGCCACTCGAGAAGTCTTGCTCATGCTTGAACTTCTCGCCCGTCGCGATGATGACGGGCTGCTTGGTGGCTGGACTGCTGCACGACGCAGGGTCTGTATTGCCTTCCGATGCCGGTTTGTCCTTTTGCGCTGGACTGGGATCCTTGCGCCCGGGGCCGCCGCCGCCGTCCGGGACGCCGCCGGTTCCTGCCGTTCCTCCCGTTCTGGCGGGGCCATTGACAAATGTGCTTGCCGGTCCGGGATCTCTCGTGGCCGTTACTTCGACCATGGGCAATGTCACCTCCGGCCCGCGATCCCGCCTGCCCGTTATTTCGACTTTGTCCAGTTGATGCGCCCCTGCCGGGTCAGCGGGCCGAGGCAGCACATCCGAATGGGCCACGGTTGAATGCGCAAGAACACCGGCAAAAAGCGCGGCGACCAAGATGCGCGAGTGGCGACTCGACTTCTCCGTCCAACGAGTGACTCGATTGATCTGCACTGCGCGCCCCCATCCAATTGTTATGGCCAAGATGCTACGAACGGCGGGCGCTGGCAGCAACCTGAAGGACGTTACAGAGTGTTCGCCGCGTTCGACGCGAAGGCAGAATGGCCGGTTTCAAGCCCGCCGCGCCCGCGACTGCTCGCGCGCCAGCTCGATGAACTCGGTCGCCGCCGGCTTCAACCCCGAGCCGCGCCGCCACACCAGGCCCACATCGACCGCAGGGATCTCGTCGCGCAGGCGGCGCACTTCCACGTGCTCGGCGTCCAGCGTCCAGGGCCGGTACAAAAAATCGGGCAGCACCGCGATGCCGGCGCCGGCGCCCACCAGCGAGCGCACCGCTTCGAGCGACGAGGTGCGCAGAATCGTGCGCGGCTTGAGCTGGTGGCGGGCCCACACCGCGCCCATCAGGTCGTCGATGCCGTCGGCCTCGAGCACGATCTGGTCGCAGGCCGCGCAGTCGGCCAGCGTGATCTCGTCGCGCTGCGTCAGCTCGTGGTTGGCCGGCAGCCAAACGCGGTTGGGGCTGCGGGTCAGCGTCTCCGACACCATGGCCTGCGGCTCGGTGAGGGCGTTGCTGACCATGATCGCCACGTCGAGCTCGCCGTTGATCAGCAGGTGCTCCAGAAAGCGCGGTGAGTCTTCGGTGACGAACACCTCCACCGCCGGGCAGTTGCGCCGGAAGCGGCTGAACAGCTCACTCAGGTAGTAGCCCGCCACCAGGCTGGTCACGCCGACCGCGAGCACGCCCGCCAGCCCGGCGGCCGCGTCGCCGGCGTGCAGCCGCAGCGCGTCGGCCACCGAGCCGATCACCTTGCGCGCGCTGACCAGAAAGCGGTGCCCTTGCGGCGTCAGCGCCATGCCCTTGGAGCTGCGCGAAAAGAGCGCGCTGCCCAGTTCGGCCTCGAGCTCCAGCAGGCTCTTGGTCAGTGCGCTCTGCGCAATGCTGAGCATGCGCGAGGCGGCCGCCACCGAACCACTTTCGGCCACCGCGACGAAATAGCGGAACTGGCGCAGCGTGACATGGCGGTGGTTCATCGCGCCCAGGGCTGGCCCCCTTGCGGCGCGCCGTGCGACACCCCCATCAGGGCTGTATGACGATGGACTTGACCACGGCCAGGTTGTCGTCCTTGAGTTCCTTGTACATCCCGGACGCCAACTTCCAGGCTTCGTAGTCTTCGAGCGGCTTGCCGCCGATGCCGACCTTCATGATTTCACGCTTGTTGTGGCGCGCCACGATGATGGCCTGCAGCAGCGCGATCTTGCCGCCCCTGCCAGCCATCACCGCGCTGTGCAGGTTGTCGGGCGTGCGGTACGAATCGGCGCTCTTGGGCGCCGCGTTGGTGAAGCAGTCGAACAGGAAGTCCCACATGATGCGTCCCTTCTTGTCGTCGACGCCATCGGGGTGGAACGGGTACTTGACCAGTTGCGCGAAGCGCTTGTCCAGGTCGCCGCGGATCGGATACGTCGCGGCGGCGCCGAGTGCTTTTTCCTGCATCACCACCCACCACTGCAGCCGGTGCGTGAACTCCCCGTGCGTGGCTTGCGCGCCGGGGTCTTTCCAGTGGCGTTTTTGCTCCAGCAGATGCTTGGTGAAATCGGCCGCCGACACCAGCCCCGTGAGGACCGGTGTCGACCCTTTGGCCGCCACTTGATTGGCTTGCACCGGCACATCGAGCGCGGGGTCGAACTGCGCGCCGTTGAACCCGAAGCGATCTTCTTGAGCCTGCAGGACTTTTTGCAGCGCACCGTTGAACTTGTGCGAATACGCCTTGCCGTCGGGTGTCTGGCGCCAGCGCTTGAACTCGGCGACCACGGCCTCGATGTGCTTGTCTCTCGACGGGCTGGCATTCGGTTTCGGCAGCGCGAGCCCCGCGAGGGTCTTGGCCTGGCCCACTTCGGCCTTCTTGAGCGTCGGGATGCCGCCGCCGAAGCCGCCTTTGAGCCCGGTCTCGGCGCGCAGCGCGGATTCGAGCTTTTCAAGGTGGCCGATGCACCTGGCTTCGTCGGTCATCAACGCGCCGATCTGGCAGTAGTCGTGCAGCAAGTCGGAGCCCTTGCGGGTGTCGTCCGCGGGCTGGTTGCCTTTGGCGCCGGTCTTGGCGCCAAAAACCTCGTCGTCGCTCGCAAAACGACCGCCCTTGAAATGCGGGAAATGCACCCGGATCTCCGCGGCAATTTCCTTCGGTGTCAGCTTTTTCAACGCAGTCTCCCTTTGAAGCCAAGGTGGCGCACCGGCGCCGCACAAAGCCTAGCGCATCGCCACGCGCGCCGCAACGCGTGGGCCTGTGCCCGCGCCCTATGCCAGTGCCGCCCGCCGCGCCGCGAACGCCACGAACCAGGCCACGCAGTCGGCATTGGCCATCGCATCGAGCTTGAACACCTGCTCGGGCGCGCTGCCCATCAGCAGCTTCTTCACCGGCAGCTCCATCTTCTTGCCCGACAGGGTGCGCGGGATGGCGCTGACCTGGAAGATCTCGTTCGGCACATGGCGCGGCGACAGCGCGGCCTTGATCGACTCGCGCATGCGCTTGACCAGCGCGTCGTCCAGCACCAGCCCGTCGCGCAGCACCACGAACAAGGGCATGTAGCTCGCGCGGCCCAGGTACTCCAGGTCGACGACCAGGCTGTCCAGCACCTCGGGTAGCGCCTCGACCGCGCGGTACAACTCGGCCGTGCCCATGCGGATGCCATGGCGGTTGATGGTGGCGTCGCTGCGGCCATAGATGATGGCGCCGCCGCGCGGCGTGATGCGCAGCCAGTCGCCGTGGCGCCAGACGCCGGGGTACATGTCGAAGTAGCTGTCGTGGTAGCGACGGCCTTGCCTGTCGTTCCAGAAGTACAGCGGCATCGACGGCATGGGCTTGGTGCAGACCAGTTCGCCGACCTCGTCGACGAGTGCCCGGCCTTTGCCCGTGGCGTCGGGTTCGCTCCAGGCTTCGACGGTGGCGCCCAGGCAGCGGCATTGCATCTCGCCCTCGACCACCGGCAGCGTCGGCAGGCCGGCCACGAAGGCGCCGGCAAAGTCGGTGCCGCCAGACATCGGCGTGAGCCAGATGTCGCGGCCGTCGACCTTCGGCAGCTGCGCGTAGACCCAGCGGTAGCAGTCGATCGCCAGCGGCGAGCCGGTCGAGCCCAGCGCCCGCAAACGCGACAGGTCGGCGGCCCGGGCGGGCGCCACGCCGGCCTTCAGGCAGCTGGCATAAAACGCGGCGCCGGCACCGAAGAAGGTCACGCCGGCATCGGCCGCAAAGCGCCACAGCGTGGACCAGTCGGCCTGGCCCACTTTGCCGCTGGGGTTGCCGTCGTAGATGCAGATCGTGGTGCCGCACAGCAGCCCGGCCATCTGCGAGTTCCACATGATCCAGCCGGTCGAGCTGTACCAGTGGTAGCGGTCGCCGGTGTCGGCGCTGGGGCCCAGGTTGTTGTGCCACGAGAAGGCCTTCAGCGCTTCCAGCATCACGCCGCCATGGCCGTGCACGATCGGTTTGGGCAGGCCGGTGGTGCCGCTGGAATAGACCACCCACAGCGGGTGGTCGAACGGCAACCAGGTGGGGGCGAGCGTGGCGGCGTCGGCGATCAGCGCCTCGAAGTCATGCGCCTGGCGCTGCGCGCCGGCCAGTGGCGCGGGGTCGGCGGCGCTGTTCAGGCAGCGCAGCAACACCACATGCCGCACGCTGGGCAGTGAATCGAGCAGGCCTTGCAGCACCGGCAGCCGGTCGTGTTCGACCCCGCCGTGCACATAGCCGTCGCAGCCGATCAGCAGCACCGGCTCGATCTGCACAAAGCGGTCGAGCACCGCCACCGGCCCCATGTCGGGCGAGCAGACCGACCAGATCGCGCCGACACTGGCCACCGCCAAAAACGCCACCGCCGTCTGCGGCACGTTGGGCAGGATGGCGCCGACGCGGTCGCCCGGTTGCACGCCCAGGCGCTTGAGGTGCGCGGCCAGCGAGGCCACCTGGCGGCGCAGGTCGGGCCAACTGGTCTGCTGCAATTCGCCGCGCTCGCGCAGGCGCTCGTTCTGGAACACGATGGCCGGGTGGCCGGCCGCATGCGCCGCATCGGCATGCCGAAACACCTGCTGCGCATAGTTCAGCTGCGCGCCGGGGAACCAGCGCGCGCCGGGCATCACCTCGTCGACCAGCACGGTCTCGAACGGCGTGGGCGACCGCACATCGAAGTAGTCCCACACCGAGCCCCAGAAGGCGCGCAGGTCGCCCACCGACCAGCGCCACAGCGCGTCGTAGCCGTCGGTCGTGGTGGCGTCGAAATGCAGGCCGCGGTGTTGGGCCAGCCAGCGGGTGTAGCGGGTGATCTGGGGTTCGGGCAGGGTCATGTCGGGTGCGGCTGGAGGAGTTCGGGTGGCGCCATGGTTCAGGATTTTGCGCTGGCTTCGCGGCCCGTGCGCAAGGGCTCCGTCCTGCGCGGCGTGGTGTTGTGCGCCACCACCGGCGCCGCGTCCACCCCCACGTAGCGCCACAGGTCGCGCATGAACGGGTGGCGCCAATGGCCGCGCACGCGGGCCTGCCGCAGGTCGGTCGCGACGTTGTGCGCATGCACTTTGTAGGGCATGTAGGCCACCAGCAAATTCTTCGCCTGGCGCATCAGCGCGTCGCGCTCGGGGCCGTCGGGCAGCACGGCCTGGCGCTCGAACAGGCGGTCGTATTCGGGCAGGCTGAAGCGCGCGTCGTTCGACTCCATGGCGTTCGGGCCGTAGCCGATGCCGAGGAAGAAGCCGCCGTCGGGCGTATAGGCCGCCCAGCGGTAGCCCCACATCATCAGGCTGCCGGCGCGGCCCTGTTTCAGCAGGTCGGGCCAGGTGGCGATGTCGAACACCATGCGCACGCCGACTGCGGCCAGGTACTTGCGCCACAGTTCGTTGCGGCTGCGCGAGCGCTGGTCGGGGGTGGAGGCCAGGCGCAGCACCAGCGGCGAACCATCGGGCTGCTCGCGCCAGCCGTCGCCATCGCGGTCGAGGTAGCCGAACAGGTCGAGCAGCGCCTTGGCGTGCGCGCGGCTGTGCTGGCTCATTTCACTGCGATAGCTCTCGACGTAGCCCGACGTGAACGGCGCCACCACCGACTGCGCGGCGATCGCCTGGCCGTTGCGCGCCAGGCGGTTCGCTTCCTCGTTGTCGTAGGCCAGCGCCACCGCACGCCGCAGTGCCACCCGGGCCGGTGAATTGCCACCGACTGTCCGGTCGTCCATGTTGAAGTAGGTCATCTGCATGTCGGGTTGCAGGGCCCGCTGCGCGCGCACGCCCTTGCGCACGAGGTGCGGCGCCAGCGCCCCGTTGGCCAGCGCGACCGGCGCAAACTCGGCCGGCAACTCCAGCAGGTCCAGCGCACCATTCAAGAACGCCAGCCAGCGCGGCTGGTCCTCGGTGATGACGCTGATCTCGACCCGGTCCACCAGCGGCAGGCGCCGGCCCGCCAGTTCAAGCGCGATCGCCTGGGCCTGGGCATCGTCGGCGGCGGGCTCGGCTTCGAAGACCTGCTCGCGAAAGCGCGGGTTGCGCAGCAGCTCGATGCTGGATGCGCGGCGCCACTGCCCCAGCATGAACGGCCCGGTGCCCACCGGGTGCTCGGCGATGCTGTCGCCATAGGCTTGGACGACTTCGCGCGCCACCGCGCCGGTGACCTGCGGGGTCGCAAAGGTGAAGTGAAAACGCGGCCCGGGCTCGGCCAGCCTGACCTGAAACGTGTAGCGGTCGAGCGCGCGAATGCCGGCCACCGGCGCGTCGTAGTCGAACGGCGTCTTGTTCTGACGCGCCCGTGCGCGCAGCTCGCTCAGCCCCAACACCTTGGCGTTCTCGAAGATGTAGATGTTCTCGGCGTTCAACTTGGGGTCGTAGAAGCGCTTGACGCTGTAGACGTAGTCCTGCGCCACCAGCTCGCGCGGCTTGCCCTTGAAGGCCGGGTCGTCGGCGAAGAAGATGCCGGGCCGGATTCGAAACGTGAAGGTCTTGAAGTCGGCCGAGATGTCGGGCATTGCCGCCGCGGTTTGCAGCCGCAGCTTGACCGGCCGCGCCAGGTGGTCGAAGGTCAGCGGCGACTCGAAGATGCTGGCTGCCACCATGCTGGAATTGACGTCTGAAATCTGCGGCGGGTCGAATCCGGTCTCGGCACTGTTGAACGCGACGCGCAAGCTGTTGTCCGGCGCCGCCGGGCCCGCCGCCGCCTTGCCCGCCGCCGCGCTGGGCTCGCCCGGCAAGGCCGCCGCGGCCACCCATGCGGCCGAGGAGCTGAGCCAGTGGCGGCGGTCCATCATGGCCCGGGATCAGGGCAACCGGGGCCGCCGCGCCGGGTCGACATCGACGTACTGCCAGAACTGGTTGTGGAACAGCGGCCGGCGGAAGCCCGCGAGCCAGGGTTGGGTCAGGTCGGTGACGATGCGGTGCACGTTGTACTTGTGCGGCATGTAGGCGGTGACGATTCTCTGCGACTCGCGCAGCAGCGCGAGCCGTTCCGGGCTGTCGGGCAGCGCCTGCATGGCACGGTAGATTTCGTCGAAGCGCTGGTGCTTGAAGCGCGGCAGGTTCTGCCCGCCGGAGGCCGGGCCGTAGAGGATGCCCAGCCCGTCCTGCGCATCGGGTGAATTGGCCGTGTAGCCCAGCTGCCAGATCATCAGCTGGCCGGCGCGCGCCTTCTTCAACTGCTCTGGCCACTGGCCCTTTTCGATCACGAGACGCAGCCCGACCGCATCCATGTTCTTCTTCCAGATTTCGTCGAACTGGCGCGACAGTTCATCGGGCTGGGTCGAATACGAAAGCGCCAGCGGCAGGCCGTCCGGCAGGTCGCGCCAGCCGTCGCCGTCGCGGTCGACGTAGCCGAAAAGATCGAGCAGTGCCTTGGCGCGCGGCACGCTGTAGTCGCTGTTTTCGGTCTTGAAGTCGGGGTCGTAGCCCCAGGTTCCGGGCGCGACGATCGACTGCGCCGGCACCGCCTGGCCGCGGCGCACGCCGGTGATCTCGCGGCTCACGTCGGTGGCCAGGCTGATCGCGCGGCGCAGCGCCACCTTGTCGGCCGTGTAGCCGCCGACCACCGGGTCTTCCATGTTGAAGTAGTACAGCGTGCGGTCAGGGTTGACGACGCGGTGCAGGCCGACACCCCGCTTGGCCAGGTTGGGTGCGAGCTTGCCATTGGGCGCGGCCACGTTGGCGAACTCGAGCGGGACCGCAAGCAGGTCGAATTGTTCGTTCAGAAAGGCCAGCCAGCGCGGCTGGCCGATCTCGATGATGCTGACCTCCACCCGGTCGAGCATGGGCAGCTTGCGGCCCCTGAACTTGGCGGCCAGCGCCTGGCCCTCGGCGTCGTCGGCGTTCGGCTGCGCGTCGTAGAAATGTTCGCGGTAGCCGGGGTTGCGGTCCAGCACGATCAACGAGCTGCGCCGCCAGGCCCCGAGCTTGAACGGCCCGGTGCCCACCGGGTGCTCCATGGTCTTGCCGCCATAGGTTTCGATCACTTCGCGCGCCACGGCGCCGAAGAGGTCGCCCCCCGCCAGGGTGTAGATGAAGCGTGGGCGCGGCTTGTCGAGCTTGAACTGCAGCGTGTGGCGGTCGAGCGCGCGAACGCCTTCTACGTCCCGGTCGTAGTCGAACTTCGTGTTGTTCTTCAATGCCGCCTCGCGCAGCGCTTCAACGCCGAGCACCCCCATTTCCTTGTACTCGGCATACACCGGGCTCTTGTTGGCGGGGTCGAAGAAGCGCTTCCACGAGTACACATAGTCCTGCGCCACCAGCTCGCGTGGCTTGCCCTTGAAGGCCGGGTCGTCGGTGAAGAAGATGCCGGGGCGGATCTTCACGGTCCAGGTCTTGAAGTCGTCCGACACCTGCGGCAAACCATCGGCCACATTCGGCTTGACCCGATACGGCCGGGCCAGGTGGTCGTAGGCGTAAAGGCCGTCGAAGATGTGGCTGGTGACGATGCGTGAATACAGGTCGTTGATCTGCGCCGGGTCGAAGCCGGTCTCGGCAACCGGGAACGAATAGCGCAACACGCGCGGAGCGCCGGCGCCTTCGGTGGCCGGCGCGGCGGCGGTCGAGGCCGCTGCCGCCACGAGGCAGGCGCCGCACAGCGCCGCCATGCAACGCCGCAGGCTCACTTCAGGGCCTCGCGCTGCACCGCCACGTCAATGTCCACATACTTGTAGAACTCGCGCACGAACGGGTTGCGCCGGTAGCCGCGCACCCACGGGTGCATCAGGTCGGTGGCGATGCGGTGGCCGCTGATCTTGTAGGGCGCGTAGGCCACCATCAG
>JANORB010000009.1:0-9851 GCA_031415135.1 Methylibium sp.
CGCCACCGAGCCGGAGCCCGTGGAAGGCCACCTGAAACGGGTGCTGCGCTCGATGCGCGAAATCATCGGCGGCTGAACCCGCGCGAAGGGCGCCGGAAGGCGATCTTCGGCTGGCGAAGGACCGGCCGCGATACCAGCGGCTGGGCTGAGCCCGCGCGGGCCGCCGGCCCCTCACGCTCGATGCAATGCGCGCGCCAAGCCACTCAGCAGCCGATCGAGCGAGATCGGCTTGACCCAGTATTCATGCGCGCCCAGGCTCATGGCCTTGACCACGTCGATCGAGAACGAATCGGCCGTCAGCAGGATCACCCGGAACCGCCGCTCGGCAATCAGCTCGCTCAGCGAACGCACCACTTCGAGGCCGCTGATGTCGGGCAGGTTCATGTCCAGCAGGATCACGTCGGGCAACTCCGACTGCGCCAGCCGGACGCCGTCCCGGCCGGTCGTGGTCTTGAGCAGCGTGATGCCCGGCGAGCGGGCCAGCATGGCCTCGACCAAGGCATGGTGGACGGGATCGTCTTCGATGTAGAGCAGCTTGCCGTGGAGCGGCTTGACATCCGCCTGCGATTGATCCGGGTCCATCGGCGAGCCTCCGTGCCAGTGCGGGCGCAAGGGCCGCAGCCGGCACATTCTGAGCCGTTTCCAGCGCCGTGTCGCCCTTTCACCCTGATCGTGCGCAGGGGTTCGCGCGCTGGGCGCCGCCTCTCATTTCCGGTATCTCCGCACACTTCTGAAACTGGCGGCCGTTCGCCCCGTTCATCGGCGCATCGGCCGGACATGTATCGAGGTGTACTGTCTCGGCGTTCGAAAAGACGCCGCGTTGCGCGGCGCTGACCCTGGAGACGCCGCGGTGAACCACAAGAACTTTCGCTCCCCCGCACTGTGCGGCCTGCTGCTGGCCGCGGCCGCGGCCCTGCCGGCCGCGGCGCGCTGCGTCGACGAAGACCGGCCGGACAGCCCGGTGCCGGGCACGCCCGCGGCGCTGGCCGCCGACGCGAGCGCGCCGCGGCTGGGCCTGCAGGGCATGGTGCAAGAGGCGATCCGGCGCAGCAACGCGGTGGGCGCGGCCAGGCTGCTGGCCGAAGCCGCCGCCAGCGATGTCGAGGAAACCCGCGCGGCGAGCCGGCTGCAGGCGTCGATGTCGGGCACGCTGGGGCTGGCCGCCACCTCGGGGCAAAACACGCTGTCGACCAGCGGTGGGCAGGCGGTGTTCAGCGTCAACGTCGGCGCGCCGCTGTATGACGCCGGCCGCAATGCCGAACTCACCGGCTGGCGCAACAGCCTGTCCGAAGCCGCGCGGCTGGGCCAGCTCAGCGCGCAGGACCAGGTCGCGTTCCAGACCGTTTCGCTGGCGCTGGAACGCAGCCGCTACCGCCAGCAGTCGCGTGTGTACCAGCAGTACGCGCGCAAGATGAGCTGCCTGGTCGACGCGCTGGAGCAGATCGTGCGGGCCGACAAGGGCCGCGCGAGTGAACTGGTGCAGGCGCGCAAGACGCTGCAGCAGGCCGAGCTGTCGCAGTCGCAGGCCGTCTCGCAGGTGCGCCAGGCCGAGACGCGGCTGAAGCGATTCATCGGCGACGGCATGCCCGGCAGCGAAGGCATGACTTCGCTGTTGCTCGACCTGCCGCCGCTGGCCGACGTCGAAGCGCAGGCCGCACGCGCGAATGAAATCGGCCAGCTCGACGCGCATGCGCAGGCGCTGGACAGTTATTCGCGCGCCGTGGTGGCGGCGCAGAAGCCGCAGGTCAACTGGCTGCTGACGGGCTCGAAGGCGGTGGGCGGCGGCAACCCCGGCTCGGTGCTGGCCGGCATCAGCTTCAACGTGCCGCTGCTCAACTCGGGCGCCGAGCACAGCGTGACCTCGGCCAAAAAACGCGCCGAGGCGGCCCGACTGCAACGCGCCGATGCGCTGGAAGCGCGCAAGTCCCGCATCGCCGAGGTGCACGAGCAAGCCGCCTCGTCGTTCGACCGGGCGCGCCAGGTGAGCGCGGTCGTGCGCGACAGCGACCGGGTTCGCAACTTCACGCTGCAACAGTGGCAGCAACTCGGCCGGCGTTCGCTGTTCGATGTGATGTCGGCCGAAGGCGAACACTACAACCTGCGCGTGGCCTATGTGAATGCGCTGCACGACGGCCAGCAGGCTTCGGCGCTGCTGCGCTCGCTGGGCCTGGGCATCTCGGCCTGGCTGGAGTGAGCTGCCCATGAAGCTCGGCATCACGTCCATCCAGCGCAACCGCGGCAAGTGGATCGTCGAGTGGCTCGCCTTTCACATGCTGGTCGGTGTCGAGCATTTTTACCTGTACGCCCACAAGTGCAGCGACGACATGACCGCGACGCTGTTGAAGCTTTCGCGCCACTATGACATCAAGGTCCACGCCATCGACGGCGACGCGCAACCGCAGCTCGTGGCCTACCAGCATGCCTGCGCCACGTACGCCGACGGGCTCGACTGGATGGCCTTCATCGACGGCGACGAGTTCCTGCACCCGGCAAACCAGGCGCATCTGGGCGAGGCACTGGCCGGGTTCGATGCATGCGCGGCGTCGGCCATCGCCGTGTACTGGAAGTGCTACGGCAGCAATGGCCATCTGCGCGACCCCGATGGCCTGGTGCTGGAGCGCTACCCGCGCCACAGCCGGAACGAGTTCCTGCCCAACCGGCATGTCAAATCCATCGTTCGCGGCGGCCAAGGCACACAGGTCGCCGGGGCGCATCTGTTCACCACCCGCAACGGCACGGTCGACGAGCGCAGGCGCCCGGTGCACCACGGCTGGATGCGTGAGCTGGAGCCCTCGTACGAGGCGCTGCGCATCAACCACTACGCCGTGCAAAGCCATGAGTTCTTCAAGGCCACCAAGCAGAACATCGGTGCCGCCGACGGCAATGCAAAGCTGGTGCGGCCCGATGCCTGGTTCTTCGAGTACGACCGCAACGAATGCGACGACGGCCAGTCGTACCGCTTCCTGGTGCCGCTCAAGCTGAAGGTGCGGGAACTGCACGACGTGATCGCCAGCGCATGAACCCGCTGGCTCGGCCACCGGCCCCCATCCACCCCACTTCAAGCATCCCGAAAGCACGCCGACCATGTTGAACACGATCGTCAAGGACTACCGCGTCGTGGTGGACATCCCGCCCAGCGACCACGCGTTCAACGGCAACTCGGTGGCCACCAAGGAAATCGTCAAGTACGTGTTTGCCGACAACCGCACGCCGCGCACGCTGCTGGACATCGGCTTCGGCGTCGGCGAACTGGCGCGCACCGTCAAGAGCGATCCGGCCACGCGGCACTGGCATGTCGACGGCATCGACGGCTTTCACGAGACCTGCCGCAACGTGGCGCTGTTCGACAAGGGCTGGTACCGCAACGTCTGGCACGGCCTGGCGCAAGACGTGGCACCGGATGCGCTGGCGTCGTACGACCTGCTGTGCCTGTTCGACGTGATCGAGCACCTCGACCCGGCCAGCGCCAGGCAGCTGTTGAAGACCCTGCTCGAATCGCTGGGCCCCAACGGCCGGCTGGTGCTGAGCACGCCACTGTGGTTTTATCCGCAAGACCACCACCGCGATGGCGACCTCGAAGAACACCTGATCGGCGTGCCGGCGCGGTCGATGCTGGCGCTGCAGCCGGTGATGTACCTGATCAGCTCGAACTTCCTGATCGGCAACTTCGTCTTCACCCGCGACAGCCTGCGCCACATCGACCAGTTCCAGCCCACCACCGACCGCGCATTCGGCATGAAGGAGGGCTTGCAGCACCTGGCGGCACTGGGCGTGAAGGCCGACGACATTCTCAAGATCATCACCCCGGCGAGCCCGGCCAGCGTCGCGGTGCGGCCGGCGCCCGAGTTGGAGCCGATGAAGCAGACACCGGCGCACAGCGCGGTCAACCAGGAGCTTCTGGCGCTGATTCCGCCCCACAGCCGCCGCATCGTCGAGGTCGGCTGCATGCATGGCGCGCTGGCCCGGGCGGTGCGCGGCATCCACCCCGAGTTGCACTACGTCGGCATCGACATCGACCCCGACTACGCCGCGGCGGCGGCGGCCCACTGCAGCGAGAGCGTGGCCGCGAACATCGAGACCCTCGACAAGGCCGCCTTCGACCGCCTGTTCCCCAGCGACTGCTGGATCTTCGGCGACTGCCTTGAACACCTGCGCGACCCGTGGCGTGTGCTGCAGCGCGTGCGCGCCTCGATCGCCGCCGACGGCTGCCTGCTGGCCTGCATTCCGAACGCCCAGCATTGGAGCGTGCAGTGGCGCCTGGCCTCGGGCCAGTTCCGCTATGAAGACAACGGCCTGATGGACCGCACCCACATTCGCTGGTTCACGCGCGTGACGATGCTCGAGATGTTCCAGCACAGCGGCTGGGCGGTCGAGACCGGAATCAGCCGCAACCTCGAATCGGCGCACCAGGCGCAGGCGCTGAACGCGGTCAGGGCGTTCGCCGCCGGCATGGGGCTGGACCCCGAACTGGCGGCGCAGGACGCCACGCCGTACCAGTATGTTTTCAAGCTGCGGCCGGCCTGAGGGTTCGATCAAATGAGCCCGCCGCCGATTCATCTGCACCAGATCGCCTATTCGCCGGCCACGCTGGCGGCGATCGAGCCGGGCTACCTGGTGCTGGACAACCTGGCCAATCCGCGCCCCGACTGGTTTGAGTACGGGCCGATTCGCCGCTTCCTGCTGAACGAGGCGCTCGACGACGCTGCCTTCTACGGATTCTTCTCGCCCAAGTTCGGCGCCAAGACCGGCCTGACGCACGCCGATGTGGTGCGCGCGGTGCAGAGCGCGGCGCCGGTTGCCGACGTCGTGCTGTTTTCGCCCCAACCCGACATGGGTGCGTTTTTTCTGAATGTGTTCGAGCAGGCGGAAACCTTCGACGCGGGGTTCATTGCCGCCTTCGAGGAATTCCTGCGCCACATCGGCCAGCCCGCCGAGTTGCGCGGCATGGTGATGGACGTGCGCCAGACCGTCTTCTCGAACTACTTCGTTGCCCGGCCGGCGTTCTGGCGCGCCTGGCTGGCGATCAACGAAAAATTGTTCGCGCTGTGCGAGGGGCCGCCGAGCGACATTCAGCACATGCTGACCCTGGGCACCAGCTATCCCGGCGCGGCGCAGCGCAAGGTCTTCATGCAGGAGCGCACCGCGTCGTACTTGTTGTGCGCGCAGGCGTCGTGGCGCAGTGTGGCGTGCAACCCGTTCGTGTTTGCCTGGTCGGCGACGCGCTTTCGCGACCACCCGGTCGAGGCGGTCATCAGCGACGCGCTGAAAACCGCCTACCGCGACCGCCCCTACCCCGAATACCTTCAGGCCTACGGCCGGGTCCGCGAAATCTTCACCGGCAAACCGCTGCTCTGAACGCGGCGCCCCGGCCGACCCGGGCGATCAGATCAGCGGTGCCGCGGGTCGGACCTCGTCGTCCCTGAGCACGATGGCGTGCATGCTGACCGCGGGTGCCATCGCGGGATGAGCAGGGGCGAAGGCGGGGCCGGCGGCGGCTGCGGGCAGCCACTCAGCCGCCGGCGCCACCAGCACATCGGCCAGGCTCACCAGCGCTGGCGGCGCTGGCGATCCACGCTCTGCTTCCTTGGCGAACCACACGTCGGCCATCGCATGCTGGCTGCCATCGCTGGTGGTGTAGCTCGACACCCGGCCCAGCAGGTTGCCGTTGTCGACATGGGTGCCGGCCAGCCCGTTGAGGTCGAGCGAGACCACACCGAACTCGGCCAGGCTGTGCAGTTCACCGCCGTCGGTCTTGCCGTTCCGGTTGGCGTCGACCCACAGCTGCAAATCCTTGAAGTGGGCATCCGCCGCATTCAGTTTGCCGTCGTGGTTGCTGTCTTCCAGCGCCAGCGCGGCGTAGCCGTTGCCGGCGCGCGTGCCGGTAGGCGTCAGCGTGGCCACACCGAACAGCTCGCGGCCGTCGTTGATCACCCCGTCGTGGTTGCGGTCCATCACCAGCAGGCCGTCGCCGGCCGAGGCCCAGCCCACCTTCTGCGGATTGCCGGTGCCATTCAGATCGAACACCACGCCCTGGCTGGCGGCGAGGGTGCGCACACCGTTGCCGTCCAGGTCGAGCACGATCGGCGTGGCGGCGAAGAAGGCGTTGATCTGCGCCGCCGACATCGCGCTCACGTCCTGGCCCTCGAACGCGGCAATCTGCGCCGGCGACATGGCCGCGATGTCCTGCGCCTCCAGGCCGGCGATTTGCGCGCTGGTGAACGCGACGATCTGGGCGGTCGACAGCGCCGCCGCTTGTTCGGTGGTGAAGGCGGCGATCTGCTGGGTTTGCAGCGTTGCGAACTGATCGGTGGCCAGCGCCGCGATCGGCCCGGTGTGCAGGGCCTGGATCGCGGCGCTGCCGAGGGCGCGCAGATCGGCGCTTTGCAGGTGGGCGATCTGCTCGGTGCCGAGCCCGCCGACCTGCGCGCCGGTGAGTGCGGCGAACTGCGCTGTGCCGAGCGCGTTCAGCTCGTCGCTGGCCAGGCCGGCGAGCTGGCTGCTGCCGAGCGACGCCACCTGGGCGGTGCTCAGCGCGGCGAGCTGGGCGGTGCCGAGCGCGTCGAACTGGGTGGGTGACAGCGCGCGCAACCCGGCCGTGCCCAAGGCGCGCAGGTCGGCGGTTTCGAGCGCGGCGATCTGGGCCACGCTGAAGGCCGACACCTGCGCGCTGGCCAGGCCGGCCACCTGCACCGTGGTGAGTGCCGCCACCTGGCCGGGTGAGATCGCTTCGATCTGCGCCGGGCCCCAGGCACGCAGCGCCGCCGGGCTCAGGGCGCGCAGATCGGCGCTTTCCAGCGCGGCGATTTGCGCGGTCGTGAAGGCCGCTGTCTGCGCGGTCGTGAAGGCCGCGAAATGCGCGCTGCTGAATGCATTCAGATCCTGGGTCGGCAGCGCGGCGATCTGGGCGCTGCTGAACGACGCCACCTGGGCGGTGGAGAGCGACGCGCGCTGCAGCGCGGTCAGCGAATTGAGCTGCTGCGGCGACATCGCGCTCAGCGCGTCCAGGCTGAGCGCACGCAGGTCGGCGGTCTCCAGCGCGGCGATCTGCGCCGTGGTCAGCGCGCCGATCTGCGTGGTCGACAAGGCGGCAAACTGCGCCGTGGTCAGCGCTCGCACATCGTCGGTGGCCAGGCTCGCCAGCTGGCGGGTCGTGAGGGCGGAGATTTGCGCGCTGCCCAGCGCAGCGAGCTGGCCTGTGGTCAGCGCCTCCAGCTGGCCGGAGGTCAAGGCCTGGATTGCGCTGGAGCCCAGCGCGCGCAGGTCGCGCGTCTCGATCGCCGCCATCTGCGCCGTGCCGAGCGCGGCCACCTGCGCGCCGCTGAGCACGGCGTACTGCGCGGTGCCCAGCGCGGCCAGGTCATCGGTCGCCAGCGCCGCGATCTGGGCGCTGGACAGCGACGCCACTTGCGCTGTGGTGAGCGCGGCGAACTGCGCCGTGCCCAGCACATTGAGGCCGCTGCCCGACAGCGCGGCCAGCTGCGCGGTGGTCAACGCCACCACCTGGGCCGTGCTCAGCGCGGCCAGCTGGGCGCTGGTGAGCGCCGCCACATCGCCCGGTGTCAGGGCCCGGATGCCGGCCGTGCTCAGCGCTGCGAGTTGCTGGGTCGTCAGCAAGGCCATCTGGGCGGCGCTGAGCGCGTCGATCTGCGCGCTCGACAGCGCGCGCACGGCGGCCGTGCCGAGCGCCAGCAGGTCAGCCGATTCCAGCGCGGGCAGCTGCAGCAGGGTCATCGCACCGGCTTGCATCACGCTGAAGGCGCCGAACTGGGCCGACGTGAGCGCGTTGAGCGCGTCGGTGCTCATCGCAGCGATTTGCGCCGGCGTGAGCGCGCGCGCCTGCTCGTCGGTCAGCGCACCGCTGCTGCCTTGCGCGGCTGAATCTGGCGCGGGCGCCGGTGTGGGCGCGGGCGGGGGCGCCGGCGACAGCCACGCCTTGAACGCGTAGTAGACGACCGACCCCGTCAGCCATTTGGCGAGCGAGAACTTCATGGGATCGTCGCCTGCGGCATGTCGATCGAAGGGGGTGCGCCCTGCCCCACCGGAGCCGGCGCCCGCGCGAGGGCGGGCGCCGGGCTGCGGGTCAGATCAGCGGCTGGGTCCGGTTGTCGTCCAGCGGCATCAGGCTGCGGTCGACCGACACCAGCGTGACGGGCGTGACGGGCGCGGCCGGCGCCGCAGCCGGCGCACTGGCCAGCGCCGCGGGCAGCACATCGGCCGTGGGGCCGGCCAGCAGTTCGTGCAGCGGCGGGGCGTCAGCTTTGCTGGCCGCGCTGGCCGGCGCCGCATCCTTGGCGAACCACACGTCGGCCATCGCATGCTGTGTGCCGTCAGCGGTGGTGTAGCTCGACACCAGGCCCAGCAGGTTGCCGTTGTCGACATGCGTGCCCGCCAGTCCGTTCAGGTCGAGCGAGACCACACCGAACTCGGCCAGGCTGTGCAGTTCGCCGCCGTCGGTCTTGCCGTCCTTGTTGGCGTCGACCCACAGCTGCAAGTCCTTGAATCGCGCGTCGGCGGCGGTCAGCTTGCCGTCATGGTTGGTGTCTTCCAGGGCCATGGCGATGTAGCCGTTGCCGGCCCGGCTGCCGTCGCCGGTCTTGGTGGCCAGGCCGAACAGCTCGGTGCCGTCGTTGATCTTGCCGTCGTGGTTGCGGTCCATCACCAGCAGGCCGTCGGTGGCCGAGGCCCAGCCCACCTTCTGTGCGTTGCCGGTGCCGTTCAGGTCGAACACCACGCCCTCGCTGGCGGCAGTGGTGCGCACACCGTTGCCGTCCAGGTCGAGCATGATCGGCGAGGCGCTGAAGTAAGCGTCGATCTGCGACGCCGTCATCACCGCCAGGTCGGCACCTTCGAAAGCGGCCACCTGCGTCATCGACATCGCGGCGATGTCAGCGGTTTCCAGCGCCACCGCTTGCGCCGTGGTCAGCGCGACGATCTGGTCGGTCGTCAGGGCCTGGATCTGGGTCGTCGTCAGGCCGACAATTTGAGCCGAACTCAGGGCCTGGAACTGATCGGTGGTGATCGCGGCGATCTGCTCGGTGCCCATCGCCCGCAAGGCCGGCACGCTGATGGCGCGCAAGTCGGCGGTTTCAAGCGTGGATATCTGCGCCGTCGTCAGGTGCGAGATCTGGTTCGTCGTGAGCAGCGAGAACTGCGATGCCGTGAGCGCATTCAAGTCGTCCGAGGCAAGGCCGGCCAGCTGCGCCGTCGTCAGGTTGATCACCTGGCCCGCCAGCGCCGTGATCTGCCCGGTGGTCAGTTCGGCCAGTTGCGCGTTGGTCAGGGCCTGCAGCGAGCTGACCGTCAGCGCGCGCAGGTCAGCGGTTTCGATCACCGAAATCTGGTCGGTCGTGAACGCCACCACCTGGGCTGTGGAGAAGGCCGCGTACTGGCTGGTGCCGAGCGCGGTGAGGTCGCTGGACTGGATCGCTGCGATCTGGCTTGTGGTCAGTGAATTGATCTGCGAGGTGGTCAGCGCGGCGAACTGAGCGGTGCCCAAGGCGTTCAGGTCTTCGGTGCTCAGGCTGACGATTTGCGCGGTCGTCAGTGCGGTCACCTGGCCGGTCGTGAGCGCGGCCATGCTGTCGCTGGTCAGCGCGCCGAGTTGGTCGGTGCTCCAGCTGCGCAGCGCGGCGGTGCTGAGGGCACGCAGGTCGCTCGATTCGAGGCCGGCGATCTGCGATGTCGTGAGGACAGCGGCCTGGGCGCTGGTCAGTGAAGCGAACTGAGCCGTGCCCATCGCGTTCAGGTCTTCGGTGGTGAGGCCGGCGATCTGGCTGGTGGTCAACGCGGCGACCTGGCCGGTGGTCAGTGACGCCACTTGATCAGAGCCGAGTGCGGCCAACTGGTCGCTG
>JANORB010000010.1:0-11177 GCA_031415135.1 Methylibium sp.
CGACGACAACCTGCACACGCAGCGTGGGCAGGCGGTGCACGCGCAGGTGGACAAGCCGGGGGTGGAAGAGCGCAAGGGCTTGCGCATCGAACGCGCGCTGCCGGTGTGGAGCGATGCGCTGGGGCTGATCGGCAAGGCCGACGTGGTGGAGTTCGAGCCCGACGGCACGCCCTACCCGGTGGAATACAAACACGGCTCGCGCCACAAGGCGGCCGACATCGCCGCGTGTGACGACGTGCAGCTGGCCGCCCAGGCGCTGTGCCTGGAGGGCATGACGGGCCGCACCGTGAGCGAAGGCGCGCTGTACTACGCCAGCTCGCGGCGGCGGCGCGTCGTGCCCATCACCGCCGCGTTGCGCGAGCGGGTGGCAGACACGGCGCAAGCCGTGCGCGCCATGCTGGCCAGCGCCACGCTGCCGCCGCCCACGCAAGACGTGCGCCGCTGCAAAGGCTGCTCGCTGCACGAGCGCTGTCAGCCCGAGGCGCTGGCTCGGCTGCATGCCGCAGACTTCGGGCAAGCCCCGTTCGACCCGGATGCGTGAACGGTCGTCCGCGCTATAGCGCAGGGATCGCCCACCATGCAACTGCTCAACACCCTCTACGTCACCCTGCCCGACAGCCGCCTGCTGCCGGATGCGCAGGCCATACCGGCTGCTGTGTCTGAGGGCATTTTGTTGCTGTGCGACGCAACGCCGATCCGGGTGGATGGACTCGAGGCCGGTGAGAGCGCGGCCACCGGCCGCGCGATGGAAATCGGCGCCGCGCTGATGGCCGATGACCTGGCGGCGCGCCGTCCACCACCAACACGTACAGCGCGATCCCCACGTGCGTGGGGATGAGCCAGACGCGGCGCGTGCCTTCAACTTCAAGGCGAGGCAAAGGCCTCTACCGCCCCGCCCAATACCCCGGCTCCCTGCTCTGATGCGCCACCGCGATCACGCTGATCACTTCGCCTTGCACGCGGTACACGAGCGTGTAGGGATAGTCCTTCAGGGGCCAGGTTCGCACGCCTGGGAGCTGGGGGTGCCAGGCCGCGGCATGAATGCCAGCAGGCGCAGGGCACGTTGCACAGCCCATTCAAACTGTTCGGCGACCGCAGGGCCACCGTCGGCCAAGTACGACTGAGTGGCGTCCAGAAGCTCCCGTTCGGCCAAACGCCGAAACTTGTGCATCACTTGTTGGCGTCGTGCGCCTCGATCAAGGCGCGCATCTTGGCGAACACCTGTTCGGCGGGAATGCCTTCAACAAGGCCAGCGTCCATCTCTGCCACGCGGCGCGCGATCTCTGCCTCCCAGGCAGCATGCAGGGGCGGGAGTGGCACCACGGTGTCGATCAGGCGTTCGATCAACTCCGCACGCTCTTCCGCAGAGAGCTGCAAAGCGGCCGCTTCGACGGTTTCCAAGGTGGCGTTCATGGTGCGCTCCGGTGCGAACGAGTTTTCAGTTTAGCCCTTGCAGGGGCACTGCGCTACCGCTCTGAGACACACCATGGACGACCCCGACCCCTCCCCCTTTCCGCCCTGCAACACTGGGCCTACTGCCCGCGCCAGTGCGGGCTGATCCACCTTGAGCAGGCGCTCGACGACATCCCTGTCGCGCGCAGCGTCCATCTCACCGCGCCGTTGCTTGTTCCACAAGATGTTGTCCACCTCGGCGAACAGCAGGCCGGGCACGATCAGTTCGTCGTCGAGCAGGGCTTCGGCCAGCGGCGAATCGGGCTCGGGGGCGCGCCACTTGGCGGCCACGCTGGCGCCCGCCACCCACTTCATCGCGGGTCGCGCCTCTCGCGCAGCAGGTCTGCAGAGGGCGTCTGCCGGCGCCCTGCGCTCAAGGCGCGAATGTCGGCGGCCAGCTTGTTCAGGCCGGCCCGGCTGCTGCGCCGGGGCTGCGCCAACGCGGCACTCACAATCTCGCGCAACTCGGCATTCATGGAGCGATGGTTGCTCGCGGCGTGTTGTCGCAGTTTCTCTTTGAGATCATCTTCAAGCTTGCGCAGCACGATGTCGGCCATGGCGAATCTTCCTGGAAGCCAGGTGATGCCGATGAAATCAAGCGCCGGTTGCAGGCGCAGCTCAGGCGGACCCCGCGCGCGCCAGCACCTCCGGCAGCGCCTCAGCCAAAAAGTCAAACACCCTCCGCACCACCTTGCTGGAGCGTATCTCCCGGTGCACCGCCAACCAGCACGGCAGCGGCGGGATGGCCAGTTGCGGCAGCAGGCGGCGCACGCCGGGCCAATAGGGCACGTTGTAATGCGCCACGAACCCGATGCCGGCGCCTTCGGCGACGAGCCTGCCGTAGGCCACCTGGTCGTCGGTGCGGACTGAAAAACTCTCGCGCCGCAGGGGCAGGCCCAGCGCGGCAAAACCGCGTTCGATCAGGTCGTCGCTGGCGTAGCCGATCAGCGTGTGGCGCGCCAGCTCGGCCGGCTCGCGCGGGGTGCCGGCGCGCTGCAGATAGCTCTCGTGCGCATAGGCGCCGATGCCCACGCTGCCGAGCTTGCGCGCCACCAGGCTGGTCTGCTGCGGCCGCACCATGCGCACCGCAATGTCGGCCTCGCGGCGCAGCAGGTTGATGAGCTGGTTGCTGGCCACCAGTTCGAGCTGGATGCCGGGCTCCGCGCGGTGCAGCTCGGCCAGCACCGGCGGCAGCAGGTACGTGGCGGCGACCATGCTGGTGGTGATGCGCACCGTGCCGCTGGCCTGGTCGCGCTGGCCGGCCAGCGCGCGCGCCAGCGCTTCGGCGCCCTGCTCCATGTGGCGCGCGGCGTCGGCGATGGCCAGTGCGGCGGGCGTGGGCTGCACACCCCGGCCGGTGCGCTCGAACAGCGGCGCGCCGAGCTGCGCCTCCAGCTCGGTGATGTGGCGGCTGAGCGTGGGTTGCTGGCCGCCGCTGCGGCGCGCCGCGCCCATCAGGCTGCCGGCGTCGAGCACCGCCAGGAAGCTCTTGACCAGTGCCCAGTCGAATTGTTCAAGGGATCGTGCCATGCAAAAGTGTATGGCTGGAATGCTGGCCTGGGCCATTGTCGAATGGGCGGGGTCTGCCGACACTGCGCTCCATGCCTTCCCCAACGGAGCCCTTGATGAACACCGCGACGCTGACTTCGACGCTGACTTCGACGCTGACTTCGACGCTGACATCGACGCTGACCTCGACGATTCCCCAGGCCACCCGCCCCAGCGTGCTGATCCTGGGTGCCAACGGCCGCCTGGGCTGCGCCGCGGCGCGGGCGTTCGACGCGGCGGGCTGGCGCGTGCTGGCACAGGTGCGGCGCGATGTGTCTGCCGGGCTGCCGGCCGGCATCACGCCGCTGCGCCAGCCACTGGCCGACCCGGCCGCGCTGGCCCGTGCGGCCGGCGGCGCCAGCGTGGTGGTGCATGCCGTCAACCCCATCTACACGCGCTGGGACGCCGAGGCGCTGCCCGCTTTGCGCGCCGGGCTCGACGTGGCCGAGCGCCTGGGCGCGCACTTCATGCTGCCGGGCAACGTGTACAACTTTGGCGCCGGCATGCCCACGCTGCTGCGCGAAGACACGCCGCAGCGGCCGACCACGCGCAAGGGTGAGATCCGGGTCGAGATGGAGGCGCTGATGACCGAGCGCGTGGAAGCGGTGGCGGCGCAACGCGGGGGCGCGGTGGCGGCGCAACGCGGGGGCGCGGTGACGGCGCAATGCGTGGACGCGGTGACGGCGCAATGCGTGCAAGCGTTGACGGCGCAATGCGCCGGGGCCGGCCGCTTCAGCGCCAGCGTGCTGCGCGCCGGCGACTTCTTCGGCGCCGGCACCGGCAACTGGTTCGACATGGCGATCGTCAAGTCGCTGCGCGCCGGCAAGCTGGTCTACCCCGGCCCGCTGGACCTGCCGCACGCCTGGGCCTACCTGCCGGACCTGGCGCGTGCTTTCGTGCGCGTGGCGCAGCAGCCGAACAAGCCGGCGTTCAGCAGCTGGCACTTCGAGGGCCACACGCTGACCGGCGCGCAGTTGCTGGACGCGCTGGAACAGGCCGCGCGCGAACTCCACATCGCGCCGCTGAATGGGTTTCGGAATGGCTTTCGCCGCGCCGGCATGCCGTGGGGGCTGATCGGCGCGCTGGGCCTGGTGGTGCCGGCCTGGCGCGAGCTGGCGCGCATGGCCTACCTGTGGCGCGTGCCGCATGCGCTGGACGGCCGCAAGCTGGCGGCATTGCCAAGCCCCGCGGGCGCTTCGACGCCGCTGGCCACCGCGCTGCGTGAATCACTGCTGGCGCTCGGCCTGGGCGCCGGCCAGCAGCCTGGCCCTGCCGTCGCGCAGCGTTGACCCGGGCCACGCGCCGCGCCGGCGCCCATCGTTCCCGCGGGTTCCCGCCCCCTTCCCTTCAACCCCTGAGGATTTCCGCATGAACGCTCTGGCTCAACACCCGCCCCGCGCTCGGACCGCGGCCGCACCGCGGCGCAGCCCCGGACTGGGCCTGCTTCTGATCGCCGACGCGCTGCTGTCGTTCGCGCCGGTGGCCATCCTCGGTGCGGCCATCGGCTGGCCAGCCTCGCTGGACAAACCGGCCGCCGAACAATTGGCGGCCATCGCCGCCGCACCGGGCGCGGTGGCGCTCGGCTACGCGGTGTACCTGCTGTACTCCATTCTCGTGGCGCCGGTGATGATCGGCCTGGCCGCGCGCACCTTCGGCGGCCTGAACCAGCCGCTGGGCGCCACGGTGGCGGCGTTCGGCGCGCTGTCGGCACTGGCGCGCTCCATCGGCATCCTGCGCTGGCTGACGGTGATGCCGCTGCTGGCCACCGCGCACTCGGGCGCCGGCGCCGACCCGGCCTTGCGCTCGCAGATCGAATGGCTGTTCACCGGTTTGACCGAGTACGGCGGCGGCATCGGCGAGCTGCTGGGGGTGAGCGTGTTCATGGCTGCATCGGTGGGCCTGTTGTCGGTGGCCGCGCTGGTGCGGGGCGGCATGCCACGCTGGCTGGCCGGGCTGGGCCTGGTCAGCGCGACGCTGTTGGCCGGGCTGGCGCTGCCTGCGCTGCGTGGGCCCGATCTGGTGCCGGTGGCCGTGGCGGTGAGCCTGCTGTCGGTGTGGATGATCGCGGCCGGCGTGTGGATCCTGCGGGCACGCTGAACCGCGCCGTGCCGTTCGCGGACGCGGACGCGGACGCGGCAGCGAAGCGCGCTATCGTCGCCGCCATGCTCGAAGTCAGCGACCTGCGCGTCACCCTGCCCACGTCCCGCGGCCCCGCCGAGGCGCTGCGCGGTGTTTCGTTTTCACTCCAGCGCGGGCAGACGCTGGGGCTCATCGGCGAGAGCGGCTGCGGCAAGTCGATGACCGCGCTGGCGCTGATGGGGCTGCTGCCGATCGGCGCGGCGCTGGCCGGCAGCATTCGCTTCAACGGCCAGGAACTGGTGGGCCTGGCCGATGAAGCGATGTGCCAACTGCGCGGCGACCGCATCGGCATGGTCTTCCAGGAGCCGATGAGCGCGCTGAACCCCTTGCACACCGTGGCCGACCAGGTGGCCGAGCCGTTGCGGCTGCACCGGGGCGCCAGCCGGGCGCAGGCGCGCGAGCAGGCGCTGCACCTGCTGGAGCGGGTGCGCCTGCCGCAGGCCGCGCAGCGGCTCGACGCTTATCCGCACCAGTTGTCCGGCGGGCAGCGCCAGCGGGTCACGATTGCGATGGCGCTGGCCTGCGCGCCCGACCTGCTGATTGCCGACGAGCCCACCACCGCGCTGGACGTGACGATCCAGCGCGAGATCCTCGACCTGATTGCCGAGCTGGTGCGCGGCAGCGGCATGGCGCTGCTGCTGATCAGCCACGACCTGGGCGTGATGGCGAGCAACGTGTCCCGCATGCTGGTGATGTACGGCGGCACGGTGGTCGAAAGCGGGCCCACCGCAGGCGTGTTTGCGCACATGGCCCACCCTTACACGCGGGGCCTGTTCGGCGCCCGGCCGCGGCTGGGCACGCCCAGGGTCGACGGCCAGCGCCAGCGCCTGATCACGATTCCCGGCCGGGTGCCCGAACTGGTGGACATGCCTGCCGGTTGCCCGTTCGCCGACCGCTGCACGCGGGTGACGGCGGAGTGCCGGCAGGCTCCGCCCGCGCCAGCGTGGGTGGGGCATGAGCATGAGGTGCGTTGCATCCATGCGCTGCCACCCGGCCGCGCGGCTTGATGCGGCGCTTGCGCATGCGCACCACACATCCGCGGCACGCTCGTGCCCCATCGGCCCGGATCGCGGGTTGAATCCGGCGGCCTGGACAGTGATTCGGGTTTGCCCTTAACCTTCGCGCCCCACACGGATTCGGGCACCGATGAAAAAAATCCTTCAAATGCTTCTGGCCGCCTGGCGCGCGCTGTGGCTGGGCGGGCTCAAGCTGCTGGGCTGGCCGTGGCGCTGGCTGGTGCTGCTGCTGGGCCTGGGCCCGCCCGCAGCCGGACCGCAGCGCAGTGAGAAGTCGGGCCCGGACAATCCGCCCCACGCGCCGTCCGGGCCGGAACCGGCGGCACCGCAGCCACCGCCGGCGGCGGCCGGGCGGCCCCGTGATGAAGTCATCGAAGACCTTGAACCGGCCGAACCCGAGCCGCGCGACGAGATGGCCGCCGATGTCGCCGCGGCAGAGCGCCCCGAGCCGCTCGCGCCGCGCACGCGCGCCGCCCGGGCCGGGCAGTTCACCGAGGGCGTGTTCCGCAACGATGCTGGCCAGCGCGACTACAAGCTCTACGTTCCGGACGGCAAACCGCCGGGCCTGGTGCCACTGGTCGTGATGCTGCACGGCTGCAAGCAAGACCCGGACGACTTCGCCGCCGGCACGCGCATGAACCAGCTCGCCGACCGGCAGACCCTGATCGTGCTCTACCCCGCGCAGACCCGCTCGGCCAACCCGTACGCCTGCTGGAACTGGTTCAACCGGCGTGACCAGCAGCGTGATGCCGGTGAACCGTCGATGATCGCCGGCATGATCAACGAGGTGGTGGCCAGGCACCCGGTGGACCCGCGGCGCGTTTATGTGGCCGGCTTGTCGGCCGGCGGCGCGATGACCATGATCCTGGCCCACACCTACCCCGAGCTGCTGGCCGCGGCCGGCATTCACTCGGGCCTGCCGTATGCGGCGGCGCAGGACATGATCACCGCGTTGGGCGTGATGAAGCGCGGCGCCGCCAAACGCGTGGCGCCGGCCCGGGCCAAGGCGCCGGCGAAGGGCGCTGGCGCCAAGACCGGCGTGCCCTTGATCGTGTTCCATGGCGACCACGACAAGACCGTTCACCCGCTCAACGGCGAGCACGTGGTCGAGCAGGCGCTGGCGCTCGCCCACGCCGCCAAGCCGCACGATCTGGGCCACCCGGCCGTGCACGCAGGCCGCGTGGCCGGCGGCCATGCTTACACCCGCACGGTCCACACCGACCGCGCGGGCCATGTGCAGGTGGAGCACTGGCGGGTGCAGGGCGCCGGCCACGCCTGGTCCGGCGGCGACGCGAAGGGCTCGTTCACCGATCCGCTGGGCCCGGATGCGTCGGCCGAGATGCTGCGATTCTTTCTTGAGCGGTCCGCCGCCTGACCCCGCCGCGGCTTCGAGCCGGCGCAGCGCAATGCCCCGCGGGTCAGCGCTCGAACCCGGCCTCGACGCGCAGCGCCTGGGTCTCGGCACCGGTGAGCAACACGATGAACCGCGCACCAAGGCCCGGCTCGGTCGCGCGCTGCGCCAACGCCGCCGTGTACAAGGTGGCGAGTTCGAACGCGTGCGGCAGCGGCCCGACCAGATCGACACCCGCCGTGTGCCTGATCTCGCTCACCTGGGTGCAGCCGATCGGGTGCGCTGAGGCCGCGTGGGCGAGTTCGCGCATCGCGGTGGCACCGTTCGGGAAGTTGCGCAAGTGGGGTGCGAGTTCGTCGTGAATGCCCAGCTGCCGCAGCACCGATGCGAAGTGAATCCCTGCCGTCGAGCGCTCGGCGTCGGGGAAGTACACCGCGTCGGCCGCCCGCAGCGCGGCGCGCAGCGCCTGCGGCGTGGACACATCCGGCAGCGGCGTTCCACGGCGCACCGCCACACCGGTGTGGACCCGGCCGAGCGCCGCGCTGGTGCCGGGGCGCAAGGCACCGGCGGCCGTGAGCGAGTCGACCATCGCGTGGGTCACGACCATCACGTCGCAGGCAACGCCCGCGTCCAGCGCTTCCTTCATGGCGCCGACCGCGCCGAAGCGGCCCGCCACGCTGGCGCCCGTCTCGGCCAGAAAGCGCGCTTGCAGCGCCTCGACCAGGCCTTGCGCCGCACCGGCGCACAGCAGGTTCAGCAGCAGATTCAGCGTTGGCGTCGTGGCTGCCGGCGCGCCCATCACTCGGCCTTGGCGCCCGAGACCTTGACGATGTGCGCCCACTTGGCGATGTCGTCGTTCATGTACTTGGTGAACTCGTCGACCGTCATCGTCATCGCGGTCGTGCCCTGCGCGGCCCACGCGCGCCGCACGTCGGCGTTGGCGGTGATCCTGCCCACCTCGGCGTTGAGCCGGTTCACCACGGTGGCCGGCGTGCCCTTGGGTGCCATCAGGCCGAGCCAGAGCGTCGCCTCGTAGCCGGGCACGCCGGCCTCGGCCACGGTCGGCACGTCGGGCAAGGTGGCCGAGCGCAGCTTGCCGGTGGTGGCGAGCGCCTTGACCTTGCCCGACCGGATGTGCTCGGTCATCGTGGGAATGGCGTCGAACATCATTTCGAGCTGGCCACCGAGCACGTCGGTGCGCGCCCCGGCGCTGCCTTTGTACGGGATGTGCACGATCGACACGCCGGCCATCGCCTTGAACAGCTCGCCGGCCATGTGGTACGGCGTGCCGGGGCCCGACGACGCGTACGACATGCCGCCCGGCTTGGCCTTGGCCGCCTTGATCAGCTCGGCCAGCGTGTTCGCGGGCAGGCCGGGCTTGGCCACGAGCACCAGGTCGGACTCGTTGATCGGCGCGATGGGCATGAAGTCGCGCATCAGCTGGAACGGCTTGTTCGGGATCAACGATTCGTTGACCGTGTGGGTGTTCGACATCAGCAGCAAGGTATAGCCGTCCGGCGCGGCCTTGGCCACCGAATCGGTGCCGATCACCGAGCCCGCGCCCGGGCGGTTGTCGATCACCACGTTCTGGCCCAGCGCTTCCTGAAGCCGCTGCGCCAGGAAGCGGCCGAACACGTCGGCCGACCCGCCCGGCGCAAACGGCACGACGATGCGCACCGGCCGCGCCGGCCAGTCCTGCGCACGGGCCGCCGGCGCGAACGCCAGCACCATCAGCGCGACGCCGGCCGCGCGGGCAACCGGACGCCACCACCAGCACGCAAAAATCGGGTTCATGAAAGTCTCCAGAGTCGGTCGCCTCAGCGGATCAGCGCCTCAGCGCCTCAAGGCTTGAAGCTTTCGACCCCGGCGCGGGCCACTTGGCCGTCCTGCACCGACGTGACGCCGCTGACACCGACCGCGCCGATGATCTTGCCGCCCACCACGATGGGCAGGCCGCCCTCGATCGGCGTCGCGCCGGGCAGGCCGAGAATCGCAACGCGCCCGGCGGCGATGCCGTCTTCGAGTTCCTTCGTCGGCCGGCGATAGGTCGCCGAGGTGCGGGCCTTTTCGATCGCGATGACGGCGCTGGCGGTCTGTGTGTCGTCGAGCATCTCGTAGTACACGAGCATGCCGTGGTTGTCGACCACCGCAATCGCGACGTTCCAGCTGTTCTTCTTCGCCTCGGCGGCCGATGCGGCGGCGATCTTCTTGGCCGACTCGAGGTTGATCGCCGTGCCGTACGGCGGCCGTTGCTGAGCCATGGCGCCGCTGGCGCACAAGGTGATCGCAAGGGTCGCGGCAGCGCGCTGGAGGGTTCGAATGCGCTTCATGAAGAGGCTCCTGGGTTTGAAATGGGAACGCCGATGATTTGCGATCGGCGCGTCGCTGCCCATTGGCGTGAACCCTCTTCAACAGACGAGCCACCGGTGATGGATCGCCCGCTGTCGTTGCCGAACGGCGCTGGTCCGGGCCTCACGCCTTGAACATCGCATTGATCTCGCGAAAGCTCACCGCCTCGTCGGCGAAGCTGAAAGTTCCGTGCTCGCGCATCTCGCGCGCGGCGCGCAAGAAGCCGCCCAGCGCCGCGCGCGACAGCGCACTGCCCACGCTGACGCGCTTGACGCCCAGGCGCGCCAGCGACGCCAGCGTGTGCGGCACGCCCGCCGAGCCCATCAGCACGTTGACGGGCCGGTCGACCGAGTTGACCACCGAGGCGATGTCTTTCTCGCTCACCAGGCCCGGCGCGTACAGCACATCGGCGCCGGCCTCCTGGTAGGCCTGCAGCCGCTTGATCGTGTCTTTCAGGTCGGAGCGGCCGACCAGGTGGTTCTCGGCCCGGGCGGTGAGGGTGAATGGCAACGCCAAGCCGCGCGCCACCTCGGCCGCCGCGCGGATGCGGTCGACCGCCAGCCCGTGGGCGTAGATGGGGTCGTCGGCGCGGCCGGTCGCGTCTTCGATGGAGCCGCCGGCCAGCCCGGTGGCGGCGGCCAGACGGAGGGTCTCGGCCACGGCCTCGGGCGCATCACCGAAGCCGTTTTCCAGGTCGGCGCTGACCGGCAGGTCGGTCGCTCGCACGATGTCGGCCACGTGCGCCAGCATCGGGTCGCGGCCGACGCGGTTGTCCTGCAGCCCGAGCGAAAACGCAAACCCGGCGCTGGTGGTGGCCAGGGCCTCGAAGCCGAGCTGCGCGAGCAGCCGCGCGCTGCCGATGTCCCAGGGGTTGGGAATGATGAACGCGCCGTCGCGCTGGTGCAGCGCGCGAAACGCGCTCGCCTTGTCAAACGGGTTCGACATGGAATGTGCCATCGACGACCTCCACGAATGTTCGTTGCGCGCGCAGTATCGGGCGCGGCGCGAGGGGAGTGTCGCAGTTGCCTGCGCGGCTGACCGCCGCCCGACTCAATTGCCAGTTCAACGCGACTTGCGCCACCGTCTTGCGCCACCGTCTTGGGGCGGGCCGCGGGATCTTTCGCGGCGAGAGTGCGACAGGTCGTAATATACCAAGCGGGACGGTAAACTGCCGAGCATGGATGTCATCCAGCTACGAACCGGTTCCGCAGGATGCCAATTCGTTCGATCTCAACCTCGGCAACGTCGCCCGGCTGCAGGTACACGGGTGGCTTCCGTGCTCCTCCGACCCCCGGCGGTGTCCCGGTGAATATTACATCGCC
>JANORB010000011.1:0-36834 GCA_031415135.1 Methylibium sp.
GCCCAGTGCATCGGTGCCCAAAGTGACAAAGCGCTGTTCACGCAGGGAATCCGGATCTTCGATGGTGAAAGCCATCGGATCACGAAGTGCCTGCTCGGCGTAAGCGAAGCTGACACCGTGCTTCCGAAGGTTCGTCTTGGCCTTGGCTGGCTCGAACTCGACAGGCATGCGCCATTATGCATATCCAATGCATACGTGCAAGTCTCCGACGTGGCGAGCGACCTATCAGACAGCAACGTTTGAGATCACCGGCAAGGCCGGTATCCCTGAGTTGCCGGTGCAACGAATGGGTTGGCCTCGTTGGGTCTGCTGTCCGGGCTACTTGCCAGAGACTCCTGGCACATAGCGCAGATGCCCATTCTGATAGCCGGTCGCGGGGGCCGCACCGACGTGCACCATTCCAACCTTCTCCATGAGTGCTCGACTTGCGAGATTGTCGGGATGCACGATGCCGATTGGTTCCTTGCCTCTGTAGCGAGCAAGCGAAATCAGAAACTGCAGCGCAGCTTGACCAATGCCCTTGCGCTGACTCGACTTGGTTAGCAGAAGAAAGAGTTCAGTTTCGTTCGTTCCCCGGACTGGCAGCAACCCGCACCGACCAGGAAATGCATCGGTGGTTGCATCTGCCATGACGAGGAGCGACTTCATCGGCTCGTAGTTGCGGAGACCATCGAGAAATTCATCGTCGGTCTTGGTGGACGGGCCGTTCACATACCGACGCACCTCCGCGTCACGTTCAAGGGCAATGAAGCTCGAGTGGTCCGCGACTGCAAGATACCGGATCACGATCTGGCCAAGATGGCTACCCGCGCTGACTTATGCCGGAAGTCTCTTGAGCAAGGCAAACTGACGCAGAGCAATGACCGCCACAGGCGTTGCATCCCTCAGGGCAAGAACGCCTCCACCTTCAACCCCTCAACTGCCCCGAAGTGCTTCACGTTGCCAGTGAGCACCGGCAGGCCGTGATCGAGCGCAGTGGCTGCCAAGAGGGCGTCACCCATCTGCAGGCCGTGGCTCAAGGTGATCGACTTCATCAGATCGATGGCCCGCTGCGTGATGGCCTCGGACACTGGCAGCAAGGTCGCCGCACGGCGCTGCAGCATCTTCTTCACAGCCACGAGTTCGGCCTTGTTGCGCGTGCCCTGCAGGACTTCGAGACAGCTGACGGCCGATAGCATCAGCGCGTCGATCTGATCGAGTCGGCGTGTGGCCTGCGGGTAGCCGCGCAGATGCCAGATCAGTACATCGGTATCGACCAGCATCGTCAGGGTTTGTTGCGCGAGCCGTCGCGGCCATAGCGGGGTTCGCGCAGCTTGCGCACGTACGCCGCCACGTCGGCCATGTCCTCGCGGTCGCGCCAGATGCCGAAGGCTGGGTCGTCGGTCACAAACTCTTCGGTCGGCGATGCAGCTTGCGCCTCGCCTTCGATGCGCACCGTCACGGTGGCGCCAACGGCAGCCGTGGCGAGCTTGGCGCGCCAAGCCGCTGGCAGCTCGGCCACCGGCACATACTCGATCACGATTGCGTTCATTTCAAGCCCTCTTCACTTGCACCGGATCATCGCACCGCTACCCCGCAAACGGCGACACCCCAAACTCCCCCTTCAACGCCGCCCACACCTTCGGCGCCGTCAGCGGCATCTGCACCCGCTCCGCATCGCGCCCCAGGCCGGCGTGGTCCAGCGCGTCGATCACCGCGTTGACGACCGCCGGGGTGGCGCCGATGGTGCCGAGTTCGCCCACGCCCTTGACGCCCAGCGGGTTGGTCAGGCACGGGATCGAGGTGTCGAACTCGGTCTTGAAAAAGCAGCTCGCGTCGGCGCGTGGCATGGCGTAGTCCATGAAGCTGCCCGACTGCAACTGGCCGCTGGACCGCTCGTAAAGCACCTCTTCGCACAGCGCCTGGCCGATGCCCTGCACCGCCCCGCCTTCGATCTGGCCGGCCACGATGAGGGGGCTGACCACGCGGCCGATGTCGTTGACGGACGAGTAGGCGACGATCTCGGTGTGCCCGGTCTGCGGGTCGATTTCGACCTCGCACACATGGCAGCCGTTCGGCCAGGTCGGGCCGCCGGCCGTCGTGCTGGCCTCGACGACGAACTGCTGGCTCGGCTGCTTGCCCGCAAGGTCGAACAGGCCGATGCCCACGTCAGTGCCCACCACCTGGTAGCGGCCGTGGCGGTATTCGATGTCGGTGGCGGCGGCTTCCAGCGCGTTGCCGGCCAGCAGCTTGCCGTGTTCCACCGTGCGTTCCGAAGCCACCTGCACGGCCGCGCCGCCGGTGAACAGCGAACGCGAGCCGGCGCTGCCGAAGCCCTGCGCCTTGTCGGTGTCGCCCTGCAGGATGCGGATGCGGTCGATCGGCACGCCGAACACGTCCACCGCCAGTTGCGCGTAGCTGGTGGCAATGCCCTGGCCCATGGCCTGCGTGGCCGAGGCGATGTCGATCAAACCGTCGGCGCGGATGCTGACCGAGACCTTCTCTTCGAAGGCATTGCCGCCGGTCCACTCCAAGAACGTGGCGATACCGCGGCCGCGCAGCTTGCCCGCTTTTTGGGTGGCCTCGCGGCGGGCCGCAAAGCCGTTCCAGTCGGCCAGCGCCAGACCGCGGTCGAGGATCTGTTCGAAGCGCCCGCTGTCATACGTCATGCCCATCGCGTTCTGGTAGGGCATCTGCTCGGGGCGGATCATGTTGCGGCGGCGCAGTTCGGCCGGGTCGATCTTCATCTTGCGCGCGGCTGCGTCGAACAGCCGTTCGGTGATGTAGATGGCTTCGGGCCGGCCGGCGCCGCGGTAGGCGCCGGTGGGTGTGGTGTGGGTCATCACCGCGCTGAAGTGCAGGTCGATGGTGGTGATGTCGTAGATGCTGGTCTGCACCCATGGCCCGATCAGCACCTGGATGACCACGCCCACCATCGTGGCGTAGGCGCCCACGTTGGCGAGCGAACGCACGCGCAGCGCCAGCACCTTGCCATCCGCATCGAGCGCCATCTCGGCGCGGCTGACCACGTCGCGGCCGTGGCAGGCCGACACAAAATCTTCGCTGCGGTCGGCCTGCCATTTGACGGGACACTGGAGCTTCAGCGCGGCATAGGCGACCACAATGTCCTCGGGGTAGATGCCGGTCTTCATGCCGAAGCCGCCGCCCACGTCGCCCACCAGCACACGCACCCGCTCCTTGGCCAGGCCGGGGATCGCATCGCACAGCGAGTTCAGCACGCCGGTGGGCATCTGGCTGCTCAGGCGCACGTGCAGGCGGCCGGTGGTTGCGTCGATCTCGGCGCGCACGCTGCGCGGCTCCAGCGGGCTGGGCGCGAGGCGCTGGTTCACGAGTTCCAGCGCCACGGTGTGCGTGGCCTTCGCAAAGGCCTGCGCGGTCGCGGCGGCGTCGCCATGGCGCATTTCGGCGGCGATGTTGTCGGGCGCCGCGGGCCACAGCACCGGCGCGCCGGGTGCGGTGGCGCCGGCGGGGTCGGCCAGCGCGGGCAGGTCTTCATAGTCCACCTGCACGGCCTCGACCGCGTTGCGCGCGGCGTCCAGGCTCAGCGCGACCACCGCCACCACCGGCTCGCCGACGAATCGAACCACCTCGTGCGCCAGCGCGCGTTGCGGCGGCGACTCGGCCGGCGCGCCACCCGGGCGCGCAAACCCCGTCACAGCGGGAATCGGCTTGACGCCCGCTTGCGCCAGTTCGGCCCCGGTGAACACCCCCAGCACGCCTGGCATGGCGCGCGCGGCCGCCACGTCGATGGAGACGATGCGCGCATGCGCGTGCATCGAGCGCAGGAACACGGCGAAGGCCTGGCCCGGCGCCACCACGTCGTCGGTGAACTGGCCTCGCCCGGCCAGCAAGGCTGCGTCTTCGAGCCGCAGCACGTGCTTGCCGCTGCCGAACCGACCCGGGTCTTGAAGTACTGCGCTCATCATTGGGCTCCGTGGGAAAAGCGGCCGGTCATTGGGGGTCGACACCATCGAACACATCGGTCATGGCCATCTCGCAGCCGACGCTGGCCAGCGTCAGCAGCGCACGATCGCTCATGTCGTGCAGCACCCACAGCCCGTCGGCGCCGATGCGGAACACTTCGATGCGGCGCGTGTCCGGGTCGACCAGCGCGTACTCCTGCAAGCTGGCCATGCGGCGGTACAGGGCGAACTTCTGGCTCCGGTCACAGGCCTGGGTCGTGGGTGAAAGCACCTCGATCACCAGCTTGGGCGCCGTGAAGATCATCTCGGTGCGCAGGTCGGCGGGGTCGCAGGTGACGAACACATCGGGGTAGAGGATGGTGTCGTCGGCGGGCTGGACCTTCATGCCTTCGGAGAACACACGGCAAGGCGTTCCCTTCATCGCGTTGACCAGAAGCGCGGACAGGTTGCTCACCACCGTCCCATGCACACGCCGCGCACCCACCATCGCAAACACCTCGCCACGGTAGAACTCGTGCTTTTCAGGCTGCTCGTTCTCCCACGCCAAGTAGGCTTCGAGCGTCAGTTTCGGCAGTGGTGAACCCATGGCAAGTCCTTCGGTGGTCGAGTCAGCTTGGAATCTAGCAGATGGCAACGGCGCCACGCGGCTCGCCAACTGCCGTCCAGGCCAGGCACTCGCAGCACGCCAATCAGGCCGATCAGGCCAACGCAGTGGCCGCGTCGATCAGATCGGCCAGCAGCAAATGAATGTCGTACACGCTGAGCTGCATGGCCACCTGGCGCGCGGCCAGGGCCAGGTCGGGCTCGCCAAGCACCGCGCGCCACAGCCTGTGGAACTGCGCCTGGCTCATGGGCTTGCCGCGGCGCGGGCGCACCAGGCCTTTTTGCATGGCCGCCAGCAAGAGGGGGCGCAACTGCGCGCCAGCATCGGCCAGACCCCTGGCATCGCGCTCCAGATCGGCGCGCAACTGCTCGGCGCTGCGTTGCAGCACGCGCAGCGCGATGGCCCGCTGCATCTCGCGCCGGTGGCTGGTCACGCGCTCCAGCGTCATCGGGTTCACGCCCTGGCCGGCCGACACGAACTCGGCCTGCAGCGCCAGCAACTGGTTTTCACCGCTGCTGCGATTGAGCGCGCGGTAGCCGGCGATGGCCCGGTCGAGGAACGCGGTCAGCGCCGGCGCCAGGTCCAGGTCGAGCCGGTTGTGCTTGGCCAGCACCTCGCTCGACGCCGCGAGAAGCGCCTCCGTGGCCCGCAGGCGCTCGTGCAGAAACGGCAGCATGCAGCGCCGCTCAGGCCGGACCGAAGCCCGGATGCCATGGGGCAGGGCAGGCCTGAGACGAGCCGCCTTCGGTGCGCAATTTCATAGGCGCTTCCCTGCGGCGGCTCACTCGAACTCGACCACCTTGGTCGTCCGGCCGCTCGCCTCGTCCTTGATCTGGCGGATGAAGAAGCCTTCTTCCAGCATTTCGGCCTTGATCGTGAACACCGAGGTGTCACTGCTGCCGTTCTTGACGACGTTGGTCTCGGGATTGATCAGCAGGCTCTGGATCGTGGTGCTGTCGACCACGGTGTTGTTGGTCACGGTTTTTTGCACGTCATCCAGGCTCTGGCGGTACAGCTCGTTGTTCGGGTTGGTCTTGCGGTACTGGTCCATCAGGTCTTCTCCCTTGAGCGCCACTTCAAAAATGCGGGTCCAGAACTTGCGCACGCGGTCACTCGACCGCGCCGGGTCGGGGTTGCTGTGCAGCGCCTCCCAGAAGTCCAGCGCCAGCATGCGGAGCTCTTTGGTCAGCGCCTCCGGCGCCCGGCTCACGGCCCGGCTGGCACGCTTGGCCACCGGCGATGCAGGCGTCTTCACGAACGGGTCGGTGTTGCGCACCGCGCTCACCACGTCGTTGATGCGCCCGAGGATGTATTCGACGAAGCGGTCCTGCGGCATGCCGAAGCGCACGACCTGGTTGAAGCGCGCGCCCGAGATCAGCACCGGAATCGTCAGCTCCAGCTTGGGCACCTTGAAGCGCGGCACCGAAAAGTGCTTCAGCACCTCGTCCTGCGCATACACCTCGGCCAGGGCGCGCGAATGGCGGTCGGCCATTTCGCGCGCCTTGATGATCTCGAGGAAGATGTAGCCGGTGTAGTCGGCCAGCGTGATGTCGGCCATGCGGCTCCTGGGCGCGGCCTCAGGCCGCCAGCATGTTGAGGATCTTCTCCAGGCCGGCGGGAATTTCGTCCTGCACCGCCTTGACGTTGACGTTGAGGGAATACTCCTTCTTCACCTCCACGTTGGTGGCGGTCTTGCGCTGGTACGAGGCCGAAACCTTCATGCTCACCGGCCCCCAGCCGCCTTTGACCTCGGTGTTCACGCCGAGCGAGTCGGAGGTGCTGGCGCTCTGCACGGAATTGAGCTTGACGTTGAAGTCGATGATCACGTGCTCGATGCGCAGCGACGGGATCGGCAGCATCGCCAGCAGCGGCACGCTGATCTTCGTGACCACCGGGTTGGCCGGGTCTTCGGCATTGGTGCGCGAGTGCGTGAAGTCGACCATCACCAGCTCGCGCGTGCCGCCCGTGGTGGCGGCCTCCTTGAAGCCGACCTTGTTGATGAAGTCGACCGTGGCCAGCGAAGACGCCACCTGCGCGTCCACCGCCGCCTGCAGCGGCCCGCCGATCATCTTGCGGAAATCGATGTTGTTGAGCTCGCTGACCAGGTCGGTGGAGACCGGCGCACTGGCGGGCAGCGCTGCGCGCGACAGGC
This sequence comes from Methylibium sp., assembly GCA_031415135.1. Taxonomy (GTDB): domain Bacteria; phylum Pseudomonadota; class Gammaproteobacteria; order Burkholderiales; family Burkholderiaceae_C; genus LGRD01. Next base: position 6,680 of record JANORB010000011.1, read on the forward strand.
GCCCGACCGCAGTGGCCAACTGGCCGGCCACTTCGTTGACCAGCGCGCCGGCATCGGGCTGCTCGGCGAATGCCACGCTGGCCGACGAGGCCGTGCTGCGTTTGACGGGGGTTTTTCTGCTGGCCATGCGAACTCCTTGGTGTTGTGCGTTTCAGCGCCCGGTGGCGGGCACCGGCCCGGGGAGGGCCCATAAATAGTACGCCCGAAATCCGGGTTTGACATCCCAAGAATCGCGGTCGCGAGGGCACGGCCGCGACCGCTCCCGTTGTTGCCGACGCCCACCGCACGGCGTCGGGCGCGCGGGGTCAGGCGGTCGGCAGCTTGTAGTCCTTGAACTGTTCGCGCAGCCGATTCTTCAGCATCTTGCCGGTGGCGCCGAGCGGAATCGCGTCGACGAACACCACGTCATCGGGCATCCACCACTTTGCAATCTTGCCGTCGAAGAAGGCCAGCAGTTCCTCGCGGGTCAGGTCGACACCCGGCTTCTTCAGCACCACCAGCAGCGGACGCTCGTCCCACTTGGGGTGGGGTGCCGCAATGCACGCGGCCATGGCCACTTTGGGGTGCGCCATCGCGATGTTCTCGATGTCGATCGAGCCGATCCATTCGCCGCCGGACTTGATCACGTCCTTGCTGCGGTCGGTGATCTGCATGTAGCCGTCGGCGTCGATCATCGCCACGTCGCCGGTGGGAAACCAGCCCTGGCCATTCGCCTGCACCAGCGGGTCGCCGCCCTCGCCCCTGAAGTAGCTGGCCATGATCCACGGCCCGCGCACCAGCAATTCGCCGCTGGCCTTGCCGTCCCACGGCAGCTCCTGGCCGTCTTCGCCGACGATCTTCATGTCGACGCCGAAGACCGTGCGGCCCTGCTTGGCCATCACCGCATAACGTTCGTCCTGCGACTGCGCCTGGTGCCGGCCCTTGAAGCTGGCGACGGTGCCGATCGGGCTCATCTCCGTCATGCCCCAGGCGTGCAGCACCTGCACGTTGTAGGCTTCATTGAACAGCTTGATCATCGCCGGCGGGCAGGCCGAGCCGCCGATCACGCTGCGCCGCATGGTGCTGAATTTCAGGCCGTTGGCTTCCACGTAGCCCAGCAAGCCTTGCCACACGGTGGGCACGCCGGCCGACAGCGTGACCTGCTCGCTTTCGAACAATTCGTAGAGCGACTTGCCGTCCAGCCCCGGCCCGGGAAACACCAGCTTGGCGCCGACCATGCACGCGATGTACGGCAGGCCCCAGGCGTTGACATGGAACATCGGCACGACCGGCAACACGGTGTCGGCGGCCGAGCAGTTCAGCGCGTCGGGCATGGCGCCGGCCAAGGTGTGCAGCAGGGTCGAGCGGTGGCTGTACAGCACGCCCTTGGGGTTGCCGGTGGTGCCCGACGTGTAGCACAGCGACGAGGCCTGGTTCTCGTCGAACTGCGGCCAGTCAAAGCGCTCGGCCTGCGCGGCGCACAAGTCCTCGTAGCACAGCAGGTTCGGCACCTTGCTGCTGGCCGGCATGTGGGCGCGGTCGGTCATCAGAACGAAGGTCTTGATGGTCTTGACGCGCGACGCCACGGCCTCCACCAGCGGCAGGAAGGTCAGGTCGAAGAACAGCACCTGGTCTTCGGCGTGGTCGGCGATGTAGACCACCTGGTCGGGGTGCAGCCGCGGGTTCAGCGTGTGCAGCACCGCGCCCGAGCCCGACACGGCGTAGTACAACTCCATGTGCCGGTGGCCGTTCCAGGCCAGTGTGGCGACCCGTTCGCCGGATGTGACGCCCAACACCGCCAGCGCATTGGCCATCCGCCGCGAACGCGCCGCCAGCTCGCGGAACGTGCAGCGATGAATGTCGCCCTCGACCCGGCGCGACACCACCTGCTGGTCGCCGTGGTGGCGCTCGGCATGCACGATCAGCGACGAAATCAGCAGCGGCTGCTGCATCATCAAACCGTTCATCTTGTCTCCTTGTGTGTTGAGGACCATGCAAACCACAGCGCCGCGGATGCGTCCGTTCAGCAGGCCATCCGGCTTCCCTGCCCCACCGGCTTATCCACCGCTGCCTATAAAAGCATCAGATTTCTTGGCTCCGCACCCAGCACCGTGCTCAAGGTGACCCGGTGATCCAGCGTGACCAGGCAGCCTTTGTTCGCCACCGACAGCGCGAGCAGGTAGACGTCGGTGATCTGGTTGTGGCCCAGCACGCGCGACCAGTTCACCAGACCCTCCGAGCGCAATGAAATATGGTCTGGCCAGAACTCGTGGTCAAGGTCGGCGCAGATGTCATGCAACTTCTTGCCCACGGTTTCAAACCCGACCGGACCCAGTTGGCTGTAGCCGGGCAGGTTGAGAACACGGACAACCCCGTTTTCCACCAGCGGGCAGCTTGCAATCCTGATCCGGCGCCTCTGAATGAAGGCCAGAGCCTGGGCATGGAAAACATGCGCTTCATCCAGCAGGGCCACCCAGACGTTGACGTCGAGCAAATGACGCACCGGCTAAATGCCTTCCTGGTCCATCAGGCGGCGCACATGGTCGGTGGTGACGATCTCGGCGCGCGCGGGCAACAGCGAATACTTGCTCGTCGGCCGCGCCGCCTTGGCCACCGGCATGTTCTGGGCACGAATGCCCTGGCGCGCCAGACGCGATACGGCTTCGCCTATCGAGATGCGCTCGCGCTGGGCATGCGCCTTCGCGAATGAAAAAACGTCATCGTCCAGGGCCAGGGTGGTGCGCATGCCGGCAGTCTAGCATCAAAACATCGAATCAGCATCAATGCTGCGGCCCCTCACCGCGCGCCATGCGCCGCCCGCGCCAACTCACCGGCCAGGCGGTTGCGGCGCAGCTCGGCCATCGCCGTTTGGGTCGACACCCGCACCATCTTGGGCGTGAGGTGGGCCCAGATCGGGTACAGCGTGCGCAGCCGGGTGAACAGCTCGCAGTCCTGCGCCGCCGTAGAAGAACATGTTGGCGATAAAGCCGCGCCCGAACCTGGCGATCGTCTTCTCGGCCAGCGCCACTTGCCCGGGGCTGAGCTTGAGCGCGCGGCCGACGCTCAGCGGCACCGCAATCGCGCCGGCGTGCATCACCAGCACATGCTGCAAGCCCAGCGCCGCCAGGCGCGGGGCCGGGAGCTTTTCATCCACCGGGTGGACGCCGGTCGGGGTCATCGACGTCTGCGCGCGGTGTGACGACGGTGCTTGCGTGAGGGCCGGCTCAGTAGCGCACGCGCAGGCTGGCGGCAACGCTGTTGCCGGTGCTCAGCGCGGTGCGCTTGTCATTCATCAGCATCGCGTAGACGTCGGTGCTTTTCGACAGTTTGTGGTCGTAGCCTAGCGTCAGCGTCTTGTGGGTGGCTTGCGCTGCGCCGAAATCGGCCTTGGCGTTGCCGTATTGCGCCAGCAGCTTGCCCGCACCGATGGGCACCGAGGCGCCCACGCCGTACAGCGTGGTCTGGGTGTCGGCCGTGGCCTTGGTCTTGACGCGGCTGTACTGGCCGAACAGCTTGGCCAGCGTCAGGTCGCAGGACAGGCCGAGCTGGAAAGTGTCCTGGCTGTTCCATCCGGCGGGTGTGCCGAACGCGCCGTTCCTGACTTGCTGGAACGCCGCGGTGGCAGCGATCGGACCGCCGAAATACAGCAGGTTGCCACCGATGTTCCTGCCGATCGCGCCGCCAGCGCCTTCACCCAGGTTGCCCGCCAGGTTGAAGGTGGCGCCACCCAGGCTCGGGCTGCTGTAGAGGATCGAGTTGTTCCAGCCGGTGTCGCCGAAGAACGCCAGCCCGGTGCTCGGCGTGAACAGCTGGCGGATGCTGGGCGAAAAGCCGAACGAGTCGCCGATCGCATTGAAGATCAGCGTCGACACGAACAGCGGCGTGGTGTTGCGGCCGAGCGTGGTGGTTCCGAAGGCGCCCTGCAGCCCGACGAAGGCGTTGCGGGCCCAGAAGGCGTCGCCGTTGAAGCGGCCGGCAGCGCCCTGGTCGAGACGCAGGAAGTGTTCGATCCTGAACACGGCGCTGACGCCGCCGCCCAGGTCTTCGCTGCCCTTGAAACCGATGAAGCTGGTGGTCATGTTGCCGCTGTCGGCGCGCCACACCTTGGTGGCGCCGGCGCTCTGGAACTGGCCGGCCGACATGTCCATCAAGCCGTAGATCGACACGTTGGACTGGCCCAGCGCGGCCAGCGGCGCGCTCAACAAAAGGGCAACGGGACACAGCACGCGGGCGCACAGGCGGGTGGGGTTCATGGAGTTCTCCTGGAAGCTGACAAACGGGTTGGGATGGGTGCTTGGGCGCCGGCTCACCGGGCACTGGCCCCGGCTTCGAACCAGCGCTTGATCAGCGCGCGTTCGGCATCGGTCATCTGGGTCGCGTTGTTGATCGGCATGGCCTTGAGCACCACGGCCTGCTGGTAGGCCGCCTGTGCGTTCTTGGCGATGAGTTCAGGCGTGTGCAGTTGCACGTTTTTGCTGATCACCTGTTCGTTGTGGCACATCGCACAACGCACGTTCAGCACCTCCTGCACCTGCGCGAAGCGCACCGGCGCGGCCTGCGCCTGCGCCGCTTGCGGCGCGGGTGCGATGGCCACCACCACGCCCACCAGCATCAGCGTGCCGACCACCGCATAGCGCCACGGCACCGGTTGCCCGGCGGCGAGCGCCCTGTGCCGCATCACGAACGACGTGCGGATCAACGCGCCGGCCAGCATCAACAGCACCAGAACGACCCAGTTGTAGCGGGCGCCGTAGACGAAGCCGTAGTGGTTGCTGAGCATCGTGAAGATGACCGGCAGCGTGAAGTAGGTGTTGTGCACGCTGCGCTGCTTGCCGCGCCGGCCGTGGATCGGGTCGACCGGCTGCCCCGCGCGCAACGCGGCCACCACCTTGCGCTGGCCGGGGATGATCCAGAACAAGACGTTGCCGCTCATCGTCGTGGCGATCATCGCGCCCACCAGCAGGAACGCGGCCCGCCCGGCGAACAGGCTGCACGACAGCCACGACGCAAATACGATGAAGGCGAACACCAGCACGCCAACGATCAGGTCGCCGTTGTTGCGCTCGCCGAAGACGCGGCAGATCATGTCGTAGATGACCCAGAACGCGACAAAGAAGGCGAGCGCGGTGGCGATGGCCGCCGCAGGCGTCCAGTCGAACACGTTCTTGTCGATCAGGAAAGTGCTGGCGTTGAACAGGTACAACACCGCGAACAGCGCAAAGCCGGTGAGCCAGGTGGAGTAACTCTCCCACATCGACCAGTGCAAGTGCTCGGGCAGCCGCGCCGGCGAGACCGGGTACTTTTGCTGGTGATAAAAGCCGCCGCCGTGCACCGCCCACAGCTCGCCGCCGATGCCCTTGGCCCGGTCTTTGGGGTCGTCGGGCGCGGTCAGGCTGTTGTCGAGCCCGACAAAATAAAACGATGCCCCGATCCAGGCAATGCCGGTGACGACGTGGGCCCACCGCAGAACCAGATTGACCCAGTCCAGAACATAGCCGTCCATGCGTTCACTCTCCGAGTGGTCGCGCAAACCCCGCAAGAAGCAGGCCTGCGCGTCCCCTCACCACGGCGGGCTCTGTGAGGAGTGAACGTCGCGACCGGTGGCTGCCGATGCAGTTGGGCCGGGCTCCGCGGCGACGCAACCAAAGTGTATGCACTTTTTGCACAAAGTTCTTGCGGGTTTTCCCGTGTTGGAGGGCGCCCGATCAACTTCCGCGGTAGGTCGAATAGGCCCACGGGCTGGCGAGCAAGGGCACGTGGTAATGCTGGCCGGGCGTCGACAGGCCGAAGTCCAGCGGCACCTCGTCCAGAAATGGCGGCTCCGCCAACACCGCGCCACGGGCCCGAAAGTACGCCGCGACCTCGAACACCAGCCGGTACGTCCCGGGCTGGAACGCGGAGCCCTCCAGCAGCGGCGCGTCAGCCCGGCCGTCATGGTTGAGCCGGATCGCCTTGACGAGGCTGGCCACGCCGCGCTCCATCCGGTACAGCGTCACCGCCATGCCGGCCGCGGGGCAACCATTGGCGGTGTCCAGCACATGTGTTGTCAGCTTTCCCATTCGGTCCCCTTCAATGGCGGTCGCCGCGCCGGGCGGCATTGAAAAATCGCTTGCAGATGCCGCCAAAGTGTATACACTTTTGTATCTGAATCAAGTGTTTCCTGTTCCAAGCCAAGCGCACGCCATGCCCCGCCCCGCTCCCCGACTTCAAGTGATCCGCGCCGGCACCCGGCCCGCCGCGGCGCGCTCCGGCGCACGCGGCGGTGTCGATGCAAGCCAGAGCAGCACGCAGCGCATTGCCGATTCGATCACCACCGCCATCGTCGAGCGCCGCCTGATGCCCGGCACCAAGCTCGCCGAGCAAAAGATCGCCGACATCTTCAAGGTGTCGCGCACGCTCGTGCGGCAGGCGCTGATGCAGCTCAGCCGCGACAAGCTGGTGACACTGGAGCCGGCGCGCGGCGCGCGTGTGGCCGAGCCCAGCGTCGAAGAAGCGCGCCAGGTGTTCGAGGTTCGCAAGCTGCTGGAGGCGGCCATGGTCAAGCGCGCCGCCACCGAGCTGACGCCCGGCCACATCGCCGAGCTTCGCGGCCACCTGCAGCAGGAACAAGCCGCCGTGCAACGCACCGATGTGTCGGGCCGCACCCGGCTGCTGGCCGACTTTCACGTGGTGCTGGCGCAGATGCTGGGCAACCAGGCGCTGGCCGACATCCTGCGCGACCTGGTCTCGCGCTGCTCGCTGATCGCGCTGATGTACCAGTCGGCCCACTCGGCCGAGCACTCGTTCGAGGAGCACGTGGCGATCGTCGATGCGCTCGAAAAGCGCGACACCCGCGCCGCCGTGCGGCTGATGGAGGACCACCTTCAGCACGTCGAGCGCAACCTGCGGCTGGACCCGCGCGCGCCCGATCTCGAATCGGCCCTGCGGCCCTGAATCAACCCGGATTCAACCCACCATGATGACCAAGGACTACCCGCGCGACCTGATCGGCTACGGCCGCAACCCGCCGCATGCGCAATGGCCGAACCAGGCCCGGATCGCGCTGCAGTTCGTGCTGAACTATGAAGAAGGCGGCGAGAACTGCGTGCTGCACGGTGACACCGCGTCGGAGACTTTTTTATCCGAACTGGTCGTGGCGCAGGCCTTCGAGGCGCGCCACCTCAGCATGGAGTCGATGTACGAATACGGCGGCCGCGTCGGTGCGTGGCGGGTGCTGCGCGAGTTCGAAAAGCGCGGGCTGCCGCTCACCGTTTTCGGTGTGGCGATGGCGCTGCAGCGCAACCCGGAGCTGACCCAGGCCTTCGTCGAGCTGAAGCATGAGATCGCCTGCCACGGCTGGCGCTGGATCCACTACCAGCACATGAGTGAAAAACGCGAGCGCCAGCACGTGGCGCTGGGCACCGAGATCATCCAGAAGCTGACGCAAAACGAATGGCCATTGGGCTGGTACACCGGCCGCGACAGCCCCAACACCAAGCGCCTGGTCGCGGACCACGGCGGCTACGAGTACGACAGCGACTACTACGGCGACGACCTGCCGTTCTGGATGCCGGTGCAAAAGAGCGACGGCAGCACGATCCAGCGCCTGATCGTGCCCTACACGCTGGACACCAACGACATGCGCTTCTCGTCGGCCCAGGGCTTCAACACCGGCGACCATTTTTTCAGCTACCTGAAGGACGCGTTCGACGTGTTGTACGAAGAAGGCGCCGAGACACCGAAGATGCTCAGCATCGGCCTGCATTGCCGCTTGATCGGACGTCCCGGCCGCTTCAAGGCACTGCAGCGCTTCATTGACCACGTGCAGCGGCACGACCGGGTGTGGATCGCGCGCCGCATCGACATTGCCCGGCATTGGCAGCAGCACTTTCCCGCCCCCGCGGCATCGGCCGACGAAGGATCGCCATGACCATCACACTCGAACAATTCAACGCCGCGCCCGCGCACCAGGCGCTGGCCTGGCTCGACGGCCTGTACGAACACTCGCCGTGGATCGTCGAACGCGCGTTGGCCGAGCGGCCGTTGCGCAGCCTGGCGCAGCTCAAGCTCTCGCACGTCAACGTGGTGCGCCATGCGGGGCGCGAAGCGCAACTGGCCTTGCTGCGCGCCCACCCCGAACTGGCCGGCAAGGCCATGGTCGCCGGCTCGCTGACCCAGGAATCGAGCGACGAGCAGACCCGCTCCGGCCTGACGCACTGCTCCGCCGAAGAACTCGCGACACTGCACGCGTTGAACGCCGCGTACAGGCAAAAGTTCGGCTGGCCGTTCCTGCTGGCGGTGCGCGGGCCACGCGGCCTGGGGCTGACGCGGGCCGAGATCATCAAGACCTTCGAGCGGCGCCTGGACGGCCACCCCGACTTCGAGCTGGCCGAGTGCCTGCGCCAGATCCACCGCATCGCCGAGATCCGCCTCAACGACAAGTTCGGCGTCAGCCCCGAACTCGGCAACCGGGTGTGGGACTGGGCCGAGCGCCTGAGCAGCAACACCGATCCCGGCTACGCCGAAGCGGGCCAGCTCACCGTGACCTACCTGACCGACGCGCACCGCGCCTGCGCCCAACGCCTAGCGCACTGGATGCGCGAGGAGTGCGGCTTCGATTCGGTCGAGATCGACGCGGTGGGCAATGTCGTCGGCGTCTACCACGGCACCGACCCCCAGGCCAAGCGCCTGCTCACCGGCTCGCACTACGACACGGTGCGCAATGGCGGCAAGTACGACGGCCGGCTCGGCATCTTCGTGCCCATGGCCTGCGTGCGCGAGTTGCACGCGCAGCGCAAGCGCCTGCCGTTCGGCTTCGAGGTGATCGGCTTTGCCGAAGAAGAGGGCCAGCGCTACAAGGCCACGTTCCTCGGCTCGGGCGCGCTGGCCGGGCAGTTCGACAAGCGCTGGCTGGAGCAGGCCGATGCCGACGGCATCACGATGCGCCAGGCCATGGAACATGCCGGCCTGTGCATCGCCGACATTCCCAAGCTGGCGCGCGACGCGCGGCGCTACCTCGGCTTCGTCGAGGTGCACATCGAGCAGGGCCCGGTGCTGGACGAGCTCGACCTGCCGCTGGGCGTCGTCACGTCCATCAATGGCAGCGTGCGTTATCAGGGCGAAGTGGCCGGCATGGCCAGCCATGCCGGCACCACGCCGATGGACCGCCGGCGCGACGCGGCCACCGCCGTGGCCGAACTGGCGCTGTATGTCGAGAAGCGTGCCGCCGCGGTGCCCCACCTGGTCGGCACCATCGGCATGCTGCAGGTGCCCAACGGGTCGATCAACGTGGTGCCTGGCCGCTGCCAGTTCAGCCTGGACATTCGCGCCACCACCAACGAGGTGCGCGACGCCTGCGCCAACGATGTGCTGGCCGAACTGAAGCGCATCACCGAACGGCGCGGCGTGCATTTCAGGATCGAAGAGACGATGCGCGCCGCCGCCGCGCCCAGTGCGCCGGCATGGCAGGCACGCTGGGAGCGCGCGGTCGACGCGCTGGGCCTGCCGGTCTATCGCATGCCCAGCGGCGCCGGCCACGACGCCATGAAGATGCACGAGGTGATGCCGCAAGCCATGCTGTTCATGCGCGGTGGCAACTCCGGCATCAGCCACAACCCGCTGGAAAGCATCAGCGCAGACGACACGCAGCTGTGCGTGATGGCCTTCCAGCATCTGTTGCACCAACTCGCTGATGAACTTCAATGAGCAAACCCCGATGACCAAGAGCCACCCACAACTCGATGCCTGGGTCGACGCCCACTTCGACGAAGAACTGCGCTTTCTGCAAGCCCTGGTGCAAGTGCCCACCGACACGCCGCCGGGCAACAACACGCCGCATGCGCAGCGCACGGCCGAGTTGCTGAAAGGTTTCGGCTTCGACGCCGAACAACACGCCGTGCCCGAGGCGGACGTCAAAAGCCACGGCCTGCAGTCGATCACCAACCTGATCGTGCGGCGCCGTTATGGTCAGGCTGACGGCAATGGCAGCGGCAAGGGCAGTGGCAAGGGCAGCGGCAAGGGCAGTGGCAAGGGCAGCGGCAAGGGCAGCGGCAAGACCATCGCACTGAACGCGCATGGCGACGTGGTGCCACCGGGCGAAGGCTGGACGCACGACCCGTACGGCGGCGAGATCGTCGGCGGCAAGCTCTACGGCCGCGCCGCCGCGGTGAGCAAGTGCGACTTTGCGACCTTCACGTTCGCCACCCGCGCGATCGAGTCGCTGCAGGCGCCGCTGAACGGCGCGGTGGAACTGCACTTCACCTACGACGAAGAATTCGGCGGCGAACTCGGCCCGGGCTGGTTGCTGCAACACGGCCTGACCCAGCCCGACCTGGTGATTGCCGCCGGCTTCAGCTACCAGGTGGTGACGGGCCACAACGGTTGCCTGCAACTCGAAGTCACGGTGCACGGCAAGACCGGCCATGCGGCCGTGCCCGAGACGGCGGTCGATGCACTGCAGGCCGCCACGCTGATCCTGAACGCGCTGTACCACCAGAACACGCTCAACAAACAGATCACCAGCAAGGTCCAGGGCATCACCCACCCGTACCTGAACATCGGCTTGATCGAAGGCGGCACCAACACCAACGTCGTGCCCGGCAAGGTGGTGATCAAGCTGGACCGCCGCATGATCCCCGAAGAGAACCCGGCCGAGGTCGAAGCCACGCTGCGGCGCGTGATCAAGCAGGCGGTGGCCGGCTCTGCCGGCATCACGGTGGACATCAAACGTTTGCTGCTGGCCCACGCGCTGAAACCGCTGCCAGGCAACCAGCCGCTGGTCGACGCGTTGTGCCAGCACGCCAGCGCGGTGTTCGGCGAACCGATCCACGCCTCGGGCACACCGCTTTACACCGACGCCCGCCTGTATTGCGAACGCGGCATCCCGGCCGTGCTGTACGGCTGCGGGCCGCGCACGGTGCTGCAAAGCAATGCCAAGCGTGGTGACGAGCACATCGAGATCGAAGACCTGCGGCGCGCAACGAAAGTGGTGGCGCGCACCTTGTTCGACTTGCTGCAGTGAGCGTGGCAGCACCCCTCCATGACCGGCGCTGCCCGCTGGGCCGCGTCTGCGCCGGCATCAATCCGGCCCACAACGCACCACCCTAGCGCTTGACCCGATTCCCCTGGTGCATGGGCCGCGCACAGAATTTGCTGGTTGAGGGGCTGACCCCAGACCCTCGTACCGGAGACTTCGATGACCCTGCCCTGCCTCACCCGCCGCTTGCTGGCCCATGCCGCCCTGGCGCTCGCCTGCGCCTGGATGCCCACGGCTCACGCCCAGGAAACGCCCATCAAGTTCCAGCTCGACTGGCGCTTCGAGGGCCCGGCGGCGCTGTTCCTCGTGCCCGTCACCAAAGGCTACTTCAAGGCCGAAAAGCTCAACGTCGCGGTCGATGCGGGCAACGGCTCGGGCGGCACCGTCACGCGCGTGGCCTCGGGTGCGTACGACATGGGTTTTGCCGACCTGGCGGCGCTGATGGAATTCCACGCCAACAACCCGACCGCGCCGAACAAGCCGGTGGCGGTGATGATGGTCTACAACAACACGCCGGCGGCGGTGATCGCATTGAAGAAGAGCGGCATCAAGACACCCGCCGACCTGGCCGGCAAAAAGCTCGGCGCGCCGGTGTTCGACGCCGGCCGCAAGGCCTACCCGATCTTCGCCAAGGCCAATGGCCTGGGCGCACCGGCCTGGACCTCGATGGACCCGCCGCTGCGTGAAACCATGCTGGTGCGCGGCGACGTCGATGCGATCACCGGCTTCTCGTTCACCTCGCTGCTGAACCTGGAGGCGCGCGGCATCAAGGCCGAAGACGTGGTGGTGATGCCGTACCCGCAATTCGGCGTCAAGCTGTACGGCAACGTGGTGATTGCCGGCGAAGAGTTCCTGAAGAAGAACCCCGAGGCCGTGAAAGGCTTCTTGCGCGCCTTCAGCAAGGGCGTGAAAGACGTGATCGCCGACCCGGGCGCGGCCATCGCCACCGTCAAGGCGCGCGACGGCATCATCAACGAAGCGCTGGAGTTGCGCCGCCTCAAGCTCGCGCTCGACGCCACCGTGCTGACCCCGGACGCCAAGGCCGAAGGCTTCGGCAGCGTGATGGCGCCGCGCCTGAGCCTGATGGCCAGCCAGGTGGCCGACGCCTACGGCACCAAGGAGCGCATCAACCCGGACGCAGTCTGGAACGGCAGCTTCCTGCCCAGCGCGGCCGAGCGCAACATCTTCGCGGTGGCCAGGAAATAGCATCCCGTGCCTGCACCTCGACTTGACTCAGGGCAGCTCCATCGACAGCTGGAACATCAGTGCGGCGGTGCCCAGCGCGTTGAGCTGCACCGCGTAGCGGCGGTTGAACTGCCAGCCCAGCGACAGCACGGCGATGGGCGAAAAGCCCCTGAAGTTCAGCGGCACTTCGTCGTTGTACGGCGCCTTGTAGCCGTACATCAGCCCGGCCGTCCATTGGGCGTACAGCTGCGGGAACGGGCTCCATTCCTTCAACCGGCCGCCGCGATAGATCGTGGCGCTGTCCTGGCCGAAAGAGTTTGAAAAGTAAGCGGCTCCCAACAACACGCCATCGACATACTGCTTCTCGGCGCCCAGCATCCAGGTGCGCCGGTGGTTGGGGCTGGGGGAGTAGTGAAGTGTGTAGGGCGAGACGATGAACCGGGTGCTGTCGCCGGGGCTGTCCGGCTGGTCGAGGAACAGAATCTTGCGCACCGTCTCCAGTTGGGCCTGGGCCGCCGGCGCCACACAGGCCATGATGAATGACAGAACGAACGATTGAATTTTCATGCCCGCGATTGTCTTCAATTTTTTCGGCCTGGCTTCTCGAACCCTGAGCGCCTGGGCGCGGCTTGGCCTGATGGTGGGCATCGCCTGCGGCCTGAGCGCGTGTGCGTGGCTCGACGCCAAGCAGCGCGAGCTGGTGTTCCGGCCCACGCCGGGCGCGCCGGCGGCCTTCAGCGGCCTGCGCCCGGGCGACCTGTCGTTTGCCACGCCAGTGCCCGGCGCCACGCCGGGCACGCAGGACAGCGTGCAGATGTGGTGGCTGCCGCATGCGCGGCCGCAGGCGCCTGCGCTGCTGTACCTGCACGGCACGTATCGCAATTTGTATCGGAACATCCAGAAGATCGACGCGCTGCGCGAGGCCGGCTTTTCGGTGCTGGCGGTGGACTACCGCGGCTGGGGCGACAGCACGCCCCTCATCCCGAGCGAGGCAACGATTTATGCCGACGCCGACCTGGCTTGGGCCGAACTGGTGCGCCGCCAACCCGACCCGCGCCGACGCGTGATCTACGGCCACTCGATGGGCGGCGGCGTGGCGGTCGATCTGGCCAGCCGCAAAAAACATGGCAGTGACTATGGCGCGCTGATCCTCGAATCGACCTTCACCCGCGCCCGCGACGTGGCCGCCACGGCCGGCGGGTTGGCCCGGCTGCTGGCGGCCTTTTCGACCCAGAAGTTCGATTCGATCAGCAAGATCGGCCGGGTCGACGCACCGGTGCTGATGCTGCACGGCGACGCCGACAAGACCGTGCCGGTCGCCCTGGGCCGGCAACTGCGCGACGCTGCGCCGGCGGGCACACGCTGGGTCGAGATCGCTGGAGGGTCGCACAGCCGGCTGCAGTCGGACGCAGGCCCCCTGTACCAGCAGGCCTTGCAGGCGCTGGTGGCCGAATTGCCTTGATGGCCCTCAACCCCGAGCCCTTGCCCATGACACCCTTTGTCGATTTCAACCGGGTCTGGCTGGCCTACAACGACGAGTTGCTGGCCCGCAACCAGTTCGCCGTGGAAGACATCTCGCTGCAAATCGGCCAGGGTGAATTCATCGCCATCGTCGGCCCGTCGGGCTGCGGCAAGAGCACGTTCATGAAGCTCGCCACTGGCCTGAAGATGCCCAGCAAGGGCAGCATTCGCATCGACGGCCAGGCGGTGGCCGGGCCGCTGAAGATCAGCGGCATGTCGTTCCAGGCGCCCAATTTGCTGCCCTGGCGCACCACGCTGGACAACGTGCTGCTGCCGCTCGAAATCGTCGAGCCGTACCGGTCGAACTTTCGCGCCAAGCGTTCGGAATATGCGCAGAAGGCGCGCCGGCTGCTGCACAGCGTGGGCTTGGGCGGTTATGAAGACCAGTTCCCATGGCAGTTGTCGGGTGGCATGCAGCAGCGCGCCAGCATTTGCCGCGCGCTGATCCACGAACCCAAGATGCTGCTGCTGGACGAACCCTTCGGCGCGCTCGATGCGTTCACGCGCGAGGAGCTGTGGTGCGCGATGCGCGACCTGCACGCGGCGCAGAAGTTCAACGTCATCCTGGTCACGCACGACCTGCGCGAAAGCGTGTTCCTGGCCGACACGGTCTACGTGATGAGCAAGAGCCCCGGCCGCATCGTCGTCAAGCGCCAGGTCGACCTGCCGCGCCCGCGCGACCTGGAGCTGACCTACACACCGCGCTTCACCGAGATCGTGCACGAGCTGCGCGGGCACATCGGCGCGATCCGGGGCGGCGCGCCGGCCGTGGCAAGCGCCGGAGCGCCGCGGTGAAGCGGGCGCTGCGGCGCTCGGCGCCATTGCTGCTGCTGGTGGTGATCCTGCTGCTGTGGCAATTGATCTGCAGCGCCTTCAGCGTCAGCGACTTCATCTTCCCCAGCCCCTGGCGCATTGCCGAGCAGGCCTGGGAGCACCGGTGGACGATCCTCGGCCACGCCTGGCGCACCTTCTGGGTCACGATGGTGGGTTTCGGCATCGCCATCGTGGTCGGCGTGCTGCTCGGCTTTCTGATGGGCAGCTCCCGGCTGGCCTACGACGCGATGTACCCGCTGATGACCGGCTTCAACGCGCTGCCCAAGGCGGCGTTCGTGCCGATCCTGGTGGTGTGGTTCGGCATCGGCGCCGGGCCGGCGATATTGACCGCGTTCCTGATCTCGTTCTTCCCGATCATGGTCAACATCGCCACCGGCCTGGCCACGCTCGAGCCCGAGCTGGAAGACGTGCTGCGCGTGCTCGGCGCCAAGCGCTGGGACGTGCTCACCAAGGTCGGCCTGCCGCGTTCGATGCCCTACTTCTATGCGTCGCTCAAGGTGGCGATCACGCTCGCGTTCGTGGGCACCACGGTGTCGGAGATGACGGCGGCCAACGAGGGCATCGGCTACTTGCTGATCTCGGCCGGCAGTTCGATGCAGATGGGCCTGGCCTTCGCCGGGCTGGTGGTGGTGGGCGCGATGGCGATGGCGATGTACGAGCTGTTCGCGGTGCTCGAAAAGCGCACCACCGCCTGGGCGCACCGGGGTTCGCACAATGATTGATGCGCGGCCTTCACTGCCTGGGACGCAACTCCCGCACGCCCCGCCCGATGCGGCGACGGATCAGCGTGCGCAAGGTTACCCCGTCGGCATAACCCACCTGTGAGGCGATCTGGTCCACGCTGGCATGGCTGGTCTGCAGCAGGTGGACCGCGCGTTCGACGCGAATGTCCTGGAAGTACGACAGCGGTGACTTGCCCAGCACGGCATTGATGCGCCGCGCCAGCGTGCGTTCACTGCTGCCGGCGGCGCGCGCCGCATCGGGCAGAGAAAAACCCTGCGCCAGGTGGGCGCGCGCCCAGGTCTCGAAGCGTTCAACCAGCGGGTCTTCATGCACCAGGTGGTCGGTCATCGCGAACGCGGCCTGCGAGGGGCGCGGGTCCATCACGAGATAGCGCGCCGTCAGCGTCGCCAGCGTGGGGCTGACGCGCCGCACGCACCACAGCGCCAGGTCCAGGTGCGCCAGCGCGGCGCCCACCGTGACGAAGCCGCCCGACTGCACCAGCATGCGCGACGCATCGAGCGCCACCCTCGGGTAGCGCTCGCGAAAGCGCGCCGCATGCCACCAGGTGGTTGTCGCATTCTGGCCGTCGAGCAGTTTCGTTTCGGCCAGCAAGAAGGTGGCGTTGCAGGCTGCGCCCAGCACTGCGCCCTGCGCGGACCAGGCCTTGAGCTGTTCGCCGGCCTCCGCCACGTCGCGCCGCCCGAGCGATTCGCACACGGCTTCAGTGGCCTTGTTGTTCAGCGCCGGCAGCAGCACCACGTCGGGCGACAGGCAGGTCTGCACGCCCGCGACCGGCACCAACAGGCCCTGGCCGGTCGCGACCTTGCGCCGCACCGCGACCAGGCTGACGTCGAAGTGGGCCGCGTTGATCTTCTCGGACGCTGCGATCCCGTTGGCCAGCGCCAGCGTGTCGAGCAATGTCGACAAGCCGGTGTCGAACACCTGGTCGAGAACAAGGACGGCAATCTTCATGGCGAAAACCATACCATAAATGTCGTTCCCGCCACTTGCTGCCTGGGCTGACGCGCCCGACGATCGACCTTCGCGTCAAAGACGCTGAATTGACAACGGCCCCGACCGCAGGCTACGGATCGTTGATTCCCCAGCCGTGCCGATCGGGTTGAACGTGAAGGAGACAAACATGAGTGAAGCGATCAGAAAACTGGCCGACGCTGCCGTGAACCAGGCCGTGAACGTGGCCGGGGGCGCGCCGGGCGTGGTGGCCATGGCCACCGACCGCAAGGCAAATTTCTACGAAGGCGCAGCCGGCAAGCGCGAGCTGGGCAAGGACCAGCCGATGACGCTGGACTCGGTGATGGCGATCTTCTCCACCACCAAGGCCATGACCGGCACCTGCGTCATGCAGCTGGTCGAGGAAGGCAAGATCAGGCTCGATGATCCGGCGAAAAAATACGTGCCCGAAATCGCCGAACTGCAGGTGCTGGACGGCTTCGACGCGGCCGGCCAGCCGAAGACCCGCGCGCCCAAGCGCGACATCACCGTGGGCGACCTGATGCTGCACACCTCGGGCCTGTGCTACGAATTCTTCAGCGCCGACGACCTGAAGTACCGCACCGCCAAAGACATCCCGACCGTCGTCTCCAGCAGCTTCGCGGCCATCCGCACCGTGCTGCTGCACGACCCCGGCGAGCGCTGGACCTACGGCGTCAACATCGACTGGCTTGGCCGCATCGTCGAGCAGCAGCGCGGCAAGCGGCTCGGCGAGGTGATGAAGGAGCGCATCTTCGGCCCGCTGGGCATGAACGACATCGGCTTCACGATGAGCGGCTCGATGCAGGCGCGCCGCGCCGTGCTGCACGACCGCGCGCAAGACGGCAAGCTCACGCCGCTGCCCGACCTGGTCTTGCCGCAGCCGCCCGAGATGGACATGGGCGGCCACGGCTTGTACGCCACGGTCGGCGAGTACATGAAGTTCATCCGCATGTTCCTGAACGACGGCGCCGGCCCGAACGGGCGCGTGCTCAAACCCGAGACGGTGGAGCAGATGTCCAGGAACGGCCTGCCCGCCGGCATGACCAGCGGCGGCTGGAAGACCTCGATCCCGTCCTTGTCCAACGACGGCGAATTCGACCCCGGCGTGACCAAGACCTGGGCCTACACCTTCCAGCGCAACGAAGAGCCCACCGCCACCGGCCGGCCGGCGGGTTCGCTGATGTGGGCCGGGCTGGGCAACCTGTTCTACTGGATCGACCGCAAGAGCGGCGTCGGCGGATTCTGGGGTTCGCAGATCCTGCCGTTCCAGGACGTGGCGTCATATCCGGGCTTCGTCGACTTCGAGACTGCGGTTTATCGCGGCTTGAAGCGCTGACGCGGCACTCCGATTTCTGAGCAAGACTTTCAAAGACGACACCACGCGCCCGGCGAACCCGGGCGTGCTCTGACTGAAACCCGGAACAACAACACACCATGATTCTTTACGGCAACTGGCGTTCGCTCGCCACCTACCGCGTCCGCGTCGCGCTGGCCTTGAAGGCCATCGCGCACGAGGTCATCGACATCAACCTGGCCACCGGCGAACAGCACAGCGCCGCGTTCAAGGCCATCAACCCGCAGGCCGTGCTGCCGGCGCTGGACGACGGGCAGGGCGCGATGCTGTTCCAGTCGCTGGCCATCATCGAGTACCTGGACGAAACCCACCCCGCACCGCCGCTGCTGCCCGCCGATGCGGCCGGGCGCGCGCGGGTTCGCGGCCTGGCGCAGATTCACGCCGCCGACGTGCACCCGCTGCTGGTGCCGCGGGTGCGCAACTATTTGCAGAAAGACGCCGGCCTGGACGACGCCGCGCTGCAACGCTGGTTGGCACGCGCGCTGCTGAGCGGCCTGGACGCGATCGAGGCCCGCCTGGCGCATTCGCCCCACACCGGCGAGTTCTGCCATGGCAACAGCCCGACCCTGGCCGACATCTGCCTGGCCTCGCAGCTGATTGCCATGCAGTTGTTCAAGGTCGATGCATCCGCCTACCCGACCGCACAGCGGATCTACGCGGCCTGCGAAAGGCTGCCGGCGTTTGCGGGCGCGCACCCGTTGAAGCAACCCGGCTCGCCCGGCAACGAGCGCTGATCGACACCACGCCGCCCGCAGCGCCAGGCACCGAACACGAGGCGTTCGGTGCCTGAGCGGCCTCAGCGCTCGGCGATGTAGTGCTGGGTCGTCACCCCTTCACCGGGCAGCATGAACGCGCGCACCCGCGTCTCCAGGTCCTGGTCGGCCAGCGTGGCCCGCGCGCGCTGGTGCAGGTAGTCGGCCCATGACGTGACGATGAAGCGTTCGACATAGCGCGTCGGGTCGGACAGGTCGCGGTAGACGCGCCAGAAAGTCGCGCCGTCACGCCGCCGCGGCGCACGCATCTGGCTCACCGCTTCGAGGAAGGCTGCGGCATCTTCGGCGCGAATGCGGTAGCCGACCTGCACCGCCACCGGGCCGGCCTCGGGATCGGGCTCGTCGACGACAAAGAGCTTCTCCCACGGCGTGGCCTGCGTCACCTCGTGCGCCTCGCCCATGCGCACCGGAAACGGCCGCGCCAGCAGCAAACCGGCGGCCATGCAGACCGCCGCCGAGGCCAAGGTGGCCGCCAGCCCGACCACGCCCGACAGCGCGCCCCAGAACGCCGAGCCGATGGCAAACGAGCCGAGCGCGCTCAAGGTGTGCATCGCGGTCGCGCGCGAGCGCACCCACGGCGGCGCGCTGGTCTGGGTGGCGGTGTTGAAGGTCGACATGACCGCCATCCACGCCGCGCCGCCCAGCACCAGCGCGGCGTAGACGAGCCAGTGAATGGTGGAGAACGCCGCCACCAGCATCACGCCGGCAAAGGCCACGCAACCGGCGGCGATGATCGAATCGAGCCCGAAGCGCGCACGCGCCCTGCCGATCACCAGGCCCGCGGCCACCGCGCCGGTGCCCAGGCACGCCATCAGCAAGCCGAACCCGGCCGCGCCCAGCCCCAACTGGCGCTGGCCGATCACCGGCAGCAGCGCCCACAGCGCCGAGCCCGCCGCGCTGTAGGCCATGGTGCGCAGCAACTGCGCCAGGATGATCGGCGAATGGCGCGCAAACCGCAACCCGCTCAGCGTGCCGCCCCACAACCGCTCGGCCGGCAGGCGCGAAGCCGGGTGCGGGCGCGGCGGCCAGCGCCGCACCGCCTGCATCATCGCCAGCGTGCTGAGCACCGCGATCACGAACACCCAGCCCGGCCCGGCATGCGCGAACACCACCCCGGCCGTCGCCGGCCCGAGCGCGCGCGCGGCGTTGTACGAAATCGCCACTGCGGTGATGGCCTGCGGCAACTCGTCACGCGGAATGCTGTCGGCCACCGCCGAGTTCCAGGCCGGCGACAGCAGCGCCGTGCACGAGCCGGCCACGAAGGTGAAGAACAGCAGCGTGCCCGGCCCCACCAGCCCCGCCAGCAGCAGCCCGGCGAGCAGCGTCACGGTGGCGGCCTGCACGATCAACGCGCTGACGATCAGGCGCTTGCGGTCGGTGGTGTCGGCCAGCACGCCGGCCGGCAAGGACAGCAGGAACATCGGCAGGAACACCGCCGTCTGCACCAGCGCAGCAAGGAACGACGAGCCGGTGATCTCCACCATCAACCAGGCCGCCGCCATCGCCTGCATGGCGTTGCCGATGAAGTAGACCGTGCCGCCTTGCCACAGGCCTTTGTACGCGGGGTGTTTGAAGGCGCTGGTGAGCGAAACGGAGGTGGCCATGCTGCGGTGGATTATTCACCGCGCCGGCACGCGCCGGCGTTGCGGGGCCGCAAGCATCGGGCCGATCCGGCGCTCAATCCAGCCGCAACTGCCGCTCGCGCGTGGCCATCCGCAGCTTCAACTGCTCGACCTTGGCCGGCGCCAATTCATCGCCGCCTGAGGTGGCACGCTCGTACCAGCGCAACGCCAGCGTCTCGTCGCGCCGCACGCCGTTGCCGTGTTCGTACATCGACGCGATCAGGAACTGCGCGCCCCAGTGGCCGGCGTACGCGGCCTGTTCGTACCAGCGCGCGGCGGCCGCGTCGTCCTGCGGCACACCGCCACGGCCCAGAAAGTATTGGGTGCCCAGGTCGACCTGGGCCTCCACATGGCCCATCAGCGCGGCTTCGTGGAACAGCGCGGTGGCCATGGCGGGATCGCGCGTGAAGGCGGCACTGCCCAGGTCGTACTCCATGCCCAGCGTGTAGACGGCCTGTGCGTAGCCCTGCAACGCCGACTGTTCCAGGAACACCCGCGCGCCGTAGGGGTTGGGATGGCGATCGTCGTTGGACTCACCCGATCGCATCATCATCGCCGCGCTGTACTGCGCCGCCGCGTCGCCGGTGATGGCGCAGGCAAAGAAGCGGCGGAAGGCCGCCCTGTGCTCGCCACCGGTGTAGAGTGCCGCCGCACGATCGCAGTGGTCGGCGGCCAGCGGCTGCGCCGCCGCTCCACCATGGCCTGCAAGGGCAGCCGCCGCCATGATGACCCCGAGAAGATGCTGGTACTGCATAAGATCCTCCTGCCCGACAAGGTAGTGCCGGCCCGGCTTGCGCAAGCGCACGATGAGCGGGCAAAAGCAGGTTCATCTTTGTGGCGCAGCCCCGAAACGGGCCTGTGGGCGCCGCAACGGATCGGCCCGGCTCCCGCCTGAGTTGCGGTCCGGGTTTGCACGGGTTCATTCCATGTCGAAAGAGAACAACTTTGTTGGTCGTGTCAGAACCAGGAGACTCCCATGCTCAAGATCAGCCTCATCGTCATCGTCGTTCTGATCGCCGCCGTTCTCGGCCTGGCCGCGACCAAACCCGACAGGTTCCGGGTCGAGCGTTCGGCCACCATCAAGGCGCCACCGGAAAAGGTGTTCGCGCTGATCAACGACTTTCACCATTGGGGCCAGTGGTCGCCGTGGGAAAAGCTCGACCCCGCGATGAAGCGAACCCACAGCGGCGCGCCCAGCGGCAAGGGGGCCGTCTACGAGTGGCAGGGCAACAGCAAGGTCGGCGCCGGGCGCATGGAAATCACCGAACCCACGCCGCCGACCAAGGTGCTCATCAAGCTCGATTTCATCAAGCCGATCGAAGGCCACAACATGGCCGAGTTCACGCTGCGGCCGCAAGGCGATTCGACCCAGCTCACGTGGGCCATGCACGGGCCAACGCCGTTCGTGTCGAAGCTGGTGCAGGTCTTCACCAGCATGGACAGCCTGATCGGCAAGGACTTCGAAACCGGGCTGGCCAACCTGAAGGCGGCCGCCGAAAAATAACCGGCGGCCGACCCGCGCTCGGACCCGCGCTCGGACCCGCTCTCAGACGCGCGGGTTCTCCGGCGTGTCCGTGTTCGGCTTGCCGTCTTCGCGCAAATCGGTGTTGGGCTTGATGGCGGGTGAGCCCGCACCCTTGCTCACGTCGACATTGCCTTCGACCTGGCGCAGCTTCTCGTCGACCTCCTTGGTCGAGTGCTTGGATGGTTCGATGTGGGACGCTTGGTGCTCGCTCATGGGGACTCCGATCGTGTGGATTCGTGTGGATTCATGTGGATGAAACGGACTCCGACTATTCGGCGCGGCGGGCGGCGCGTCTGTCGGCCGGGCCCAGCTGACGCGGTAAGACATCGCCTACGATCGCCCCGATGAGCTGGCACGCCCACCTGGCCCTGAACTATCGCTTTGACGCCGGGCGCACGCTCGTGCACAACCGCCACCACGGCCCGCTGCGGGTGCTGGCCAGCCTGTACCCCGAGGGCCCCGCGATTTGCCACAACGTGCTGGTGCACCCGCCGGGCGGCATCGTCGGCGGCGACGTGCTCGACATGGAGCTGACCCTGGGCGAGCGGGCCCATGCGCTGGTCACCACCCCGGGCGCGGCGCGTTTCTACCGCAGCGCGGGCGCGACGGCGCGCCAGTCGGTGCTGGCGCGGGTGGGGAGTGGCGCGCGGCTCGAATGGCTGCCGCTGCAGACCACCTGCCATCGGGGTGCGCTGGCGCGAAGCAGCCTGCGCTTCGAGCTGGCGCCGGGCGCCGAGATGATGGGCTGGGACATTCTGGCCCTGGGCCTGCCGGCCAGCGGCGAAGCGTTCGACCGTGGCCGCTACGAGCAGCGCATCGAGTTGCCCGGTGTGTGGCTGGAGCGCGGCGTGATCGATGGCCAGGACGCGCAACTGCTCGATTCACCGCTGGGCTGGGCCGGCCACCGGGTGATGGGCACGATGTGGCTGGCGGCCGGCAGCAGGCTGGCCCCCGCGCGGCGCGAAGCGTTGCTGGACGCCGCGCGCGCTGTCGCGTCGACCGATGTTTTGCGCGCCACCGCGGGCAGCACCTCGCCGCACGACGAACTGGTGATGCTGCGCGTGCTGGCCCCGCGGGTCGAAGCGTTGATGGCGCTGTTCACCACCACCTGGGCCCGCTGGCGAGACGTGGCCTGGGGCCTGCCGGCCTGCGTGCCGAGGGTCTGGCGGACCTGAGCGCTATCGCGCCGGAGAAGCCGCCGGCGCCGGCGCGCCCGCCGGTGCGGTCTGCACCACCACACCCGGCCCCATGTCGCCGGACACGGAGACCTTGGTCACGTAGTAGCGCGTGTCACCGAAGCACGAGGTCGGCAGCCCGACCTTCTGTTCGTAGTGCAAGCTCACCCGCTTGCCCATCGCCTTGGTCAGTTCGGCGGCGGTCGCGTCGTCGCGCACCGTGAACACGAACTTTTCGACCGTCGCGGTGCCGGGCAGCGAGACCAGCGCCAATTCGCCTTCCCAGGTCTTGCAGATCCAGCCCTTGTCAGACAGCTTCTGGATCCAGCCCGCCCGCTCGCCCGACGAATAGCTCCAGTTCAGCACGACGGCAAAGTAGGCCGCCACCAGCAGGGCCAGCACCAACAGGGTCAGAAGAATTCGTTTGAGGGTCATGAGCAGGCAACCAGGGGCGTGAAGCGGTGGAGTGTGTCTGATTCTCTCGATCGCGGTCAATCGCGCTGAATCGCGGTCAATGACCACGCGCGTGGCGCACGATCAATCGGCCGCCAGGCTGTACGGGCCGCCGCGCTCCAGCGCCCGCTGGTAGGCCGGCCGGGCGTGGATGCGCTTCAAGAAGTCCATCAACTTCGGGCGGCGCTGGTCGAGCCCGGCGCGCTGCGCCGCCGCTTCGAGCGGGAAGCTCATCTGGATGTCGGCGGCGCTGAACACGTTGCCGGCAAACCATGCGTTGCGGCCCAGTTCGGCCTCCATGAAATCGAGCTGGCGCTCGATGTTGGGCGTGACAAAACCGGACAGCACCCTGGACGAAATGGCGCGCGCGACCGGTTTGACGAAAAACGGCATCGGCGTGCTGCCGATCTTGTCGAACACCAGCTTCATCAGCAGCGGCGGCATGGCCGAGCCTTCGGCGAAATGCAGCCAGTAGGTGTAGCGCAAACGCTCCGGCGTGCCCGCGGCGGGCGCCAGCGCGCCGTGCGCGTAGCGCTCGACCAGGTACTCGACGATCGCGCCCGACTCGGCCACCGTGACCTTGCCATCGGTGACCACCGGTGACTTGCCGAGTGCGTGCACCTTGCGCAACGAGTCGGGTGCGAGCATCGTCACCGGATCGCGCTCGTAGTGCTTGATCTCGTACGGCAGGCCCAACTCTTCAAGCAGCCACAGCACCCGCTGCGAACGGGAGTCGTTGAGGTGGTGAACGGTGATCATGGGCAGTCTCGTCAAGCGGGCTCGGCCGAATTGTCGCTTGTGCGGAGTGCGACCGGATGCAAGCGCACGCGGCATCGTCCGACAGACGGGTCGGACAGCGCGGACACCTGGCCGCCCGGTCAGCCGACAGACGCCGGCCCGGCCCGGGCCCAGAGTGCGCAGCATCACCACTGATTCTGCAAGGACTTGCCATGAACCGTTCCACCAAGCTGCTGCTGGCCATCGCGCCGGCCCTGTTGATTGCCGCCTGCGGAGGCGGCGGCGACGACAACCTCGACGACCGGCTCGGCATCGCCGACCCGAAACTGCGGCTGGTGCATGCCGCGCCACTCGCGCCCAACGTCTCGCTGCTGCGCAGCGGCACACCGCAGGCGGCCGATGTGACGAACCTGGCGTACAAGGGCGCGTCGAGATACTTCGACATCTCGACCAACACCGACAAGTGGGATGTGGTCACCGCGACGAACCCGGCATTGCCCGTCGGCAGCGTGACCTTCGATGCAAAACGCGGCACCAAGTACACGCTGCTGGCCTTGCCGAACAGCGGCACGGTGACCGAGGTGGCGCTGCTCGTCGACCCGTACAACAAGGGCATCGCGTCCGACAACGCCCGTGTGCGCGTGTTCAACGCGTCGTTCAACGCGGCCTCGGTCGACGTCTACCTGACGCGCCTGACCGCACCAATCACCGACATCGCCACCGCCACACCCAACTTCGCCGGCGTCGGCTACAAACAGGCCCAGCCGGTGTCTGGCGCCGATTCGGTCGAGGTCGAAGGTGGGGCCTACCGCCTGAGGGTCACGGTGGCCGGCACCAAGTCGGTGATCTTCACCGCGGCGGTCGACCTGTCGAAGAACGCCGACTGGCTGTTGACGTCGGTCCCCGGCAGCGTGACACCCAACGACGTGAAGCTGCTGGTCATCAAGTCCGACGAAGGCGCACCGGCCATCGAGTTGACCAACACGCCTTGAGCGTTGCGCGCGTGCGGCCGGCGCGTCAGATCGACATGCGCTGGCGCACGCGCTCGGTTTGCATGTTGCGGCCGGCGCCGCGCTGAACGATTTCACCGCGCTCCATCACGATGTACTGGTCGGCCAGTTCGGCGGCGAAATCGTAGTACTGCTCCACTAGCACGATGGCCATGGTCTTGCGGTCGGCGAGCATGCGGATCACGCGGCCGATGTCCTTGATGATGCTGGGCTGGATGCCTTCGGTGGGTTCGTCCAGGATGAGCAGCTTGGGGCCGGCGGCGAGTGCGCGGGCGATGGCGAGTTGCTGCTGCTGGCCGCCCGACAGGTCGCCGCCGCGCCGGTGGAGCATTTGCCTGAGCACCGGGAACAGCTCGAACAGTTCGGCCGGGATCGGTGTGTTGCCGCGCTTGTAGGCCAGCCCCATCGCCAGGTTTTCCTGCACCGTGAGGCGGCCGAAGATCTCGCGCCCTTGCGGCACGTAGCCCACCCCTTTGCGCACGCGCTCGTACGGCGGGTCGCGGGTGATGTCGCCACCGTCGAGCTCGATCACGCCGGTCTTGACCGGCACCACGCCCATCAGGCTCTTGAGCAAGGTGGTCTTGCCCACGCCGTTGCGGCCCAGCACCACAGTGACCTCGCCGAGCTTTGCTTCAAGGCCGACGTTGCGCAGGATGTGGGAGCCGCCGTAGAACTGGTTGATGTTGTCTATCTTGAGCATTTCGATCTCATTTGCTGTCGGCGTTGGCGGCCGTTCGAAACGTTGCCAGGTCCCGCCCCGGCGGGCGGGTAACCTTCTTTTGCTGGCTCAAAAGAAAGTCACCAAAGAAAAGAGCCCGACATCTGGCCAAACATTCACCATGGAAAGAGACCGCCACTGGCCCTCTCCGAGCCGACTGCCCGGCCAGTGCGTTCCAACGTTCGCCAAGAATTCAACGCCTTCAGAGCTTGCTCGCGGGCAAAGAACATGATGCCGCGCAGCGGCGAAACTTGGTCGAGGCACAGGTTCGATCGTCTCGGTGATCCCCAGTGGTGGGCTCTTTCCCCCATCGAGGTTTGGCCGGATGTGAGGCCCTCTTCTTTGGTGACTTTCTTCTGGGCCCTCAGAAGAAAGTTACCCGGCCGCCGGGCCGGGACCCGGCAGCAGCCTCACCCGCTCCACCGCACCTACAAACAATGATCACCGCCCCAAATACACCTCCACCACCTTCTCATTCCCCTGCACCTCCGCCAGCGACCCCTCGGCCAGCACACTGCCCTCGTGCAGCACCGTCACCTTCTTGGACGCCTTGCCCTGGGTCAGCTCGCTGATGAACTTCATGTCGTGCTCCACCACCACCAGCGAGTGGCTCCCTTCGAGCGACAGGAACAACTCGGCGGTGCGTTCGGTTTCTTCGTCGGTCATGCCGGCCACCGGCTCGTCGAGCAACAGCAGCTTGGGGTCTTGCATCAGCAGCATGCCGATTTCAAGCCATTGCTTCTGCCCATGCGACAACAGCCCGGCGACCCGCTGCGCGCTGTCTTTCAGATGAATCAGCGTCAGCATCGAGCCGATCCGGTCGAGCTGTTCGGAGTTGAGGCGGAACAGCATCGACGCTTTGACACCGCGGTCGGCCTTGAGCGCCAGCTCCAGGTTCTCGAACACGCTCAATTGCTCGAACACCGTGGGCTTCTGGAACTTGCGGCCGATGCCGATCGACGCGATCGCGTTCTCGCGCAGGCGCAGCAGGTCGATGGTGGAGCCGAAAAACGCCTTGCCCGCGTCGGGCCGGGTCTTGCCGGTGATCACATCCATCATCGTCGTCTTGCCCGCCCCGTTGGGCCCGATGATGCAGCGCAACTCGCCCGCGCTGATGCTGAGCGACAACGCGTTCAGCGCCTTGAAGCCGTCGAAGCTGACGGTGATGTCGTCCAGGTACAGGATCGCGCCATGCGCCAGGTCCAGCTCGCCGGGGCGCACGACCCGGCTGTAGCTGGTGTTCTGGCCCCCCGAGCCACCGGTTTCCGCCGCCTGCTGGCGCGCCTTGGCTTCGCGCACACGGGCGCCGGCCTGCATCAGCTCGGGCGTCATGGCTTGCGCTCCCTGGCCTTGCGCACCAGGCCGACGATGCCCTGCGGCAGGAACAAGGTCACCGCGATGAACAGCGCGCCAAGAAAGTACAACCAGAACTCGGGGAAGGCCTGGGTGAACCAGCTCTTGGCGCCGTTGACGAAAAACGCGCCGACGATCGGGCCGACCAGCGTGCCGCGCCCGCCCACCGCGGTCCAGATGGCGATCTCGATGCCCGCCGCCGGCGACATTTCGCTCGGGTTGATGATGCCCACCTGCGGCACGTACAGCGCGCCGGCAATCCCGCACATCACGGCCGAAATCACCCAGATCGTGAGCTTGTAGCGCAGCGGGTCGTAGCCGGTGAACATGACGCGGCTTTCGGCATCGCGGATGGCCTGCAGCACGCGGCCGAACTTGCTGCCCACCAGCCAGCGGGCAAACAGGAAGAAGGCGATCAGCGTGAGCCCGGTCAGCACGAACAGCAGCATGCGCATCGACGGCGTGGCGATCGGAATGCCCAGGATGCGCTTGAAATCGGTGAAGCCGTTGTTGCCGCCGAAGCCGGTTTCATTGCGGAAGAACAGCAGCATCGCCGCGAACGTCATCGCCTGCGTGATGATGGAAAAGTACACGCCCTTGATGCGCGACCGGAACGCGAAGTAGCCGAACACGAAGGCCAGCAGCCCCGGCACCAGCACCACCAGCAGCAATGTGGCGATGAACGAATCGCTGAAGCTCCAGTGCCACGGCAGCGTCTTCCAGTCGAGGAACACCATGAAGTCGGGCAGGTCGCTCTGGTAGTTGCCGTCGCGGCCGATCTGGCGCATCAGGTACATGCCCATCGCATAGCCGCCGATGGCGAAGAACATGCCGTGGCCCAGGCTCAGGATGCCGCAGTAGCCCCAGATCAGATCCATCGCCAGCGCGCACATGGCATAGCACATGATCTTGCCGACCAGCGAGACCGCGAAGTCGCTCATGTGCAGCGCGCTGCTGGCCGGCACCAGCAGGTTGAGCACTGGCACCAGCACGCCGACGACCAGCGTCGCGGCCACCAGCGGCAACCAGCGCTTGCCGGTGAGCAGCCCGCGCGCGGGTGCTCCGGTGAGCAGCCCGCGCGCGGGTGCGGCCGAATTCAGGTCGGGGTGGGGAAGCACGGCGCTCATCGCATCACGCCTCGGCACTGCGGCCCTTCATCGCGAAGATGCCTTGCGGCCGCTTCTGGATGAAGATGACGATGAACACCAGCACCATGATCTTGGCCAGCACCGCACCCTGCCAACCTTCGAGCAGCTTGTTCAGCACGCCCAGCCCCAGCGCGGCGTAGACAGTGCCGGCGAGTTGCCCCACACCGCCGAGCACCACCACCATGAACGAATCGACGATGTAGCCCTGCCCCAGGTCCGGCCCCACATTGCCGACCTGCGACAACGCACAACCCGCCAGCCCGGCAATGCCCGAGCCGAGCGCAAACGCATAGGTGTCGACGCGCGCGGTGTTGACGCCCATGCACGCGGCCATCGGCCGGTTTTGCGTGACACCGCGCACGAACAGCCCGAGCCGGGTGCGCGAAATCATCAGCGCCACCCCCAGCAGCACCAGTGCCGCAAAGCCGATGATCGCGATGCGGTTGAATGGCAGCGTGAGGTTGCTCATCACCGCCATGCCGCCCGACAGCCAGGCCGGGTTTTCGACCGGCACGTTCTGCGCCCCGAACAGCGAGCGCACCGTTTGCATCAGCATCAGGCTGATGCCCCAGGTGGCCAGCAGTGTTTCGAGCGGGCGGCCATACAACCAGCGGATCACGCTGCGTTCGAGCGCCGCGCCCACCACCGCGGCGACCAGGAACGAGGCCGGAATCGCGACCAGCACGTAGAGGTCGAACCCGGCCGGCCAGTACGCCTTGAAAACGTTCTGCACCATGTAGGTGGCGTAGGCGCCGATCATCATCAGCTCGCCATGCGCCATGTTGATGACGCCCATCAGCCCGTAGGTGATGGCCAGCCCCAGCGCAACCAGCAGCAGGATCGAGCCCAGGCTGATGCCGGTGAACACCACCCCCAGGCGCTCGCCCCAGGCCAGCCTGGATTCGAGCGCGCCGAGCGCGATTTGCAGCTGCGCACGCACATCGGCTTCGGCTTCCACGCCGGGCTTCAGGCGCTCCACCAGCAAGGTCTTCACCGCAGGCTCATGGCTCTGCGCCAGCGCCTTGGCCGCGGCGAGCCGGTTGCCCTTGTCGCTGGACGAGATCATCACGCCCGCGCGCAGCAGCCCGAGTTGCTGTTGCAGCCTCGGTACGGTCTCGCCGGTCAGCGCCTTCTCGATGATGGGCAGCTTGTTTTCGTCGATCTGGTCTTTCAGTTCCCGGATGGCCGCCGCGCGCAGCGTGGCATCGGGAGAAAACAACTTGAGCGAGGCCAGCGCCGCTTCGAGGTCGCGCCGGATGCGGTTGCTGTTGATCACGTCGTCGACGTTTTCGGGCAGCGGCACAACGGCGCCGGTGGCCGCGTCTTGCGCCTTGTCGCCGACGACGATCAGCACCCGCTCGCCGGCCACCTTGACGGCATCGTCCAGCAGGGCCTGGAAAAAGGCCGGCGCCTTGGCGTCGCCGCTGGCGGCGGCCTGCGCGATGGCCGCGGCGCGCTCGTCGCTGTCGCCCACCGCCATCGCCAGCACCTGCTCCGGGGTCAGTGCGTGGGCCGCGCAGGCCAGCAGCGTCGCGGCCAGCGCAAGGCCGAGCCGCGACACCCGTCGGGTCATTGAGTTCATGGGATCGGTGGCGGCATCCGTGGCGGGAGAGGGCCCAGCGGATGCCGCGGCACGCCTTACTTCTTCTCGGGCTCGTCCTTCTTCTTGTCGTTGCCTTCGATGTACGGGCTCCAGGGCTTGGCCTTGACCGGGCCGGGCGTCTTCCAGACCACGTTGAACTGGCCGTCGGCCTTGATCTCGCCGATGAACACCGACTTGTGCAGGTGGTGGTTCTTCTCGTCCATCCTGGAGGTGATGCCCGACGGCGCCGTGAAGGTCTGGCCGGCCATCGCGGCGACGACCTTGTCGGTGTCGGTGCTCTTGGCCTTTTCGACCGCCTGCTTCCACATGTGGATGCCGATGTAGGTGGCTTCCATCGGGTCGTTGGTCAGCGGCTTGTCGGCGCCGGGCAGCTTCTTGGCCTTGGAGTAGTCGGCCCATTTCTTGGTGAACTCGGCGTTGGCCGGGTTCTTGAT
>JANORB010000012.1:0-22518 GCA_031415135.1 Methylibium sp.
GGCTTCTTCCGCGGGCACGATCTTCGAGTGGTACGACTTCTACCTCTACGGTGCGCTGGCCGCCATCATCGGGGCCCAGTTCTTCACCGCCTTCCCCGAGAACACACGCAACGTGTTTGCGCTGCTCGCCTTTGCGGCCGGCTTCATCGTGCGCCCGTTCGGCGCCTTGGTGTTCGGCATGTTGGGCGACATGATCGGCCGCAAGTACACCTTCCTGATGACCATCGTCATCATGGGCCTGTCGACCTTCCTGGTGGGTGTATTGCCCAACTACGAAAGCTGGGGTGTTGCCGCGCCTGTGATCCTGATCCTGCTGCGCATGGCGCAAGGCTTGGCACTGGGCGGCGAGTACGGTGGTGCTGCCATTTACGTGGCTGAACACGCACCGGCCAACCAGCGCGGCTACTTCACGGCCTTCATCCAGACCACGGCCACGTTGGGCCTGTTGCTGTCGTTGATCGTGATTCTGTCGGTGCAAGGCTACGTCAACGGCAACTACCCCGACGTGCCCTTGCTGAAGGATGGCGTTGCGGTGTTGCTGGCCGACGGCAAGCCGTCGATGGTCAAGGCGTTCAATGCCTGGGGCTGGCGCGTGCCCTTCATCGGCTCGATCTTCCTGCTGGCGATTTCGCTGTACATCCGCCTGCAAATGAACGAGAGCCCGGCCTTCAAGAAGATGAAGGAAGAGGGCCGCACCTCCAAGGCACCGTTGAGCGAAGCCTTCGGTAACTGGAAAAACGGCAAGATCGCCGTCATCGCCTTGTTCGGCCTCGTCGCGGGTCAGGCCGTGGTTTGGTACACCGGCCAGTTCTACGCGCTGTTCTTCATGCAGAACGTGATCAAGATCGACAGCTTCACCGCCAACGTGATGGTGGCCTGGTCGCTGATTCTGGGCACGGGTGGCTTCCTGTTCTTCGGTGCGCTGTCCGACCGGATTGGCCGCAAGCCCATCATCCTGGCAGGCTGCCTGCTGGCTGCCGTTACCTTCCTGCCGGTGTTCGGCTTCTTGACCAAGACCGCGAACCCGGCAATCTACAAAGCGCACCAGACTCCCGTCACGGTCAACGTGAACGCGCAGGACTGCTCGTTCCAGTTCAACCCCACCGGCACCGTCAAGTTCACATCCTCCTGCGACATCGCCAAGGCGCAATTGGCGCGGACCTCGGTGAACTACGACACCGTGGAAGGCGCAGCCCCCGGCGCGCTGACCGTGGTGAAGGTCGGCGAAACGACCATCCCGTCGTACGACGCTGGCAAGCTGACCGGTGACGATCTGAAGAAGACCAAGGCCACCTTTGACTCCACCCTGAATGCAGCACTGAAGCAGGCCGGCTACCCCATGGTGCCGGCCGACAACACGACCATCGCAAAGGCTCAGAACTTCGTCGACATCTTCACGGCACAAAAGCTCACGATCATCCTGATCCTGACCTACCTGGTCATCTTGGTGACCATGGTCTACGGCCCGATCGCCGCGATGCTGGTTGAACTGTTCCCGACCCGCATCCGCTACTCCGGTCTGTCGCTGCCGTATCACATCGGCAACGGCTGGTTCGGTGGCCTGATGCCGGCGACTGCTTTTGCGATCTCGGCGCAGACTGGCAACATCTACTCGGGCCTGTGGTACGCCATCGTGATTGCGGTCATGACGGTGGTCGTCGGTACTCTGTTCGTTCCGGGTGGTACGCACAAGAAGGACATCTTCGCTGGTGACAGCGACAAATAAGCCCATGTAGGCAAACGGCAATCGCCGGGCCGGGGTCTCTTAGAGTCCCCGGCCCGTTTCGTTTGTGGCCAAGGAGAACCTGCTTTGATCGATCTCGTGCTTTCGCAGCTGACCGACCTGTTCCGCATCGGGCTGATCATCGGTCTGGTCTACACAATGCACAGAACCGCTGCTGTGACGGGGCGCGTGCTCCCGCTGGTCTTGGGTGTGGTGTTTGTGGCGGTGATGCTGCCGGCCACCCTGCCCAGCACATCGGTGAGCCTCACCGACGCCATCCTGGCGGGGCTGGTCTCCAACACGATCATCTTGCTGCCGGTGCTGGCCCTGGCGGCGTTCATCGCACGAAAGCGGCGCTGAGCGCCTGTGCATGGAGTTCCCGCCGTGGTTTGGCGAAGTTGAGGCGTGTGGCAGCTGACCTGACCTGGATAGACTGCGCGTTTCCAACCTCGCATGTCGCGCCATGCCCATCACCATCGACGACGACCTGGCCCCGCAATCGCCATGTTCTCGGCCACGGTGGTGTGGCTGATGACCGTACTCGACGAGCGCCTCGGCCACGAGCTCACGGCGCGCGCCGAGGCGGCCAAGATCGCCGTCGCGAAGGGCGGCACGACCCGCATCGACCTGGGCCACACCGAGCGCGGGCTCGTTGCCGCGCGCGACGAGCGCCAGGCGATGGCGGCGATCGAGGCCGGCATCGAACGCATCGTCGCAGCGGCGCGCGCCACCGTGAGCCAAGCCGGGCTCGCGCCAGCGCAAATCGATGCGCTGTACTTCACCGGCGGCTCGACCGGCCTGCGGCTGCTCGCCAGGCGCATCGCTGCGGCTTTTCCGCAGGCGCAGGTGGCGCGCGGCGATCGCTTCGCCAGCGTGGCGACCGGGCCTGGCGCTGCACGCGCAGCGCTGCTTCGGAGTTGATGGCGAGCCGGCGTCGCATCGGCCGGCCCCCCCTATTCGGCAAAATCGGTCCGGCCTCGGACCACTTGCACTCGGGCTTTCAGAGCTGGTTCAGCGGGATCGCGATGTCGGTCACGACGTTCGCGCCGAAGCTGCCTCGTGACGTGGCCTTGCCGGTGGGCAGGCGCACGCTGTACAGGCCGATCGAGCCGTCGGCAGCCTTGATCGACGCCAGCGCCTGAACCTCGACCGTGACGCCGTCGCGAATCTTGCTGTAGATGTCGAACCCGGCCACCAGGCTGGCATCGACCGTGAGCTTGCCGGTGGCGGCCAGGGTGCCGTTGTTCGGCGGGGACTGCAGCGCAATCTGATCGAGCGTCGAGTCGAGCGCGTACAGCGTGGTGGCGGTGTTGGCGTCGAGGTCGTTGTTGGTGTACGCCGAGCCGACGATGCCCAGCGCGGTGGTGCCCGGGGCGTAGTTGAGTGCGCCGTCGGCAATGGTGACACCGCCTGGGTTGAGGTTGTGCCGCAGGTTCTGGCCCCTGCTGCTGGTGATGCGCAAGCGGTCTGCGGCGGGGTTGAAATCGACCCCGTACGACTCGCTGCCATCGAGCGCGACGCTCAATCGGTTCACGAGCGTGGCGACCGCGTTGGAGGTGTCGATCATGTACACGCCACCGGCATTGCCGACGCCGTACAGGCGGCGATCCTGGACCCGGAAGTCGATGCCGATCAGGAAGGTGTCGCCGCCGGACAGGTTCGAGACGAAGTTGATGTTGCGCGCATCTCGCGGCGCGAACTCGTTGAAGCAGACGAGCCGGTTGTCGCCGGTCAGGCCGACAACCTGGAGCGTGCGCGAACGATCGAAGCTGCTGCGGGTGGGCGAGCCGCTGGCGCACGAATCGCCGGAGCTCGAGTCGTAGGAGTCGTACGAGCCGTAGGAGCCGTAGGAAGACTGGGCGCTCGCCGTCGTCGCGAGCGTCGCCGCGATCAGGGTCGCCGCGGCAATCATGGACAGTTGCTTCATCATGGTGCTTCTCCTGAATAGCCTTCGAGGTCGAGAGGGCTGGGTGGTGGGTGCGAACAGAGGTTTTGGATGTTGGGAACCGTTGCACGATTTCCACGCATCGCATGCACTACTCGTCGCCCGCCGCAGCGGATGCAGCGGCTGGAAAAAGAGTTGAAAACTTTTACGAGCCCCATCTGGATGCTTCTCCGCTTCGTAGTGCAGTCACGCGAAGCGGGAGGCGACGGCAGAATCGAACCCGTTCGGGAACAGGAGGCACAACGTTGAAGCAGGTCGCCGGCATCGGCGTCGGCGCTGGATGCGGCCTTGGCATTGGTGCTGAAGGTTGCCTCGGCAATGGTGCCGAATGTGGTCTTTGCACTGACGCTGAACGCCGCCAGCACGTCGGCATCGACTTCGAACCGGCGCTTGCCGATGCAGGGGCCGAGCCAGACCACCACGTCGGCCGCAGCGCTGCCGCTGCCCTGGCATAGCGCGGCCAGCGTGGCCTCCAGCACGCCGCCTGACAGCCCGCGCCAGCCGGCATGTGCAGCGGCCACCGCGCACCGCCAACAGCACCGGCAGGCAGTCGGCCACCTGCACCGTGCAGGCCACGCCGCGTTCGCGTGTCCAGGCGGCATCGGCTGGCCCTGCGGTCTTCTCGTGGCCTATCGCCGCGCCGGTGGCATCGAGTTGCAGTACGTGGTTGCCGTGGACTTGATGCAACCAAGCCGGTCGGACGCCGATTGCGACGCTGAAGCTGGCGCGGTTGGCGGCCACTGCCGCAGCGTCGTCAGCCACTGCCCTGCCGAGGTTGAAGCTGGCGTATGGCGGCGCGCCAAGGCCCCCGAGCCGCCGCTGTCGCCACGCAGGCACATTGCCGCGGCCACATTTCCGGGTGCCGACCAAAGCGGACGCAGCAGCAGCGGTGCGCTCACCGGGTACCTTCGCGCCCAAGCGCTGCGGAATTCGCCTTGGGAGCGGCCCGGCGGCTCATTGGGGTACCTTCGCGCCCAAGCGCTGCGGAATTCGCCTTGGGAGCGGCCCGGCGGCTCATTGGGGTACCTTCGCGCCCAAGCGCTGCGGAATTCGCCTTGGGAGCGGCCCGGCGGCTCATGGCAGCGACACCATGCCGCGGCGAGCGGTGCTAGAAGCCAAAGTCACTGCGCGTCGGGGCAGTGCTCAGGACGCGTGCGCTCGAAGGTGTCGAGCCAGATGCAGGCATCGAAGACACGCATCGCCTGCGGCACGTTGTCGAGCCGGCAATCGAAGCGCTGCGCGTTGACGATTTGCGGCGCCAGCACACAGTCGGCAAGCGTCGGCGTCTCGCCGTGGCAGTAGGTTGCGGGCTCTTGCAGCAGTTGCCGCTCGACCACCTCGAGTCCGCTTTCGACCCAGTGGCGATACCACCGGTTCTTGTCGCCTTCGCTCAGCTTCAAGTCGCGCACCAGGTAGCGCAAGACCCGCAGGTTGTCGAGCGGGTGAATCTCGCAGGCGATGTCCAGGGCAATGGCGCGCACCCGTGCCCGGGCCAACGGCGTCGGCGGCAGCAGCGGCGGATCGGGGTGAATCTCATCGAGGTACTCGATGATGGCGAGCGACTGGGTCAGCGTCGCATCGCCGTCGCGCAATGTGGGCACCTGACGAGACGGCGACGCTGCCGCATACGACTCGCTGAAATGTTCGTTCTTCGGCAAGTGGACCGGCTTGTAGTCGTAGTTCAGGCCCTTGAGTGCGAGTGCAATGCGCACCCGGTACGCGAGCGCGCGGTGTGCGGTTCGTGCGGCGAAATCCACTACGAGAATCCGATCAATGTCGTCGGCACCGTGCCGGTGTGGGGCGAGCAGGTGCTGCTGTGCCGTCGCAACATCGAGCCGCGCTTCGGCTTCTAGACATTGCCGGCGGGGTTCCTCAAGCTGGGCGAAAGCACGGCCGAAGGAGCGATCCGCGAAACAATCGAAGAGGCCGGTGCGCGCATCGAACTGCACGGCCTTTATACGGTTTTGAATGTGGTGCGGGTGGGTCAGGTGCACCTGTTCTATCGAGCCCGCATGCTCGACACCACGTTGGCGCCGGGTCCCAAGACGATTGAAGCGCGGCTCTTCACGGAAGCCGAGGTGCCATGGGAGCAGCGCGCATTCCGCACCGTTCGGCAAACGCTGGAACACTACTTTGCCGACCGCCGCAATGGCGGCTTCGGCGTGCACGCGGGTGACATAGCCTGAGTAGCTGAGCGGCGGCTTGCACCCGTTGCAAGTGGTTCGGCCCTCCCCGGTTAGCCGGGCGCAAGCCTTACGCGGTAAGACGTCGTGGGTTGCTGTCGGTAACGTGACCGGAAAAAGAATTTCCCAAAGCGCGCGTCCAAACCGGCAGTGGTTCCGAAAGTAGGTTCGTGCGGCCCGAACGAATGATTCGCAAGCCGACACAAGAAGCCCAACCACAACGTCTACATCCAAGGACTACCACCATGAAAACCCGCCACATCCTGCTGCTCACCCAAACCGCTGCCGCTGTCTTTGCTGCCCTGGCGCTTCCCCTCGCCGCACATGCCAGCGAGCAAAGCGGTGTCACCTGCCCGGCCGACACGCAAGCCACGCTTTCGAGCGGCGTCTTGAAGTGCAAGAAGTCCCAGCCGAAGGTGCTGGCATCGCTCTGCTTGGGGCTTTCGTTCGCCCCCACGGGCACTCTGAAGGCCAGCCCCAACTTCACGATGAACCCCACCGGCTCCGACACCTGCCTGCCTTCGGTTTCGGGCTCCATCGTGCCTTCGTCGATGCAGCCGCCCACACCCGGGATCGACCCCCCTGTGTCCGCCTTTCAGCGCGTCATTCACCCGACGGCCCCGGATGTCTTCAAGGCCGACGTTTATGTGTTCCCGGCGGGTGCGATCTTCGTCGGCAACGCCTCTCACGGCGTCAAGTGCGGCTCCGGCTTCGACGCGGTCGGCATCAACAGCGGGCGTGGCCTGCGCTGCGAAGACGTGGTCGTGAAGAAAGCAGTGTGCGACGGCTTCTTCACGCCCGAGCGCAGCACCGGTCGTGATCTGTGCGTCATGAGAGACGTGTTCGGCAATCGCGTCGAGGGCCAGTACACGATTCCCCAGAACGTCGGCTACGTGGGTCTGGCCGGCAACCCGGAAACGCATGGCTGGAACCTGGACACCGACCGCAGCGGCAACGTCGACTACTGGGTGAAAGAACAAAAAACCTACAGCTATCCGGTGTCGTTTTAAGTCTGCACCAGCCTTCGGTCGCTGCCACGCGTCGGCTGCTTCGGCAGCCGACGCGCCATCAGGCTGACCTTCGTGCCACGCAATGGCGCCCCACGAATTGCATCCGATAGCCAGGAGCCACCATGTTCAAAATTCGCCTGCTGACAGCGGCCGCCCTTCTCGCCATGGCGGGCTGCGCCGCACCGCCGAAGGCCGTCCCTACCTTGCAGATTCAACCCGCTGCCGCCGGCCCGAAAGCCGTTCCACAACGCAACGTGACTCACTTCGCGGAGGGCTTGCGCTGCATGGACGACATGCTGTACCGCCATGGCGTGCGTGATGTAAGCGTGATGATCGAGGAAATGCAGGACCAGTCGCGCCGGCTCGGTGCTGGCACCCGCGACATGATGGTGTCGGCCTTTGCCGACATGACGCGGCGCAGCCGCGGTGTGCGCCTGGTGACCTTCGGCCAGGACAACCAGAACATCGTCCAACTGCTGACACTCGCGCAACGCATCAACGACTTCAAGGTCGTGCCGCAATACGACATCCGCGGCTCGATCACTCAGTTCGACGAAGACGTCGACCGTCAACAGACCGGGGTTGGGGCCTCGCTGATCTCGGCCATCACCGGGCCGCTGCTCGGCGTGCGCTTCAATCGCACCAAGCAGTCATCGGTGCTCGGCTTTGATGCGAGCGTGATAACGACTGCCGACTTGAGCCTGGTGCCCGGCGCCAGCTCGAAGAACACGGTGGTCGTCAGCCGCGATGAGACCAGTGCGGGTGACGGCCTTGCGCAGCTTCGCAACAGCAGCTTGAGCTTCAGCTTCGTTGTCAGCCGCAACGAAGGTCTTGCGCAGTCCCTGCGCAACATGGTCGAGATTTCGGTGATCGAACTCACCGGCAAGCTGTTGCGCCTGCCCTATTGGACGTGCCTGAAGCTGGACGTTGGCCACCCCGAAGTGCAGCGCGAGATGGAAGACTGGTTTCTGTCCATGGACCCGGCTGAGACGACGCGGTTCTTCCAGGAGCAGCTGCGCAACCGCAAGTTCTACGACGGCCCGATGGACGGCAAGCCGAACCCGGCGTACGGCGCAGCCATGGCCGCCTACCGGCTGGCGGTGGGCGCCAACGGCGTCGGCGAGCCGGACGTTCAGGTCTGGCAGGCCTTCTTGTTGCGCGCCATACCGACACCGCCGCAACGGCCTTTCAGTGCCGCCAAGGCAGAGGCCGCTAGTGCTGCCGTGGCCAACGCCGTGGCGGGTGAGAACGACGACGCACCCGCTGGCTCAGCCGCTGTCGAAGCCCCCATTCCGGAAGTGAAGCTCAAAGTTCAAGTCGCCAAGACTCGCTACCGCAAAGGCGAGCCGATCGAACTGACCCTCAGCACCGAGCAAGCGGCCTATGTGTACTGCTACGTGCAAAGCGCGGCCACCGGCAAGATTCAGCGCATCTTCCCGAATCGTTTTGCACGCGATCCGCACTTGAAGGCGGGGACGGTGTTGGCGCTGCCTGGCACGCAGGGTTTCAAGGTGACGGCGGGCGGGGATGGCGTCACGCAACAAGCAGTCGGTTGCCTTGCCACCAAGCAAGAAATATACAATGACCTCCCGCCACCTTTGCGCTGGGGCGAC
This sequence comes from Methylibium sp., assembly GCA_031415135.1. Lineage (GTDB taxonomy): Bacteria > Pseudomonadota > Gammaproteobacteria > Burkholderiales > Burkholderiaceae_C > LGRD01. The sequence goes on from JANORB010000012.1 coordinate 8,475, forward strand.
TTCGAAGACATTCGGCTTGGGACCTTCGAGGAGATCAGGGATGCGTTTGCGCTGGTGGCCAAAGTACCGGTTGCACTGGCGGGCGCAACGATCGAGATCACCGACAAGTAGGCGCAGTCGAACGCCAGCCAGCGGCGCTCGCCCGTCAGTCCAAGAAGGCTTTTGGTTGAGATGCAATGAGCAGCCCACTACCCGCATCGCCAAGCCTCGGAACCCTGATGTCCCGCGTTGCGATGCGGGACCAGGCCGGGTTCAAGCAACTCTACGAAGCCACTGCGCGCTGTCTGCTGGCCATCATCATGCGCATGCTGCACGAGCGCTCCTGGTCCGAGGAAGTGTTGCAAGAGGTCTACATCAGCATCTGGCACACGGCGCCCAGCTATTCGGCTGCCAGGGCCCAGCCGATGACGTGGCTGATGGCCATTGCACGCAACAAGGCGCTCGACGCCTTGCGCAGCAGCCGCACCGAGCGCGAGCACACGGTGCGGCCGCTGGTCAGCGACGACGAAGACACGCCGCCGCCTGACATCGCCGACGAGCGCCTCGGGCTGCTCGAAGGGCTGATGCAATCCGTCGACTCACAGCGCTTGCGGGTTTGCTTGCAAGCCCTCGAGTCGGCACAGCGGCAGGCCATCGCCCTGGCCTTCTACGACGGCCTGACGCATTCGGAACTGGCCCTGCACTTGCGCCAGCCGCTGGGCACCGTCAAGGCATGGGTGCGGCGCGGCTTGGGCCAGCTGAAGCTTTGTCTCGAATGATGAGCGCTCAGTCTTGTTCCGCTGGGCACACTGCAAGCGCGGCCTGCAGTTCGAGCCAGGCTGTGCGGCCGATGCCATGAACTACCGTCGACCCGAACTGCGTGATCGGCTAGCGTCGGAGTACGTGCTGGGGACCTTGCAGGGCCGTGCCCGCTCGCGCTTTCAACAGTTGTTGCGCGAAGACCCGCTGTTGGTCGATCGGGTGGCTTTCTGGGAGCGCGAGCTGACCCCATTGGCAGAGCCTGTGTCGGGTCCAGCACCGTCGGCCAAGGTGTGGGATGCCATTGCGGTACGAGTGGCGCCGAACCCCGGTGTCCAGCGCGCCCGGCAAGACTGGTTCAGCCGCTGGTTCGGCCTGCGTGGGCTGGGATCGCTCGTCGCCGGCGTGTTCTTGGGTTTGTCGGTCGGCCTGCTCGACCCGAGCTGGCTCGGCCGACGTGACGCCGACACGGGCGAAAACCAGTTGCCGGAGAGCTATGTCGGTGTGCTGGCCACTGCCGATGGCCGCACCGGAATGATCGTCGCCAGCCGACGCTTCGGTCAGGTGATGGATGTCAAGCAAGTCATAGCAGTGCCTGCACCTGCGGGCACAACCTTGTTCCTGTGGGCCATCGCGGCCAACGGCAGCACCCGGCCTATCGGCCCGGTGCCGCAAGGCCGCTTTGTCCAGGTGCCGCTTGCAGCAACCTCGGAGGCGCTGTTCAGCAGCGCCGCCGAACTGGCGCTGAGCTTCGAAGCCACGGGCTCGACGCCAGCCGCGCCCAGCGGCGCTTATGTTTATCGCGGCCTTTGCGGAAAACTGTGGCAGGTCAAGACGCCGTAGTGCCACGTGCCGCAGCTGGCACAGGCCGGCAGCCCATGACCGAGCGGCCATCCGCGCGGGGCGCGGGCGGTTCGCCCGCGCCCGAATGGATCAGCGGTTGGGCAGCAGCAGCCCGCGCTGTGTCAGCGCATTGCGGATGTGCAGCAAATCGCCTGCTTCGACGGGGCGCTTGTGAAACCTGGGCGTCACACACCTGAAGCTCGCAGCGCTGTTGATGTCGCCGCTGCCGATGTAGGCCGCCTGCGCCGGGTACGGGCACACCGGCCTCTGGCGCACCACCACACCGGCCGCGTCAAGGCGCGAGGCGACAATCTTCTCGGGCGCCACGCCTTGCTCTACCCACTTGATCACCGCGCTCACGGCGTGGGTCTCGGCGTTGCGCAACGCCTTCGGCGGCTCCGGCGCGCCGCCGCCGATGGCGCTCGGGCCGGTGCTGCCGCCGCAGTGGCCCACGGCCGGCAGCATGAACAGGCGATGGAACCTGCGCACGTCGTCGCCAAAGGCCTGCGAGACCGCTGCCACCACCTGCGGGTTCAGGTTGTTGACGTAGTGCTCGGCCGCGCGGGGCGGCAACCTCTTGAGCAGTTCAAACTGCGTGAGCGCATGGAAGTAACCGATCGATCCATCGGGCGGCACGACCGAGTCGTTCCAGCCGTGGTACTGGATCAGCTTGCCGCCACGCCGCCTGAAGGCGGTCAGGTCGGGGCTGGGTGCGGCGGTGATCGGTGTCAACGCTGTCTTCATCTCGTCGTAGAGGCTGGAGAAGTTGACATCGCGCCGCCACTCGAAGGGCGGGCTCTCGACCGAGTACACGTAGTGGCCGATGAACGGCCCATATCCCCCGCGGTCGGCGAACCCGGGGTCCCAGTCGGCTTCGGAGCCGTAGCGCGCGCCGGTGTAGCGCTGCGCGCCGGTTTCGCTGGTGGTGCCGGCGTACATGGCCTTGAAGACGCTCAGTTCTGCCGCACTGAGCGTGCTGTCGCCATTCGGCCCCAGGGCATCGATGTCAAAGCTGCACGCGCGCGGGTTGGTGAGCTGCCCGTCGACCAGGCCGTCGGCCGCATCGCAGGCCTGCACGATTTTCTGCGTGACCGCGGCGCGCTTTTCTGCGCTGACGACCGCCGGCTGGCCGAACACGGGCGTCTGGTTCTTGCCGGTCCACAGCAGCCACATCAGCAGGTCGGGGTAAAAGTTCGACGGCGCGCCGGCCACGATGCCGTCAAAAAGCTGCGGGTAGTTCTGCGCCATCATCAGGGCTTGCCGCCCGCCATTGGAGCAGCCTTCGAAGTACGAATGCGCGACAGGCTTGCCGTAGAACGCATGGCTGACGGCCTTGGCCGCCGTGGCCACCGAGTAGTGCGCCCGGAGGCCCCAGTCCTTGACCTTTTCGGGGCGGTTGAGCGTCCAACTGGCCGACTCGCCACCGTCGTGGCCCATGTTGCTGCCGGCGCTGACAAAGCCGTCGGCCACGTCTTGCGCCAGCCGTGCATACGGGACTGCGCCGGCATAACCCCCGGTGCCGTTGACCTTGAGGCGTTCGGTCCAGTCGGTGGCCGTGGGCGGGAGCCAGACCTCGAACTTGATCTCGGAGTCGATCGAGGGCCGCGCGATGCCCTGCACGCGGCAGAACGAAACGGTGACGGCAACGCCGCCGACCGTGGCCGGCGGATCGGTGACGACGGCAGACGTGATCGTGGCATCGGCGGTGGACACTGCCGTCAGGCTGGCGCAATCCCAGGTGGCTTGGGCGGTGCCACTCAGCGCAGCGATGCCCATGGCCCACCCCAGACGCAGGCACGGCCTGATGGCCGATTGACGCTTGGGCTCGGTGGTTGTCGGCTTCATGAGGCCTCCTCTTGTTGATGGCGGTTGCCCCCGCTTTACACGGCAGGCGACCACCCAGTGTGCGCCGCACTGCCCCGGCATGCGGAGCGGGTTTCTTCGGATGCGTCGGGCCGGCCGGTGGCGCGGTGAGGGTGGTGTTGCGGATGCTGCTGGACGAAGCCGTCAAGCAGCGAGACACTCCCGACTCGCAGACATTCGATGGACCGCACCGACGCGTCGCAAACCTTCGACGATGCGTGCCGCACCGTTCTCAACCAAGGAGCCCCTGATGGCGCGCACAACCGTCAAACCCGAAGCTCGCAAGCCAGCGGCAAAGGCCGGCAACAAGCTCGCCAGCAAGCTCTCCGCCAAGCCCGCAGCCAAGTCCACCTCACGCACGCAGCCGCCACGCCGGGTCGTCGTGATGGTGGCCACCCGCAAAGGCGCGTGGCTCTTTCACGGCGACGCCAAGCGCAAGACCTGGCGCGTCGACGGCCCGCACTTCCTGGGCCACATCGTGAGCCATGTGCGGCTCGACCCGCGCGACGGCCGCACGCTGCTGGCAGCCGCCAAGACCGGCCACCTGGGCCCCACCGTGTTCCGCTCCACCAACCTCGGCCGCACCTGGAAAGAAGCCACCCAGCCGCCCGCGTTCGCGAAGGCGCCCGAGGGCAGCGTGGGCCGCGCGGTGGACCACACCTTCTGGCTCACGCCGGGCCATGCAAGTGAGCGCGACACCTGGTACGCAGGCACCTCGCCGCAGGGCCTGTTCCGCACTGAAGACGGCGGCATCACCTGGGCGCCTTTTTCCAGCATCAACGACGACCCCCAGTACCGCGAATGGATGGGCAGCGCGCAAGACGGCACGCCCGACGGCCCCAAGCTGCATTCGATCATCGTCGACCCGCGCGACCCCGGGCACCTGTACTTCGCGATGTCAGGCGGCGGTGTGCACGAGTCGGTCGATGCCGGGCGCACGTGGACCACGCTGGTCAAAGGGCTGGAGGTGGTCGGAGGCTTGGACACGACCACGCTCACCTTTCACGACCCGCACGTGGTGCGCCTGTGCCCCAGCAACCCCGACCGGCTGTACCAGCAGAACCACTGCGGCATCTACCGGCTCGACCGGTCCGGCGACCCGTCGATTGACACCTGGCAGCGCATCGGCGCCAAGATGCCCAAGCGCGTCGGCGACATCGGCTTCCCCATCGTGCTGCACCCGCGCGACGACAACACCGCGTGGGTCTTCCCGATGGACGGCACCGACGTGTGGCCACGCACCAGCCCGCAAGGCCTGCCCGCCGCTTACGTCACGCGCAACGGCGGCAAGACCTGGCAGCGGCAGGATGTGGGTTTGCCGGAAAGCCAAGCCTGGTGGACGGTCAAGCGCCAGGCCATGACGGGCGACGCGCAAGACCCGGTCGGCCTGTACTTCGGCACCACCAGCGGCGAGCTGTGGATGAGCCGCGACGAGGGCGCGCGCTGGGCTTGCATTGCGCAGCACCTGCCGGAGATTTATGCGGTTGAGGTGGCGGAAGTGGCGTAGCGGTGGCTCGTCGATTGATCGTCACCACGCTGAGCGCGGAAGCCGAGTCGCGATGCAAGTGCTGATCCCCACCTCGCTGCGTTCGTACACCGGCCGATCAAGGGTCGAGGCGAACGGCGCGACGCTGGGCGAGGTGCTGGCCGACCTGGATCGGCAGTTCTCCGGCCTGCGCTTTCGCATGGTCGACGAGCAAGACCGGATGCGCCCGCACATGCGCGTGTTCGTCAACGGCAAGGCGATTCATGCTCTGGCGCAGCCATTGCAGGCTGGCGACGACGTGAGCATCGTTCAGGCGTTGAGCGGGGGGTGAGCGGCGCTGTTCACGCCTCAATGCGCAGTGGTGTCCGGGAATGCGCAGCCCTGCGCCTGTGCAGCCACGAGCAATCGCTTGTCGCGCGTCCAGAGTTTCGTTCCCTCGGTCAGCGCCACCGAGGCCAAGAGGTGAACATCGACATACCCGATGCCCTTGCCATGCAGGACATGGCGTTCGATGAAGCCCAAAACTTCCTCGCTCTCGGCAACCGAAGCTACGGGTAAATCCTGAAGCAGTTCCAGAACCGACGAACGATCACCCAGACTTCCACAGGCCATCTCGCCCACCACGAATGGATGCATGACGACCTGGGCTCGTTCCAGAAGGTCGATCAGTTGAGCGTCGCCAGAGCGCAGATGGTCGACCCACACGGACGTATCGACAAGAATCAAGCAGGACTCCGCTGGCGTCTGCGCGGCGCGGCCTCCAGCTCGGGCTGCGACCCTCCCAGCCGGGCAAGCCGCCGGGCGCTTTCGCGTTCGATCAGCGCCTTCAATCCCTCGCTCAGCATTGCCGAGCGGTCCATCGGACCGGCCAGCTTGGTGGCTCTGGCCAGCAGTTCGTCGTCGATATTGACCGTCGTGCGCATGTTCTGAATCCCGAGGTTAGACATCGAATGTAGCATCACTTGATGCCATTCGTGACGTTGAGAATGGGGTGGGCCATGCCTCGTCACGCGTCCTGCCTGCCGGCATCAACCTCAGCATCACGCTCGCACGGTGGGTCAGCCGTGTGGCTTCCGCGCCAAGTGACGACGTCGGCGGGCGGCCGCTGGACGATGCGTTGAAGCAAAAGGTCGAAAGTGCAGATGGCTTGATTGCACTGGTCACCCCTCAGGCCGACGCGGAAGGAAAGATGGATGACCCGGACTTCGTGATCAGCGAGTTCCAGTACATGGAAGGCCTGAAGAGGCCCACCATGCGCGTCTTGCACCATCAGCTGAACCCCCGCGGACTCGGCGCTGGCAATGAGTACACGCCCTACACGCCGGGGCGTGAACTCGAAGTTGTGCTCAAGCTCATGCGCACTATTGCCTTGTGGCGGCGCGACTACGGCAAGGTAAGGCGGCTGCGCATCGAGCCGGACGAGCTGGCCAGGCGCTATGACGAAGCGCAAGGCGACCGTTGCGACTTTCAGGTCATCACACCGGCCGGTGCCTACCGAGACGACGAGCGTGCCAACCTGACCGTGGAACCCGGAGCCGCTTACGCGCTGCTGCCCAAGATGCTCGACGGCGAGCGTGTGCGCCGCCGGGCGCATCCACGTGGAGCTGAACAACGGGTGTGCGTTTGAATTTCCGGTAGCGCATGCTCAAGGCCTGGCGGGCGCCAAAGCCGCCGAGCTTCGGACCATCGAAGTTTCAGCCGCGGGGCTCGGCCTGCACTGGCCGAAGCTGGATGCGGACCTGTACGTCCCCTCCCTGGTCAAAGGCGTCTTGGGCACCAAGCAGTGGATGACGCAGATTGGCGCGGTGGGGGGCCGGGCGGCGACTGTCGCAAAGGCCGCCGCCGCCCGAGCCAATGGCAAGCTCGGCGGCCGACCGCGCAAGCCTCGGGCGCTGGAAACGGCATAGCGCGCGCGACTTCCGGACGACGATGATCATGATCCGAACTCTCCGGATTGGAGAGTGCCCCTGCACGTGGTGCGCCTGGGCCTGGCACTTGCTGTATCGCCCGGCGGCGCCCCGGTGCTCCACAGGCCGTACCTGAGCCCGCACGCACACGCGGGTGAACCTGCTGGCGGCCGCGCGCAGATGGATGTAGCTTCCTCACTGCGCACTCGCGACAGCGTCGGCGAAACCGAGGGCGGACCACAGCGGCGATGGCGAGGATGCACGCTGCGTTTGAGCAAGACCCTGCTATCGAGGTCACAACGCGAGAGGAGCCATGAGCTGTAGCGCAGCGCCAGCGGCGCTTTCGATCCGCCTTCTTGGCGACCTCACGCTCGCGCGCGGCCCGCTCGCGTTGGCGTTGCCGGCCTCCAAGCGCACTCGGGCGCTGCTTGGTTACCTCGTGGCGACCACGCGCGCGCAGCCACGCGCCGCGCTGTGCGATCTGCTGTGGGAGGGCCCGGACGACCCGCGCGCCGCGCTGCGCTGGAGCCTGACCAAGCTGCGCCCGGTGGTCGACGAGGAGTGCGCGGTGCGCCTCGTCGCCGACCGCGAGCGTGTGGCGTTCGAGGCGCACGGCGCGGTGATCGATACCGCGGTGGTCCAGACGCTGCTCGCCGGCGGCGTTGCGGCGGCCTCGATCGAGGCGCTCGAACAGGCCGCGCACGCGCTGCGCGGTGAGTTTCTCGACGGCCTGGACCTGCCGGCCTGCTACCGCTTCCACCATTGGTGCATTGGCGAGCGCGAGCGCTACGGGCTGTTGCGCCGCGCTGTGCTCGAGGCCTTGGTCGAGCGGCTCGCCGCCGATGCTGCGCGCGCGCTCCCGTATGGGCGCGCGATGGTCGCGGCCGACCCGCTGGTGGAGGTGGCGCACGCGACGCTCGTGCGGCTGCTCGGCGCGGCCGGCCGTTATCCGGATGCCGAGACGCACTACGCCTACGCGCGCGGACTGCTGCAGCGCGAGATCGCAGCCCCTCCGGGTGGGCCGCTGGACGAGACGATCCGTGCCGTGCGGCGCGACGTGCACGCGCAGGCGGGCACCGCGAAGCTATCGCTCGCGCAAGCGGGCACCGAGGCGCCGCGGTCCACACAAGCGCCGGCCGCCACGGCCGGTGCGCCAGTCACGCCCGTCATGCCAGCGCCAGGCACGCCAGGCACACCAGGTACACCAGGTACACCAGGTACAGCAAGTGCGCCAGGCGCGCCGCTCGTCGGCCGCAGCGCCGAATGCCGCACCCTGGCCGCCGCACTCGCTGTGCCCGAGCGTGTGCGCGGTCGGCTGCTGCTCTTTGTGGGCGAGCCGGGCATCGGCAAGACGCGGTTGCTCGATCATCTGGCCGAAAGCGCCGTCGCGGCCGGCTGGCAGGCGATCCGCGGCCGCTGTTACGAGGCCGAAATGGTGCGGCCCTATGGCCTATGGTTCGATGCATTGCGCGACGTCGATATGGGCGCCGTCGCCAGCGATACGCTGAAGCAGGCTGCGCCGCTGCTCGGGGCGGGCCTCGGCCCGGGCCTGGAGCCGGGCGGCGACCGCACGCGCCTGTTTGCCGCTGCGACAGCGCTGGTGCAGGCGCTGGCCACCGCACGGCCTCTCGTGCTGGCGCTGGACGATCTGCAGTGGATCGACGAGGGCTCGGCGGCGTTGTTGCACTACATCGCGCGCACGCTCAGCGCAGGTGCTCCCGTGGTGCTGGCGGGCGCGGCCCGCGCCGGCGAGATCGGCGACAACGTCTGGGCAAAGGGCCTGGCGCAATCGCTCGCGCGCGCGCAGCGCCTCGAACGCCTCGCGCTCGCGCCGCTCGACGCCGCAGAGGCGGCGGCCTTGCTCGGTGCCACCCCGATCGAGCCCGAGCGCGCGTGGCGCGAAAGCGGCGGCAACCCGCTGTATTTGCTGGCGCTGGCACGTTCGCGCCTTTCGACCGGTGAGATCGGTGAGACCGGTGAGACCGCTGCGGCAGCCGCAGCAGCGGACGGCACGCGCACGCTCGACGCGCTGCTCACCGAGCAGATCGACGCGCAGGACGATGCCTCGCGTGAACTGCTGGCGTGGGCTGCCGCGCTCGGCCGCGAGTGGCACCCCGAGCTGATCGCCGCGGCGATGGGAGCGCCGGTGGCCGATCTGCTGGCGCGTCTGGCGCGCCTCGAACGGCGTGGGCTGCTGAAGGCGGGCGCTGACGGCCGGTTCGACTTCGCGCACGACATATTGCGCCAGGCGGTCTACCGCTCGCTGTCGCAGCCGCGGCGGCGCGCGATCCACCGCCAACTCGCCCATGCGCTGGCCGTGGTCGGCCGTGGAGACCCGCAGCTGCACGGTGAGGTCGTGCACCACGCGAGCCTGGCCGGCGATGCGCTGCTGACGGCGCGCGCCTGCCTGGCGGCGGGTGAGCAGTGCCTGCGCCTGTTTGCCAACGGCGAAGCCGTGGCAGTGGCCGAGCGCGGCCTCGCGCATGTGGGCAGCCTGCCAAATGGCGTCCAGCGTGTGCGCTTGACCATCGCGCTGCTGAAGCTGCGTGTCGTCGCAGCGGCCAGCCCCGGGGCGCGCCGGCTGCCGGCGCGGGTGGGCCGGATCGAGCAGGCCATCGACGCGGCCGATGCACTCGCTCTGCATGCCGAAGCCGCCTCGGGCTTGCACATCCTGTCGTGGCTCAATCAGCAGTCCAACGATACCGAGCGCACCCGCGCCGCCACGCTTCAGGCCGAGCGTTTGACGCGCAAGGCCGATGCCGCCACGCGCTGCCAACAACTCGCCAACACCGGGCGCTGCCTGCTCGAAGTCGAGGCCGATATTCCGCGCGCCCGCGCGCTGATTGCCGAGGCCGAGGCGCTGGCGCAATCGCTCGAACTGAAGGTGGTGGAGTTGATCTGGGGCCGCGGCCTCGTCGCGCGGGCCGACGGCGACACCGGCACCGCGCAAGCGCTGCTCGAGCGCGCCGTGGCGCTGGCGCGGCTGCGCGAGGACCACTGGCGCGAATACGAATGCCAGGTCTGGCTGGCGGTGCTCGAGTACGAGCGCGGCGCGTTTGCCGCGGTGCTCGTGCATGGCAACGGCATCGTCGGCGTCGCGCAGCGCATGGGCGACGCCGATGCGCCGTTTGCGCAGGCGCTGGTGGGGCTGGCGCGGCTGCGCCTGTGCGCGCCCACCGATGCGGCGGCCGCGCAGGCCGAACTTGGCGCAAGCCTCGGCGCGCTGCGCACTGCCGACGACCAGGCGCACCTGGCTTACGCGCTCAACGCGGCGGCGGCCATCGAGCTGGCTGGCGGCCGCCCGGCGTCCGCGTCAGCGAACGCGCGCGAGGCGCTGATGGCAGCGCGCCGCGTGCGGCGGCCGAGCCAGGTCGCGCAGGCCCTCGCCATGCTGGTACAGGCGGCGGCGGCCGATGGCGACGCCGCGGCGGCGCAAGAACCGTTGGCCGAACTGCGGCGCTGCGCGAGCGAGCACCCGAGTGCGGGCACGAGCGCGGCGCTCGAGCGCGCCGAACGGGCCGCGAGTGGCGAAGTCGCCGCCAGTGCCGCCAGTGCCCCAAGCGCCATCAACACCCCAAGCACCCCAAGCACCCCAAGTACAGCGAGCGTCCAAAGCGCAGAAAGCACTGAAAGCGCCCTGCGCCGGATTCCAACGCTGGCTCCAACGCCGCCGCCCTAATCTGGCGGCGCCGTTGCCCCTCAACCCAACCCCGACCGGAGACCGACCATGCCACGCATCGTTGTCGAACGCAGCTTCAGCACCCCTCAATCCGACGCCGACATGCAAGTCGTTGCCGACCGCGAGCGCCCCTGCCTCGCGATCTACGACGTCAGCTGGAAGCGCAGCCTCGTCTCCGCCGACCGCATGCGCATCGTCTGCGAGTACGAGGCGGCGGACGCCGAGACGGTGCGCAAGATCCAGCGTGAAGCCACAGCCGACTTCGATCGTGTCTGGGTGGTCGGTGACCTGTTCGAGTGACGCTCGAGTGACGCCGGCGCAAACCCCTTTTGTTCAAACCACACTCGCTTCTGGAGACCCACATGCATACGAGCACCCTGCCCAAATCTGTTTCGATGGCCCGCCGCCCGCTGCTGCTGCGTGCATTGGCGCTCGCCGCGCTGCCTGCCGCTCTGCCTGTCACATCGCCCGCATTCGCGCAGGGCACGCCGCTGGAAGGGCGACGCTTCGAGGGCGTCTTCATCCAGCGCGGCAAGACGTCGGGCGACGCCGACACGCTCACCTTCCAGGGCGGGCGCTTCCGCTCCTCGGCCTGCGACCGCTACGGCTACGGCGACGCCCCGTACCGCGCAAGTGCGCAAGGCGATGCCGTCGCATTCGAGGCCGAAACCGAGAGCCCGAAATACGGCAAGCTGATCTGGCGCGGCACCGTGCGCGGCGAAAAGCTCGACGCCACCGCGACGATGCCTCGCGAAGGCAAGACGCCGATCGAGAACTGGGTCGTCGCGGGAGCCGTGAAGTAAGCGCCCTCGTGCGCACCCGGAGAGGATAGGAAATTCAAACGTACTTTTTTTCCGCACGGGCCCCTGGGAAAGGCTCGCGGCACCCACTGATGCGGTCCTTGGGTTCGGCTGCGGCTATGTTTACCCACTGCGTTCGGCCTGACGCGGTAGTTCCACTCACCATGGAATTCGTCGCTGCCGATGAGATTGACCACCACCTGCCGGCTCAGCAGAGGACGGCCGCCCCAGTTGTTGGTGATGTGACCCAAGCGATCGCCACCACGCGTTTCACCGCAAGTCCAAGCAGCCGCGCTTGAATTGATGCCCTGCGGTCGCATCTGCGGCAGATGGTCGCCGCAGATTTCAGCACCACGCTACCCGTGCTCGCCCTGGCCTTTGTTGCCCCGCTCGGTGTGGCCGCACTCATCGCCCAGCCCTGGTGGACCGCGCACCGCCGCGCCCGGCTGCGCGCCCGACCCTTCCCGGCCGAGTGGCGCCGCATCCTGCGCCGCCGCGTGCCCCTCGTGGCGCGCTTGCCGGCGGAGTTGCAGCTTCGCCTGAAGCGCCACATCCAGGTCTTCGTGGCCGAGAAGTCGTTCATCGGCTGCCAGGGCCAGGCCATCACCGACGAGGTGCGCGTCACGATCGCTGCGCAGGCCTGCCTGCTGTTGCTGGGGCATCCGCAGTCGGACTGCTACCCGGGCCTGCGGCAGGTCCTGGTCTATCCGGATGCTTTTGTCGTGGAGCGCGAAAGAACGGTGGGCGCCGGCGTGGTTCAAGAGCAGCGGCGGGCCTTGTCCGGCGAGTCGTGGGTGCAGGGCCAGGTCATCATGGCGTGGACCGAGGTGCTGGCGGGTGCCGCCGATCCGAGCGATGGCCGCAACGTGTGCTTGCATGAGTTTGCGCACCAGGTCGACCAGGACAGCGGCGTGGCCGATGGCCGGCCATGGCGGCCGGGTGCCGCGGCCCGGCGGCGCTGGGCTGCGGTGATGGGCGATGCTTTCGAGCGGCTGCAACGTGAGCCGTCGGTGTTGATCGACGCCTACGGCGCCAGCGACCCGGCCGAGTTCTTTGCGGTCGTGACCGAAGTATTTTTCGAGCGGCCGCAAGACCTGGCGGCCGAGGCGCCGGCGGTCTATCGCGAACTGGCCGGGCTGTTCGGCGTCGACCCGATGGGGTGGTGAGGGCCATCGGCTCCGGCCCGTGGCCGGCACCACCCTGGCGCGCGCACTGGAGCGCCGGCTGCCGGCCACCGCGTGGTGCCGGCCTCCGAAGAGAGCTGCACCACGTTCAACCCGATGCTGGCCGAGGGGGTGGGCGCCTCGGTGTTCCCCGAGCGTGTGGTGGCGCCGACCCGCCAGATGCTGCGCCGCAGCCGCTTCGTGATGGCACGCGTGGCCCGCAAGCTCGGCGCCCGGATCGAACAGCGCCCGACGCGGCGGTTCAGCCGTGTCTCGCGCGCAAGCCGATGCCGACGCCCGGGCAGGTGGTGCGCGACGTGATGTTGTCGCACCAGGCGCGCAAGGAATTCATCCCGGTCGACGAGCGCGCCGCGCTGGCCATGGACGGCGGCTGGACGCTGCACTGATCCCGCTGGAGACCGACATGCCCAACTTTGCCGAGCAGATTGCCGAACTCCGGCCCTTGCTGGTGCGCATGGTGCGCCAGCGGCTGCGCAACGACACCTGGGCCGACGACGCGGTGTCCGAGACCATCGTGGCGGCGCTGGAGCACCCCGCCGCGTTCGCCGGCCGCGCCAAGGTGCAGACCTGGCTGGTGGGCATCCTGAAACACAAGCTGGTCGACCAGGTGCGGCGCCACACGCGCGAATGCCAGGCCGAGGCCTTCGACCCCGAATCCGAGTTCGGTGAGCTGGCCGATTCGGCACCCGAAGCGTCGGTGAACGCCCAGGCCCAGGCCCACTGGGGCGACCCGCAGGAACGCCTGGCGCGGCGCCAGTTCATGGCGCAGTTCGACAAGAGCCTGAAGGAATTGCCGGCGCAACAGGGGCGCGCGTTCATGCTGCGCAACTGGATGGAAGAGAACACCGACACCATCTGCCATCAACTCGGCGTCTCGTCGAACAACCTGGCGGTGATGCTGCACCGCGCCCGCCTCCGCCTGCGCGCATCGCTGCGCGCGCAGTGGCTCCCGGCGGCCGGCGGCGCGCGCCTGCAAACCCAGGCCTGACCGATCATGGCCAAGCTCGTCCAAACTCGTCCAGACTTGTCCAAGCGCGCCCGCGCGCGCCGCCACGCCGCGAGCCGCCGCATGAACCCCATGCATTGCACGCCTTCGTTGGCCAACCCAAGCGCGGGCCGAAGGCGCCAGCGGCAACCCGCTCGCGTCGAGACCTTGGAACGCTGCGGCTTCGCCACGACTGACACATTCGACGTCAGCCCGGCCCGGCCCCTCGGCCACCAGCCTTCGTCAGTCCGCGACGGCAGCCTGCGCCGCCGCCAGCCGCGCGATCGGCACTCGGAAGGGTGAGCAGCTCACGTAGTCGAGCCCGGCGCGGTGGAAGAACGACACCGACGCAGGATCGCCACCATGTTCGCCGCAGATGCCGACCTCGATGTCCGGCCGCACCGAACGGCCCTTGGCCACCGCCATCTCGACCAGCAGGCCCACGCCCTTCTGGTCGATGGTGCGGAAGGGGTCGTGTTCGTAGATGCCGCGCTTCAGGTAGTCGGGCAGGAACTTGCCGGCGTCGTCGCGCGAGAAGCCCATCGTCATCTGTGTCAGG
>JANORB010000013.1:0-6697 GCA_031415135.1 Methylibium sp.
CGCATCGGCGCCATCCACTCGGTGGTGTTCGGTGGTTTTGCCAGCCTCAGCCTGGCCAGCCGCATCGACGACGCCACGCCCACCGTCATCGTCAGCGCCGATGCGGGCAGCCGCTCGGGCAAGGTCATGGCCTACAAGCCGTTGCTCGACGAGGCGATTCGCCTGGCCGAACACAAGCCCGCCAAGGTGCTGCTGGTCGATCGCGGACTGGCCGCGATGGACATGATGGCGGGCCGCGACGTCGCCTATGAAGCGCTGCGCCAGCAGCACCTGCACACGACGGTGCCGTGTGTGTGGCTGGACGCCGAGCATGTGAGCTACACGCTGTACACCAGCGGCACGACCGGCAAGCCCAAGGGCGTGCAGCGCGACACCGGCGGTCATGCGGTGGCGCTGGCCGCCAGCATGAAGCACATCTTCGACGGCCGCGCCGGCGAGACCTTCTTCGCCACCAGCGACATCGGCTGGGTGGTCGGGCACAGCTACATCGTCTACGGCCCCTTGCTGGCCGGCATGGCCACGGTGTTCTACGAAGGGCTGCCGACCCGGCCGGACGCGGGCGTGTGGTGGAGCATCGTCGAGAAGCACAAGGTCAGCGTGATGTTCAGCGCGCCGACCGCCGTGCGGGTGCTGAAGAAGCAAGACCCGAAGTTCCTGCGCGCGCACGACCTGAGCACGCTGCGCGCCTTGTTCCTGGCCGGTGAGCCGCTCGACGAACCCACCGCCACCTGGATTTCCGCGGCGCTGGGCAAACCCATCATCGACAACTACTGGCAAACCGAGACCGGCTGGCCGATCCTGGCCATTGCCAACGGCGTTGAAAAGGCCCCGAGCAAGTTCGGCAGCCCGGGTGTGGCGATGTACGGTTTCGACGTGAAACTGATCGACGAGAACAGCGGCGCCGAGCTGACCGCGCCGAACCAGAAAGGCGTGGTCGCCATCGCCGGGCCGCTGCCGCCGGGCTGCATGCAGACCGTGTGGCGCGACGATGCGCGCTTCGTCAAGACCTACTGGAACAGCATTCCGGGCCAGTTGCTGTACAGCACCTTCGACTGGGGCATTCGAGACGCCGACGGCTACTACTTCATCCTCGGCCGCACCGACGACGTGATCAACGTGGCCGGCCACCGCCTGGGCACGCGCGAGATCGAAGAGAGCATTTCCAGCCACCCCGGCGTGGCCGAGGTGGCGGTGGTGGGTGTGGCCGACCCGCTCAAGGGCCAGGTGGCGATGGCGTTCGTGGTGGCCCGCGATCCCGACGCGCTGGCCGACACGCCGGCGCAACTGAAGCTCGAAGGCGAGATCATGAAGACGGTGGACCAGCAACTCGGCGCGGTGGCGCGGCCGGCGCGGGTTCACTTCGTCAACCTGCTGCCGAAGACACGCTCGGGCAAGCTGTTGCGCCGCGCCATTCAGGCGGTGTGCGAAGGCCGTGATCCGGGCGACCTGACGACCATGGACGACCCGACACCGCTGCAGCACATCGCCGAGATGATCGGCCCCGGCGGCTCGATGGCGAAGTGATCCGATCACGCCACGACGCACGCACGGGTTTTGCGGGCGTCGCGTGGGCGACCCTCGAGGGCCGGAGCGCAGCGACAGCGGGCTTTATTTCGTTAGCAACTGGTTCACCGCCGACACGTCCTCGGGCTTGAGTTGACCTGCCGCCTGGCGCAGCCTCAGGCTGCCCAGCAACACGTCGTAGCGCGCCTTGGCGAGGTCGCGGCGGGTGGTGAACAGCTGGGTCTGCGCGTTGAGCACGTCGAGGTTCACCCGCACCCCCACCTTGTAGCCGAGCTGGGTGGCTTCGAGGGCCAGCTTGCTCGACGACTCGGCGGCTTCCAGTGCCTTGACTTGCGCGGTCAGTGACTGCACGCCGTAGTAGGCCTGCCGCGTGGCCTGAGCGACGCCGCGCCGCGCGGCCTCCAGGTCGTTCGACGACTTCTCTTCCAGCACCAGCGTTTCCTTGACCCGGTTCTGGATCGAGTTGCCGGCATACAGCGGCATGTTCAGTTGCAGGCCGATGCTCGCGCTGTTGGTCAAGCCCGGCAATGCGCTGCCGCTGGTGCCGGTGAGCCGGCTGCTGTTCACCGAGCCCACCGCGTCGACCGTGGGCAGGTGGGCGGCGCGCGCCTTTTCGGTTTCCAGCCTGGCGATGTCCAGTCCCAGCACGGCCTTGCGAACCAGCGGATGCTGGGTGTTGGAGTTGCCGACCCAGGTGTCCACGTTGGCCGGCGCCACCGCCGGCAGCGCCACCGGCACGGCCAGTTGCCTGGGGCTGACGCCGCTGCGGCCGACCAGCTGGTCGAGCGCAATCCGCTTGGTCAGCAAGTCGTTGTCGGCGGCGATTTCCTGGGCCGAGGCCAGGTCGAAGCGGGCCTGGGCTTCGCGCGTGTCGGTGATGGTGGCGGTGCCGACTTCGAAGTTGCGCTTGGCCGATGCAAGCTGCTCGCTGATGGCGGCCTTGCTCGCGCGCGTGGTGCCCAGCGTGTCTTGCGCGCCCAGCACATCGAAGTAGGCCTGGGCAACACGCACGATCAGGTCTTGCTCGGCGGTTTCCAGGTCGGCCCGCGACAGGTCGAGCGACTTCTTCGCCTGGTCCACCGTGAAACCGTTGGCGCGGTTGAACAGCGGCTGCTTGCCCGAGACGCCCACGCCGACGCTGTTCGACGAGCGCGACGATCCGACCGGCAGATCGACATAGTTGCTTGCCACGCTGCCGTTCAGCCCCAGGCTGGGCAACAACAGCGCGTCGGCCTGGGCGGCCTTGTACTGGGCCGAGTCGGCCAGTGACTTGGCGGCCAGGTAGGTCGCGTCGAAGGCCCGCGCGGCGTCATACAGCTCCTGCAGGCTCTGGGCCCGAACGCCGCCCGCCGCTGCCAGGCCCAAGGCCAGAATGGCGGCCCAGGCCGGCAGCCGCGCGGGGGCGCGTCGTGGTGCGGGGTTGTTGCGTTGAACCAGCATGGCGGAATCCTTCATCATCATTGTTGGTTGGAGACTCAATACCGCGGCACGCCGGCATCCACCTGCACGGCCCACGCCTCGACGCCGCCGGCGAGGTTATAGACCGGATCGAAACCATTGCGCGCCAGGAATGCGACGACCTGTGCACTTCGCACGCCATGGTGGCAAATGCAGACGACGGGGCGGGCACGGTCGATTTCGTCCAGGCGGTCGGCAATTTCGCCCATCGGGATGTGCTGAATGCCCGCGCCCTCGATCCGGATGGCAGCCAGCTCGACTTCCCAGCGCTCGCGCACGTCCAGCAACACCGGCGCCGCGGCACCGCTGCACATGGCGGCGAGATCCTTGACGTCGACCTGCCGCATCAGAAGCTGAACCGGCTCGGTTCGTCGAAGCCCTTCAGGCGCGCGGCGACGGTGTCGAACAGGTCGACGCTGCTGAACGATTGCTCCCCGCCGCGCGTGAACAGCATCGCGCGCATGATCGGCAACTGGCCGACGATCGCCGCCAGCCGCCCGCCCACCTTCAATTGCGCCAGCAACGCGGGCGGCACCTCCGCCACCGAGCCGGACAGCAGGATCACATCGAACGGCGCATCCGCCACCAGCCCGCGGTGGCCGTTGGCCTGCACGATGTTGACGTTCATCACACCGGCGCGGCGCAGGTTGTCGGCCGCCAGCCGGGCCAGTTCGGGCACGATCTCCATCGTCGTCACGTGCTGCGCCTGGTGGCCCAGCAGCGCCGCCATGTAGCCCGAGCCTGTGCCGACCTCCAGCACCCGCTCGTGTTTGTGCACCGCCAACTCCTGCAGCAGGCGCGCCTCGACCTTGGGCGCCAGCATGTGCTGCCCACCGGGCAGCGGCACTTCGGTGTCGACAAACGCCATCGAGCGGTACGCCAACGGCGTGAAGTCTTCGCGCTTGACCACCGCCAGCAAAGTCAGCACGCCCTGGTCCAGCACATCCCAGGGGCGGATCTGCTGTTCGATCATGTTGAAACGCGCTTGTTCGATGTTCATGGTGTGAGTCCCCGGGGCGGCAAAGCGCGCCATTTTATTTCGCCAGGCCCGGCTCGATGGCCGGTGCGGCAGGGCGCTGGCCGGCCGGCCTGGCGCCGAACTTGCGCTTGGCCCAGGCGGCCAGGTCGTCGAGATAACAATAGACCACCGGCACCACCACCAGCGTCAGCAGCGACGAGGTGATCACGCCGCCGATCACCGCCTGGCCCATCGGCGCGCGCTGCTCCGAGCCTTCGCTCAGCGCAAACGCCAGCGGCACCATGCCGAAGATCATCGCCAGCGTGGTCATCAGGATCGGCCGCAGCCGCACATGCGCCGCGTGCAGCAGCGCCTGGGTGCGTTCCATGCCGGCTTCGCGCGACCCGTCCGCACGAATCGTCTCCTCGCGGGAGCGGATCGCAAAGTCCACCAGCAGGATCGCGTTCTTGGTCACCAGCCCCATCAGCATCACCACGCCGATGATGGAAAACATGTTCAGCGTCGAGCGAAACATCAGCAGCGCCAGCACCACGCCGATCAAGGTGAGCGGCAGCGAGCTCATCAACGCCAGCGGCTGCAGAAAGCTCCGGAACTGGCTGGCCAGGATCATGTAGATGAAGATGATCGCCAGCCCCAGCGCCCCCAGCGCATAGGCGAACGACTCGTTCATGTTCTTGGTCGAGCCGCCGAAGCTGTAGCGGTAACCGGGCGGCCAGGGCGCGGCGTCGAGCACCTTGCGGATGTCGGTGGAGACCTCGCCCGAGCTGCGCCCGAGCGCATTCGCGTCGATGTTGATCTCGCGGTTCAGGTCGCGCCGGTTGATCTGGTTCGGGCCGGTCGAGGGCAGCACGTCGGCCACCTGCGACAGGCGCACGATGCGGGTGGAGCCGTCGGCCGCCGCGGCCACGTTGATCGGAATGCGCTGCAGGTCGGCGATCGAGTCGCGGCTTTCGGGCGCGATGCGCACGTTCACGTCGTAGTTCTCGCCGTCGGGTGCGCGCCAGTTGCCCACCGTGGTGCCCGCCACCATCGTGCGCAAGGTGCCGGCCAGCGCGTTCACGTTCAGGCCGACATCGGCCGCCGCCTCGCGCCGCACCTGGATGGCCACGGTGGGCTTGTCGGGCTTGAGCGTGCTGTCCAGGTCGACCAAACCCGGGATCTGCCTCAACTGCGCCGTGATGCCCCGGGACAGGCGCTCCAGCTCGGCCAGGTCGGTGCCCTGGATCGAGAACTGCAGGCTCTTGCCACCGCCCAGGTCGGTCTGGCCGATGTTGGTCACGGTGATGCCCGGAATGCGCCCCAACTGTTCGCGCAGCGGCACGCTCATCGCGCTGGCACTGCGCTGGCGATCCTTGCGGTCGACCAGCCGCACATACACCGCGCCGTAGATCTTGCCGGCGGCGATGCCGCTGTTGATGGTGGTGACGGTGTACTTCACCTCGGGCATCGCGCGCAGCACGGCGTCGATCTGTTTGGCGCGCAACTCGGTCACTTCGAGCGACGAGCCCACCGGCGTGTAGAAGTTGATCTGCGTTTCCGAAAAATCGGCCTTGGGCACGAACTCGGCACCGAGGATGGGGATGATGAAAAAGCTGCCGGCAAAGGTGGCCAGCGCCACCCCCAGCGTGGCCAGCCGGTGCGCCAGCGACCAGCGCAGGATGGCCTGGTAGGCGCGCCCCAAAGATTGCGTGAGGCGGTCGAACAGGCCGGTCACGCGGCCTATCGTCTTGTCGTAGAGCGTGACCGGCGGGCCGGGGTGCGCAGCTTCGGCCTGCGGGTCGTGCCAGATGCTGGACAGCATCGGGTCGAGCGTGAAGCTGACGAACATCGAGATCAGCACCGCCGCCACGATGGTCAGCCCGAACTCGTGGAAGAACTTGCCGACGATGCCGCCCATGAAGCCGATCGGCAGGAACACCGCGACGATCGACAAGGTGGTGGCCAGCACCGCCAGCCCGATCTCGTTGGTGCCGTCGAGCGCCGCCTGGTGCGCGCTCTTGCCCATCTGCACATGGCGCACGATGTTCTCGCGCACCACGATGGCGTCGTCGATCAACAAGCCCACGCACAGGCTCAGCGCCATCATCGTGATGGTGTTGATGGTGAAGCCGAACACGTACATGAACAGGAAGGTGCCGATCAACGCGATCGGCAAGGTCAGGCCGGTGATGACGGTGGAGCGCCACGAATTCAGGAACAGGAACACGATCAGGATCGTCAGCGCCGCGCCCTCGAACAGCGTGCGCTTGACGTTGGCCACCGAGATCCGGATCGAGCGCGAGTTGTCGCGGTTGACCTCGACCTGGATGCCCGGCGGCGTGACCGATGCGGCCGCGGCGAGCGCCTTGTTCAGCCCGTCGACCACCTCGATGGTGTTTTCGCCCTGCGACTTCTGCACCGACAGCAGCACCGTGCGCTGGCCGTTGTAGAGCGCCAGCGACTCGACCTCCTGCGGGCCGTCGACCACGTCGGCCACCTGCCACAGCTTGACGGCGGTGCCGCCCGCGCCACCGGAGGCGGCGGTCGAAGACCCTTTGCGTGCCACGACGATCTCGCGAAAGTCTTCCGGCCGCAGCAGGCGGGCGTTGATCTGCACCACACGCTCCTGCTCGCGCGAGCGGATCGCGCCCATCGGCAGCTCC
This sequence comes from Methylibium sp., assembly GCA_031415135.1. Classification (GTDB taxonomy): domain Bacteria; phylum Pseudomonadota; class Gammaproteobacteria; order Burkholderiales; family Burkholderiaceae_C; genus LGRD01. The sequence goes on from JANORB010000013.1 coordinate 6,604, forward strand.
TGGTTCTCGCTCCGCACCGCGGCCACGACCTGGTCGACGCTGATGCCCAGCGCTTCGAGCGCCGCCGGCTTGAGGTACAGGTTGACCTGCCGCG
>JANORB010000014.1:0-1586 GCA_031415135.1 Methylibium sp.
GCCTAACCAATCATGATTCTGGCCCCTCGCCCCCGAGCATGAAAGCCCGGGCTGCGAGAAGATGGCGGTGGCACATGGGGTGAATCAGGTCGCAATACGAATGATGGCCCGACCCCGACGCCTAACCGGACCACTGCGGGCTGGCTCGCACCCCCGACTGTCGCGCGGCGCGACCACGTTGTATTGATCGCGTTGCAGCACGAACGGTAAAGAGGCCCGGGTCGAATTCGGCCCGAGGAGTCTTCCAGCCCATTGTTGCCCTGTGTGCCACGTTGCACTTTACTTACAGGAGCAAGACGATGGAAGGACTTCAAGCCCTGCACCGGCGGGTCGCCGGTATCGATGTTCACCGCATGCTGCATGTGGCCACCGTCGTGGTCGAGCAGCCCGACGGGACAATTGAGCAAACCAGCCGCGAGTTCGGCGGCTTTCGGCGCGACTGCCGTGCCCTGGCCGCATGGCTGAGCGAGATGCGCGTGGAGCTGGTGGTCATGGAGAGCACCGGCATCTACTGGAAGAGCGTGCATGCGCACCTGGAAAACGCCGGCATCGCGGCCTGGGTCGTCAACGCGCATTTCATCAAGCATGTACCGGGGCGCAAGACCGACATGAGCGATTCGCAGTGGCTGGCCGTGCTGGCCCGCTTTGGCCTGGTGCGCGCCAGCTTCATCCCGCCCAAGGACCTGCGCGAGTTGCGCCTGGTCTCGCGCTACCGGCGCAAGCTCACCCAGATGCACAGCGCCGAGCTCAACCGGCTGCACAAAGTGCTCGATGACGGCAGCATCAAGCTCGGTGGCGTGGTCAGCGACATCAACGGCGTGTCGGCCGCGGCGATGGTCAAGGGCCTGATCCAGGGCCAGGACATCGCCAGCTTGCTCGGCCTGGCACGCGGCGCACTCAAGCTCAAGCGCGATGACCTGCAGGCCGCGCTGGACGGCGATCTCAGCACGCGCCACCTGTTCGTGCTCAAGCACATTCACGCCCATATCGAATCGCTGCAACGCGAGTTGGCCGAGATCGACGCCTACTTGCTGGCTGCCATGCAGCCCTATGCCGTGGCGCACGGCCTGTTGCAGACCATTCCCGGCATCGACCGGATCGCCGCCGCGCTGATCCTCATCGAGATCGGCGACGACATGGCGCACTTCGGCTCGCCCGAGCACCTGGCCTCGTGGGCCGCGCTGTGCCCGGGCAACGACGAGTCGGCCGGCAAGCGCAAGTCGGGCAAGACGCGCCACGGCAACGGCGTCATCAGGTACATCCTGTGCGAGTGCGCGAATGCCGCGCGCATGACCAAGAGCACGCTGGCGGCCAAGTACCGCAGCCTGATGGCGCGCAAGTCGCACAAGAAGGCCATCGTCGCGGTGGCGCACAAGATGATTCGCTTGATCTACGTGCTGCTTACACGCAAGCAGGCCTACCTCGATCGACACATCGACTACGCGGCCATGAGTGCGAAGAAGAACGCGCCGCGCTGGATCAAGCAACTCAAGCTGATCGGCAAATGGCCCGCGCCGCAGAACGCGCCGACTGCCACCAGCACTTGACTCGCCGCTGACTTCGAGGGGTCGGGCCCAGCGGCCTTG
>JANORB010000015.1:0-25099 GCA_031415135.1 Methylibium sp.
ATCGCTACTACTTGACGCGCCTGGGCCGTGCCGCCATCGCCGCAGCGTGCTCGCTCACACGATTCAACATCGTTCCTGCCATGGCTGCCGCGCATTGAAGTCTTCGCCTGAAATGTCAAAACTCATCCGTCTAGAGACTAAAGGCCTGTGCAGACCTCCCCAAAGCGGGCTTAACGGTGTCCGTGGTGGAAGACCCCGTCGAGGCAACCGAGAGGGTAACAGCGAATCCAGCTCACGCAGAGATTCGTGCCCGATCCAAGGCGGCGCCAGGCATTGCTGTTGGCCTCACGCGAGGCATGGCGAACGCAATTCTGAAGGTGGCCGAAGTCAAGATGGTGCAATGACTTTCTCAGCGGCACTGGCATGGGTCAAATAGTTCGAAGCAGGCGGTAGTGCAAGGCAATTCGGCAGATACTGGTCTCCTCATACCACCCAGTTCTCGACATCCAACCCTGTCACGCGCCCGAAGTCCTTCACGTTGTTCGTAACGACCACCGCGCCAAGGCTGCGGGCATGGGCGCCGATCAGCAGGTCGTTCGACCCGATCAGTTGGCCTTTGCGCTTGAGGTCGGCCCGGATCTCTGCACAGAGATCGGCTGCGGCGCGGGACCAGTCCATCACAGTCAAGTGGCGCACCAGCGCATCCACCGCCGCTCGATTGGCCTTCTTCTTGCTCGACACCTGCACGCCTTACAGCAACTCGGCCAGCGTGATCATCGACACCGACTGTTGCCGCAGCGGCATCGCTTGGATGCGTTCCAGCAGCGCGGGCGACGAACGGCGAAGGATGAACGCGCAGGTGTCCGTGTCGAGCATGTACAGCCGGGTCATGCAGGGTCACGCTCCTGCACCGGCAGGTCTTCAAGGTTGGCCATGAAGTCGTCACTGACCCGCAGTTCGGACGCCAGGAAGCTGCTCCAGTCCACCGGCCTGGGCGACAACACGACGTCGTCGCCCACCTTGCGGATGAACACCTCCTTCATGCCTTCCGGGAACCTGAACTCCAGCGCAATGGTGACCACCTGAGCCCGATTGTTCTTGCCGACCCGTGCGGTGCGTTGGTTCATGGTTCACTCCGTTTGCGAATGACGGTCCGCGCAACGACGGGCGGGACGGTCCCTCAACGCATGCCCTACAAGTCGTCTGCCGTCAGGCCGGTGTGTTTCGCAATCCTCGCCAGCATTCGAGGGCCGATCTCCTCGCCCTCGTGGAACGCGAAGACAAAGTCACTCCAACCTTCACGGGCCAGCGTCTTGTGGGAGCCGGTCTGGCGCTTGACTTCTCACCCCAGTCTCAACAGCGCGGCGAGAACGCGCCTCGCCTTGGCCGAGGGCCATTGGCTCATGCAGCCGCTGGAAGTGAAATGTTGATGGCCAACGGCCGGGCTTCACCCTGCTCAAGCCGTTCCGCGAGCACGCGCAGCGCTAGCGCCTCAGCCTTCGCCATGGCCTCGTCTTGCGAAACCCCGTAGGCGAGCGCTCCAGGCAATTCCAGGACTTCGGCCAGCCATCGACCATCGTCTTCCTGTTCGCACTCAAGGGTGAAATTCATGCATGGATCCTCTGTGAGCCGGCAGTCTATCTCGCCCGCTGACGAGACGTGTCCGAAATCGTTCAGACGTCCGAGGCCAACCAATCCGCCATCGCGCGCGACACGGCCTCCGGCCGCTCCAGCGTGCACATGTGCCCGCAGTGCTCGACCACCACCAGCGTCGAGCCACCCATCGCGTCGCGCATGAACTCATGGCGCCACGGCGGGCTCCACTGGTCTTCGCGGCCACACAGCAGCAGCGTGGGGCAGCGGATGGTGGCGAGCAGCGGGGCGGCGTCGGGGCGGGTCAGCAAGGCCTGGATCTGCGCTTCGAAGATCTGCGGCGTGCAGCGCTCGATCATGTCCAGCATCGCCTCGAACACCGGCGTGTCGACACGGTCGGGGTGGACCATCGGCGTGCCCCAGCGGCGGCCCATCACGCGCATGCCGTCGCTGCGGGCCAGGTCCAGCAGCGCCAGCCGGCCGGCGGCCTCGGTGGCGCCGGCCTCGCCTTCGGGCAGCGGGTGCGACGCGGTGTCCAGCAAGGCCAGCCTTGTCACGCGCTGCGGCGCCAGGCGCATCACCTCAAAAGCCACGCGCCCGCCCATTGAATGGCCGGCCAGCGCGAATTGCCGCGCCGGCGCGGTGGCCAGCACGTGCTCGGCCATCGCGCGCAGCGAGTTGCGCGTGCCGTAGCTCACCACGTGGCATTGCACCCGCGGGCGCAGCGCGTCGATCTGCGGCTGCCACACTGCGGCGTCGCACACCAGGCCGGGCAGCAAGACCAGGTGCGGTGTCTCGTTCGATGCGGCGGCCAACGCGGTGGCGGGCATCAGAACTCCTCGGTGTCGATTTCGGTCTGCGTGCTGGCGTTGTAGCGCGGGCCGGTGACGCTGTGCTGGTTGATCAGCGCGCCAGCGCGTTGCACGATCGCCGGGGTCAATCTCACGCCGTCGGCGCCCAAGTTTTCTTCCAGGTGCAACAGGCTCGTGGTGCCGGGGATGGGCACGATGTGCTCACCCTGCGCCAGCAGCCAGGCCAGCGCCAGTTGCACCATGCTGCAGCCGGCTTCACGCGCCAGCGGCGCCAGGCCGTCGAGCAGGCGCAGGTTGGCGGCGTAGTTCGCGGGCTCGAAGCGCGGCATGCCGCGGCGGATGTCCTGGGTGGCCAAGGCCGACACGTCGCGCAAGGTTCCGGTCAGGTAGCCGCGCGCCGTGGGGCTGAAGGCGACGAACGCGGCGCCGATGTCCTTGCAAGCCTTCAGCACGGCGATCTCGGGGTTGCGCGTCCACAGCGAATACTCGGTCTGCACGGCAGCAATCGGGTGCACGGCGTGTGCTTTCATCAGCGTGCCGGTGCAGACTTCGGACAGGCCCAGCGTGCGCACCTTCCCCTGCCGCACCAGGTCCGACATGGCGCCCACGCTGTCTTCGATCGGAATTTTCTTGTCCCAGCGGTGCAGGTAGTACAGGTCGATCACGTCGGTCTGGAGGCGCTTCAGGCTGGCCTCGCAGTCGCGCCGCAGCGACTCGGGCCGGCCGTCGATCACGCGCTGGATGCCGTCGGCGAAGGTCACGCCCGTCATGCCGCCCTTGCTGGCCAGCATGATCCTGGACCGGTGCGGCTTCAGCACCCGCCCGACCAGCGTTTCGTTGGCGCCGAAGCCGTACAGCGCGGCGGTGTCGAACATCGTCACGCCAGAGTCCAGCGCCTGCAGCAGCAAGCGCTCGGCCGCTTCCGGCGCGGGCGGAGCGCCGTAGGCGTGGCTCAGGTTCATGCAGCCCAGGCCGAGGGCCGAGACGTGGAAGGGGCCGATGGTTCGTTGCTTCATCAGGTGCTCGGCGTTTGGTCTTGGGCGACTCGGGCGCTTTGCGCCAACTGCTTCTCCAGCCTGTCCAGCACCCGATAACAAGCCAGCACCTTGGCGACGCTCGAATTCGGTTCGCGCCCTTCGCGGATCGCGGCAAAGAACTCGCGGTCCTGCAGCTCGATGCCGTTCATCGACAGCGCCACTTTGCTGACGTCGATCTTCTCGTCTTTGCCGTTGTACAGGTCGTCGTAGCGCGCGATGTAGGTGGCGCTGTCGCCGATGTAGCGGAAAAAGGTTCCCAGCGGCCCGTCGTTGTTGAAACTCAAACTCAGGGTGCAGATCGCGCCGGTGCTGCTCTTGAGCTGGATGCTCATGTCCATCGCAATGCCCAGGCCGGGGTGGATCGGGCCTTGCACCGCGTTGGCCTGCACGATCTCGCCGCCGGTCTGGTACGCAAAAAGGTCGACCGTGTGCGCGGCGTGGTGCCACAGCAGATGGTCGGTCCAGCTGCGCGCCTGGCCCAGTGCATTGATGTTGCCGCGGCGGAAGAAATAGGTCTGCACATCCATCTGCTGGAGGTTGAATTCCTTGGCGGTGATGCGCTGGTGCACGTACTGGTGGCTGGGGTTGAAGCGGCGTGTGTGGCCGACCATCGCCACCAGGCCGGTCTGCTGCTGCAGCGCGGCCACGGCTTCGGCGCCTTTGAGCGTATCGGCCAGCGGGATTTCCACCTGCACATGTTTGCCCGCCTTCAGGCAGGCGATCGATTGCTCGGCGTGCATCTGCGTGGGCGTGCACAGGATGACCGCGTCCACCTCGTTCAGCGCCAGGCTGTCGGCCAGGTTCGTCGTGACATGCCCGATACCGTATTGGGCCGCCGTCTCCTGGGTCTTCTCCAGCTCGCGGCTGACCAGCGAGACCACTTCCACACCGTCGATCAGCCGACAAGCATCCAGATGTTTGATGCCAAAAGCGCCTGCACCGGCCAGCGCCACCTTGAGGGTCATTTGGACCCCCTGGGCGCGTTGCGCCGTCCCCCCAAGGGGGAGCAGCCAGTCTTGAAGCGGTTCTGCGGCTGTCTCATGTGTTCTCCAGAATGAGGTGGCCCACCGCCGTGTTCGACGCAGGCACGTGATAGAAGCGGTGCTTCACGCGCGGTGCGTGGTCACTCATCGCGCCGCGCGCGATCAGCCACATGACCAGCTCGATGCCTTCGGAGCCGGCCTCACGCACATAGTCGATGTGCGGCTTGCGCGACAGCGTTTCGGGGTCGGCAATCAGCTCGTCGAGGAAGGCGTTGTCGAATTCCTTGTTGATCAGCCCGGCGCGCGGCCCCTGCAGCTGGTGGCTCATGCCGCCGGTGCCCCAGACCTGCACCTTCAGCGGCGCATCGAACGATTCGATCGCGTTGCGGATCGCCTTGCCCAGCAGGTAGCAGCGCCGCCCCGACGGCACCGGGTACTGCACCACGTTGACGGCGAACGGGATCACCGGGCAGGGCCACGCCGTGGGCTGACCGCACATCAGGCTCAACGGCACCGTCAGCCCATGGTCCACGTCCATCTTGTTGACGATGGTCAGGTCGAAGTCCTGCTGGATCACCGACTGCGCGATGTGCGAAGCCAGCTCCGGGTGGCCGATGACCTGCGGCACCGGGCGCGGGCCCCAGCCTTCGTCGGCCGGCGTGAACCCGGCCGCGCAGCCGATCGCAAAGGTCGGAATCATCTCCAGGCTGAACGCGGTGGCGTGGTCGTTGTAGACGAGAAAGATCACGTCGGGCGGGTTGTCCTTCATCCACTGCCTGGAGAAGTCGTAGCCCTTGAACAGCGGCTGCCAGTAGGGTTCGGCCGTCTTGCCCAGGTCGAGCGCCGCGCCGATGGCCGGCACATGGCTGGTGTAGACAGAGGCGGTGATCCTGGCCATGGTCACAGGCCCACCTTGGTGCTGCTGCCTTGCGGCTGGCGGTGCGCCTGCGCGCTGCCGTCTTCGCCGATGCGGCGGTTGCCTTCCACCGAACGGCCACCGTTGATCATCATGTCGCGGTACTCCTCTTCGGTCATGCCGGTCATGCTGCCCGCCATCTGCTGGAAGCTCTTGCCGTGGGTGGCGCCGATCTTGGCCAGGAAGTAGATGTTGCCGCCGGCCGCGATGCAGCGGTTCAGGTCGCGCGCCAGCACCGCCAGCTTCTGCTCTTCGGTCATCGGCCACTGGTCCAGATAGAGCCGCTCATCGGCCTTGAAGCGCTCGCGGTTCTCGGCCTTCATCAGCGACATGCAGAACTGGTTCAAGGGGTAGCCTTTGCGCGATTGTTCGGCGTCGAAGATGGTCGTGCCGGGCACGTCGAGATAGGGTTTGTCGAGCGGCATCAGCATCCTCCGTTCATCAGCTGCGTCATTGCGCGCATTCGAAACTGGCCGCGAGCGCCGCGTCGCCGCCCTTGAAGCGCGGCCAGCGCGGCCATTCGCACAGTGGCCTGGCGCGGGTCACCGCGAATGGCGGCTTCAACTCCTGTTCGGCGAGTTGCAGCCCGGCCGGCACCTTGCCGCGCTCGACCCAGTCGACCAGCGCGGCCAGCATGTCCACGTTGGCCGGCGCGCCGCTGCCCACATGGTCCACACCGGGCGCGGTGTAGAGCCTCAGGAAGCGGTCGACGTCGGGCTGGCCCAGCCGCGCCACCACGGCCTGGTAGTAGCCGATGCCGGCGTACGGGCTCTGCGCATAGTCGGCCATGTTTTCGAGCATCAGCAGCTTGCCGCCGCGGGCGGCGAACGCGCTCAGGTCGGGGTTGGTCGAATCCATCAGCGCCGACACCTCGCGCACGCGCTCGATGAAGTTCTCGGGTTGGTACTTCGCCAGGTCGTAGCCGGGGTCGCGGGCATAGATGTACTGGATCGCGCCGCTGCCGTAGAGCCACGCAATGCCGTTGGCGGGCAGCGGCGGCATGGCCGGCGCGGCCGTGCCCAGCCACCAGGCGTTCCAGCCGCCGGTGGGGCCGAAGGCGGGCGTGGCCTCGCCGGACACACCCCAGCCCGGGTACTCGGTCACACCGTTGGCCAGCGGGAACGAAAAGCGGTACGGCGAGTGCAGCGTCTGCACGGCCCTGACCTGCGCCTCGCTCAGGCAGCTGTCATCACCGGCACCCGCCGCGCAGCGCAGCGTGGCCACGTCAAAGCGCTGCTTGCAGCCCACGGCGTCGGAGACCACTCCATCGGCCACACCGTCGCGCGCGTCGCAGGCGGCCAGCACCGCGTCGTGCACCCGCTTCACCTGCGCCGGGCGCAGCCAGCCGTCGCCGAACGTGGCCATGCCATTGCGGGTGCCGGCGTGCTGCAGGCCGGTCCAGTGAATCACCGGCACGCGGCTGAAGATGCCGTTGAAGTCCTCGGGGTAGCGCTGCGCCATCGTCAGGCCTTCGCGGCCCCCTTCCGAACTGCCGACGAAATAGGTCTTCACCGGCCGGTGGTCGTAGGCGCGCCACGCCAGCAGCACGGCCACGTCGCGCACCTTCTTGTACGACGCGTGGGCAAAGTTGACGAACGCCTCGGTGTTCAGCGCAAAGGCCTGGGGCGGCTGGCCCGGCGCGGTCTGGTGGCCCGAATCGGTGCCCACCGTCATGAACCCCTGGGCCAGCGGCGCCGGCGTGTCGAAGCGCGCGGCCGGCGGCAGCGCCAGGCCGCTGATCAACGTGCCGTTGAAACCGCCGCCACCGTACTGCACCAGGCGGCCGTTCCACTGCAGCGGCAGGTTGACCTGGAAGCGGATCGGTGGCGCCTTCGGGTCGAGCGGGTCGATGCTGCCGAGCACGCGACAGTACCCCGGCGTGGCGGGTGTGACACGCGCCGCCGGCGTGGGCCCGCGCTCGGCCACGGCCAGCGGCGCGGCGGCCACCAGCGTGGCCGAGTCGATGTGGGCCGAGCCGCTGGGAATGCCGATGTCGCTGGCCGGCACTGGCGCCACCAGTTCGGTGCAGCGGCCGGCCGGGTCGGCGCCGAGCCCACGCAATGCGTTGTCGCCCGCGCCGGGGCCGCCGCTGGCGCAGCCCGCCAACAGCGCGCCGGCCATGAGGGCCAGCACGGCGGTGGTGCAACGCAGTGTTCGGAGGAGGGGCATGTTGTCTCCAGCGGGGGGTTTGTTCAGGCCTCTTCGGGCCAATACAAGCGCATCGGGTTGTCCACCAGCAGCTTGCGCTGCAGCTCGGGCGTGGTGGCGATGTGCGGGATGAAGTCGACCAGCAGCCCGTCGTCGGGCATGTGGTCCAACAGGTTCGGGTGCGGCCAGTCGGTGCCCCACAGCACGCGGTCGGGGAAGGTCTCGACGATGCGGCGCGCGAACGGCACCACGTCGCGGTACGGTGGGAGGCCGGCGCTCTGTTCGCCGTTCAATGCTTTCGGGCCGGTGACACTCAGCCGCTCGGGGCAGCTGACCTTGCTCCACACATTCGGGTGCTCGCGCATGAACTTGACGAACAGCTCGAACTGCGGGCCGTCAGCGGCCAAACCCACGTCGGGCCGGCCCATGTGGTCGACCACCACGGTGCCGGGCAGGGCGGTGAAAAAGCCCCACAGCTCGGGCAAGTCGACCGCCTCGAAGTAGATCACCACATGCCAGCCCAGCGGCGCGATGCGGGCGGCGATCTCCATCAGCTCGTCGCGGGGCGTGAAGTCGACCAGCCGCTTGACGAAGTTGAAGCGCACCCCACGCACACCGGCCGCGTGCAGGGCCTGCAACTCGGCGTCTCCGATGCCGCGCTTGACGGTGGCCACGCCGCGCGCCTTGCCATCGCTGTGGGTCAGCGCGTCGACCATCGCACTGTTGTCGGCGCCGTGGCAGGTGGCCTGCACCACCACGTTGCGCGCAAAACCCAGGTGGTCGCGCAGCGCGTAGAGCTGCTGTTTGGAAGCGTCGCAGGGCGTGTACTTGCGCTCCGGGGCGTAGGGGAATTCAGCCCCCGGGCCGAAGACATGGCAATGCGCGTCGACGCTGCCGGCCGGCAGTTTGAAGCGCGGTTGGCTGGGGCCGGCATGCCAATCGAGCCAGCCGGGGGTCTTTTGAAATTGCATGGTGGGTCGCGCCGATTCAGCGCCTGGGTTGGACGGCGGCGAGGATGCGGTCGGCCTCCACGCGCCAGTCGGTGTTGTTCGCAAAACCTGCGGCTGCCTTGGCGCCGAACACGCCGCGGTCGGCCAGGTCGGCGACCCAGGCCTGGCGCTCGGCGGTGCCGCTGGCCGACCAGGGCGTGAGGCCGGTGTCGCGCACGGTCTCGGCGACCTCGCGCACTTCTTCGGCGCGGCGCCGGCCATGCTGGATGGCACGCTGGAAGAAGTAGGCGCCCTGCGCTTCCCAGTCGATGCCGGGGAAGGTTTCCGCCAGCGAGGCGAGCACCTGGTCTTCGACCCCGTAGGCGCGCGCCGCGGTGAAGCTTTCGATGACCATCGCCTCCAGGCCCTTGACCATCACGCTGCGGCACATCTTGGTGGCCGAGGCCACGCCGAGCCGGTCAGACGCAACTTTGGCGGCGAAACCCAGCGCCTTGAGCGAGGGCTCGAGCGCCGCGGCGTGCGGCCCACCGAGCAACAGCGGCACCCGGATGCGGTGGGGCGGGATCGAGCTCATCACCGCCGCTTCGACATAACACCCGCCGGCGCCGTGGATCAGCCCGGCGGCGCGGATCTTGGCGCCCGGCGACGCCGAGTTGAAGTCGAGGAACCAACTGCCCTGGCGCAGGCCCGGCGCGCAGGCCTGCGCCACCGGCACCGCCTGGCTGGCCGTGACGGCGCTGACGATCAGGTCGGCGGCCGCAGCCAGTTCGGCGTGCGTGCGGGCGAGCGCCACACCGTGTTGCGCGGCGTGCTCGCGCAGCGCACGGCCCGCGTCGCCGGAGAGCTTCAAGTCGAATCCACTCACCTGGACACCCGAGCGGCGCAGATCTTCGGCCAGGATGCGCCCGACTTCGCCATAACCGACGAGGCCGATGTGCCAATTGTTGGGGCTCACGCTGCCGGGCCCATGGTCAGTCGATGTACTTGAGGCCGGCCTTTTCGAGCGGCCCGCGCATGTTGTACATGTCCAGCCCCAGCACGCCGGCGGCCAGCTTGGCGCGCTTTTCGCCTTCGAGGTTTTCGCGCGCCTGCGCCGCATCGGCCACCTGCTGCGCCAGCGCCGCGGGCACCACCACCACGCCGTCGGCGTCGGCAATCACCACGTCGCCGGGGTGGACGCTGGCGCCCGCGCACACCACCGGCACGTTGACCGAACCGAGCGTGGCCTTGATCGTGCCCTTGGCGCTGATGGCGCGGCTGAACACGGGGAAGTTCATCCGCTGCAGCTCATCCACGTCGCGGCAGCCGCCGTCGATGATCAGGCCCTTGGCGCCGCGCGCCTTGAACGATGTGGCGAGCAGGTCGCCGAAGAAGCCATCGGTGTTGTCGGCGGTGCAAGCGGCCACCACCACGTCGCCGGGCTGCAATTGTTCAGCGGCCACATGCATCATCCAGTTGTCGCCTGGCTGCAGCAGCACGGTGACGGCCGTGCCGCAAATCCGCGCGCCGGGGTAGACGGGCCGCAGGTACGGCTTCATCAGGCCGGCGCGGCCCATCGCCTCATGAATGGTGGCCACGCCGAAGCGGGAGAGCTGCTCGACCGCCGCGCGGTCGGCCCGCACGATGTTTCGTTTGACGATGCCCAGGTTGTACATGGTGCCGGTCCTTCACTTGCCTTTGGATTCGAGCGCCGCGTCCAGGCGCGGAAACACGCGGCGCGCATTGGCCTCGTAGACCTTGTGGCGGTCGGAGCCGCTCAGGATCGTGGACGCTTCGATGTAGCGCTTGGTGTCATCAAAGTAGTGGCCGGTCTCGGGGTCGATGCCGCGCACCGCGCCGATCATCTCGCTGGCGAACAGGATGTTGTCGACCGGGATCACCCGGGTCAGCAGGTCGATGCCGGGCTGGTGGTACACGCAGGTGTCGAAGAAGATGTTGTTCAGCAGGTGGTCCTTGAGCAGCGGCTTTTTCAACTCTTGCGCCAGCCCGCGAAAGCGCCCCCAGTGGTAGGGCACCGCGCCGCCGCCGTGCGGGATCACGAACCTCAGGCTCGGGAAGTCCTTGAACAGATCGGACGTGAGGCACTGCATGAAGGCGGTGGTGTCGGCGTTCAGGTAATGCGCGCCGGTGGTGTGAAAGCACGCATTGCAGCTGGTGCTCACATGGATCATCGCCGGGATGTCGTGCTCGACCATCTTTTCATAGACCGGGTACCAGTGGCGGTCGGACAGCGGCGGCTCCTTCCAGTGGCCGCCCGACGGATCGGGGTTCAGGTTGATGCCGACGAAGCCGTAGTCCCTGACGCACTTTTCCAGCTCGGGGATGCAGGTTTTCGGGTCGACGCCGGGCGACTGCGGCAGCATCGCGGCGCCGATGAAATGGTCGGGAAAGAGTTGCGCGACGCGGTGGCACAGCTCGTTGCAGATCGCCGCCCAGGTCGACGAGACCTCGAAGTCGCCGATGTGGTGGGCCATGAAGCTGGCACGCGGGCTGAAGATCGTCAGGTCGCTGCCGCGCTCGCGCATGAGCTTCAACTGGTTGGTCTCGATGGTCTCGCGCAGTTCGTCATCGCTGATCTTCAAGTCGGCGGCTTTGGGCATCAGCGCCTTGTCCTTGATGCCGGCGATCTGCTGGTTGCGCCAGTTCTCCAGTGCCTTGGGTGCCGTCGTGTAGTGGCCGTGGCAGTCGATGATCATCGTCATGGGGTGGCTCCTGGGGTTCGATGCCGGCGCGTCGAGACCGTCATGCCGGCTCCATGCCGTGGCGCCGGATCGTGTCAGCGGCCAGCGGCGAGGTCATGAAGTCGAGCAGGCGGCGCACCGCGTCGGCCTGGGTCGAGCGGGTGCAGATGGCGCCGGCAAAGGTCGTGACGATCTGAACCGCCGGCGGCAGCGGGCCGATCACGTCGATGCCGTCCAGGTGCATCAACTCGCTCAGTTGCTGGAAGCCCAGTTCGACCTCGCCGCGCGCCACCAGCATGCCCACCGGCACCCCCGGCGCGGCCTGGACGATGCGATCCTTGATCTCGGCGGTGATGCCCCAGCGCTCGAAGAGCTGCGCCAGTTGCACGCCGCTCGGGCCGGTGGAGTAAGCGACGCTGCGCGCCGACTGCACCGCGCGCCGCAGCGCGTCTTCCGAGCCGATGTCCGGCCGCGGCGCGCCGGCGCGCACCGCGATCGCCACCCCGGAACGAACCAGGTCGACCTGGCTGCCGGCGACGACGCGACCGCTGCCGACCAGCGCATCGATCGCGCTGGACGCAAGCACCACCACGTCGAAAGGCTCGCCGCCCTGCACCCGCCTGGCGGCATCCACCCCACCGACGGACTCGAGCGAGACCTCGCAACCTGCACGCTGCTCGAAAGCCGCGCACAGCTCGGCGAGCACCTGGCGTGTGGCCATGGATGAAATGCCCGTGATTTTCATGTGCTGTGGTCTCGACGAGCGCCGATTATCGACAGCGCGGGCTGCGGCATCAAGGCTCATGGGGCCCCTATCAGCTATCGCAAAACGGCATGAGACGCAGGCGGAGATGCCGAGTAAGCCGGGAGTGTGCGCGCCAGGCCCTTGGCTACAGCGGCAACTCGGTGAAGTAGCGCCCGCCGTGAAAGATCAGCGGCAACGCGCCCTCGCGCAGCTCGCAGCGTTCGACTTCACCGACGAAGATGATGTGGTCGCCCTCTTCATACTGGCTGCGGTTGAAGCACTCGAACACCGCGCAGGCGCCCTGCAGGATCGGCGCCCCGCCGGCGCCTTCGCGGAACGCAACACCGGCAAAGCGGTCGGCGGTCTTGCTGGCAAAGCGCTCGGCCAGGTCGCGCTGGTCGGCACTGAGGATGTTGATGGCGTAGTGCGAACCGCGGGCGAACGCGGGCATCGTGCCGGCGCTGCGCGCCAGGCTCCACAGCACCAGCGGCGGTGTGAGCGAGACCGAGTTGAACGAGTTGGCCGTCAGGCCGACGCTGGCGCCGCCGGCGTCGCGCGCGGTGACGATCGTCACGCCGGTGGCGAAGGTGGCCAGCGCGGAGCGAAAGTCGTGGGTTGAAAAACTCGGGGCCAGGGCCCGGATCGGCGGCGTCATGGGTGGGATTGTCCGGGATCGCACAAGCCCGCGCCGGGCCAAGCCCTGTGACGGCCGGGCGCCGGACAGCGCCTACACTTTGTCGCACCGGCCCGCTGGCGCACGGCGCGTCCGGCCTCCGGCGGAATAGCCACCGCACCGCACGCGTACACATTGAAGTGATCGCTCCCGACGCCTTCCGACAACAACTGCTCGCCGCGCTGCCGCGGCTGCGGCGCTACGCGCGCTCGCTGGTGTTCGACACCCACTCGGCCGACGACCTGGTGCAGACGGCGCTGGAGCGCGCGTTGTCGCACTGGCACCAGTTCGACCAGCGCCGCGACATCCTGGTGTGGGTGATCTCGATCGCCCACAACGCCTACATGGACGACCGGCGCCGCCATGCGCGCGTGCCCTCGGTCGAGCCGCACGAGGGGCAGGCCGAGATGCAGGCCGCGCCGGCGGTCGACATCGGGCTGCGCATGGACCTGGTGGGCGCGCTCAAGCAGTTGCCGGTGGAGCAGCGCGAGCCGCTGCTGCTGGTGACGCTGGAGCAGCTGTCCTACGCCGAATGCGCCGAGATGCTGCGCATTCCGATGGGCACGGTGATGTCGCGCATCTCGCGCGGCCGCGCCACCTTGCGCGACCTGCTCGAAGGCAAGTCGCCGGCCGCTGCGCGCGCGCTGCGGCGTGTGGTTTGAACCCGATTGACAGAGTGACAGAGTGACAGATTGACCGATCGACCGCCATGACCGCCCGTTTCACCGACACCACCCTCAACGCCTGGCTCGACGGCGAGTTGCCGGCCGACCAGCGCGCCGAGGTCGAGGCCTGGCTGCATGACCACCTCGAAGACGCGGCCCGCGTGCGCTTGTGGGCGGCCGACGGCGAAGCGTTGCGGGCCCGGCTCGATTCGGTGTTGGCCGAAGCGGTGCCGCTGCGTTTGACGCAAATGGTTCAGAACGCGGTGCCGGCGCCGCCCACGCTGTGGGCAGCGCCGGGCTGGCAGCGCTGGGCGGCGGCGCTGGCCGTTTTCGTGCTCGGTGGCGCCAGCGGCGCGGCGCTGGTCTGGCGGCTGCAGCCGAACCCCGCCACCGCGTCGGCCGCCGGCGCGCCCGCCGCCTGGGTGCAACGCGCCGCGGTGGCGCACAGCGTCTATGTGCCGGAAGTGCGCCACGCGGTCGAGGTCAAGGCGCAGGAAGAACACCTGAGCCGCTGGCTGACCAAGCGGCTGGACGTGCAGGTGAAACTGTTCGACCTGCGCGCCCAGGGCTTCGAGCTGGTCGGTGGCCGCCTGCTGCCCGATGCCACCGGCCCGAGCGCGCAACTGATGTACCAGGCCATGGCGGCCCGGGGCACCGCCTCCGGGGTGGCCGCCGCCGCGACCCCGGCCACGGCCAAGCCGGTGCGCGTGACGGTCTACCTGCGCAAGCCCGACAGCGCCACACCGGCGGCGTTCCGCTACGAGCAACAGGGTGAGCTGGGCATGTTCTATTGGGTCGAAGGACAGAGCGCGAGCAGCGGGCCGTGCGGCTACGCGCTGGTGGGGGCGTTGCCGCGCGATCAGCTGCTGGCGCTGGCCGAGGCCATCTACCGCCAGGGCGCGGCGAATGCGCCGTGAATGCGCCGTGAATGTGCCGTGAATGTGCCGTAGATGCGCCGTAGATGCGCCGTAGATGCGCCGTGAAAGCGCGGCTCCCTAGAATGGGTTCATGACCCTGCCGCCGTCGAACGCCCCGCTGCCTGCCACTGTCAAACCGGTTTACCAACGCAAGCTGTTCTGGGTCGCGCTGCTGTACTTCAGCGAGGGTTTGCCGCTCGGCGTCTTCTACGACATCTTCCCGGTCTACTTTCGCCAGCAGGGCGTGAACCTGGCCGACATCGGCCTGTTGAGCCTGCTCGGGCTGGCCTGGACGGTGAAGTTCCTGTGGGCCCCGGCGATCGACTGGGCGCGCCGCCACCGCTGGTGGATCAGCGCCGCCAACGCCGGCATGGCGGGCGTGATGTGGTTTTTCGCGGCCGGCTCGGCGAACGTGTTCGGGCCCTGGGTGTGGGTGGCCATCGGCGTGTTCACGATGCTGTCGGCCACCAACGACATCGCCACCGACGGCTACACCATCGAGCTGCTCGACCGGCGCGAGTACGGCCTGGCCAATGGCTTTCGGATCGGCTTTTACCGCGTCGGCATGATCTTCGCGGGCGCCGTGTTGATGCTGTCGGGCTGGTACGGCTGGAGCCTGGCCTACGCGGTGGGCGGCGCGGTGTTCGCGTGCAACGCGGTGATGGCGCTGCTGGCGCCGCCGGAGAAACCGCGCATCTCGAGCACCGGCACGCTGGCGACCGAGTTCGGGCTGCTGGGCGATCAACCGCTGTGGATCGCCGCGCTCGCGCTGGTGATCATCGGCTTGCTGTGGCCCGGCCTGGCGCCCAGCGCCAAAGTGCTGGGCTGGGACGCGGTGGCGGTGTGGAACAAGACCTGGTGGTTCAAGGGCGCGATTCCGGTCGGCTTGATGTTCATGGGCGCCGCGCTGATGGTCACGGCCGCGCACCACCCGCGCGCGCAACTGATGCGCGAGGGCCCGGTGTTCGGCGCCTGGGTCGAGCTGCTGTCGCGGCCCGGCATGATCGGCGTGCTGATCTTCATCCTGCTGTTCAAGCTCGGTGACTCGTCGATGGGCTTCATGGTCAAGCCGTTCTGGGTCGACAGCGGCTTCACCAACCAGCAGATCGGCCTGGTGAGCGTGAACATCGGGCTGGCGTTGTCGATTGCCGGCGGGCTGCTCGGCGGCTGGTATGTCGACACCCGCGGCATCTACAAGGGCCTGTGGGTGCTGGGCGTCTGGCAGGCGGTGTCCAACCTGGGCTATGCGGCGGCGGCATCGGTCGTGCCGCTGGCCGCACAAGGCACCGACGTGGCCCTCGTCCACCAGGCCATGGTCTACAGCGCCAGCGCGCTGGAAAGCCTGACCGGCGGGCTGGGCAACGGCGCGTTCCTGGCCTTCCTGATGGCCATCACCAGCCGCGCCAAGGCCACCACCGAGTACGCCATCCTGTCCAGCATCTTCGCCTTCAGCCGCGCGGTGGCGGGTTGGGCGGGCGGCATCGGTGCGCAGGAAATGGGCTACGCGTACTACTTCTTTTTGACCTTCTGGCTCAGCTTCCCGTCCTACATCCTGCTGCCTCAGGTGCGCCGTATGCTGCACAACGCCGATTCGCGTTGAGGCCAGAGTCCTCACGCAACCCTGCCCTCCCCGTCATTGTCATACGCCCCCATGAACCATCGCCTCGACACTGTCTCCGCGCCCCGATGGGCCTCCCTGTGCAGCGCCTGCGACTGCGGCTTTGCCCCGGGGCGCCGCTGGTTCAATGCGGCGCTGCTGGGCGCCGGCGCTGCGCTGGCCGCGCCGGCGCTGGCGCGAGATGGCGTCGAAGTGGGCAAGGAATCGACCTTCACCAAGTTCGTCTCCGCCGAGCAGATCGAACAGGCCGCGACCCAGCAGTACGTGCAAATGAAGCAGCAATTTGCCGAGAAGCGCGCCCTCGCGCCCGACGGCCACCCGCAACTCGTGCGGCTGCGCGCCATCGCCGAACGCATCATCCCGCACAGCGCGGCCTGGAACCCGCGCGCCAGCCACTGGAAGTGGGAGATCAACCTGATCGGCAGCAAGCAGATCAACGCGTTCTGCATGCCGGGCGGCAAGATCGCCTTCTACTACGGCATCCTCGACCAGCTCAAGCTCGACGACGACGAGGTTGCCGCCGTGATGGGCCACGAGATGGCGCACGCCTTGCGCGAGCACGCGCGCGAGCGCATGGGCAAGACGATGGCCACCCGCGGCGCGATCGAGATCGGCTCGGCCATTTTCGGCCTGGGCAACGTGGGCCGCCTGGCGGCCGACATGGGCGGCCAGTTGTTGACCCTCAAGTTCGGCCGCGAAGACGAGTCCGAAGCCGACCTGGTGGGGCTGGAACTCGCGGCCCGCTCCGGCTACGCCCCGCGCGCCGGCGTGAGCCTGTGGCAAAAGATGGCCGCCGCCAACAAGGGCGCCCCGCCACAGTGGCTCAGCACCCACCCGGCCGGCACGACGCGCATCCGCGACATCGAGGCGAACCTGCCGAAGGTGGAGCCGTTGTTCGCGCGGGCCGAGAAACCGGCGCGCAGGTTCGAGGCGCCGAAGGCGGGGGACTCGAAAGGCTGAAGTGCGGGCATCTCCCTATCCTGAATGACGCCCAAGCGCCGCATGGCGCGCATCATGGTTGCGCGCCATGTTTCGCGGCGCATTGGAGGGCCTGTCTGTGAGTGCCATTCCCGAACCACCGCACGACCGCTTCTGCGACCTGGTGATGAAAGGCGGCATCGCCAGCGGCGTCGTCTACCCGAAGGCCATCGGCCTGCTTGCGCGGCACTACCGCTTCAAAAGCATTGGCGGAACGTCGGCTGGCGCGATTGCGGCGGTGGTCACCGCGGCGGCCGAATACCAGCGCCGCGTGCGCGACGGTGCGCGCGACGGCTACCTTCTGCTTGAGCAACTGCCGAGCGAATTGCAGCGCAACGTTGGCGGCACCGGCAAGCGCAAACTGCTGAGCCTGTTCCAGCCGCAACCCGGCGCTCACCGGCTTTTCTCGGTGCTGATCTGTTCGCTGAACAGCAAGGGCACTTACCGGCGGATCCTGCGCATCGCGAGCGGCTTCCTGCTCGCCTACTGGCCGGCCACCCTGGGCTGCGCCGTTCTCGCCGCTGCGGTCGGCGCCTTCGGCGCGGGCTGGTTCAGCGCGGCGCTGGTGCTGATGCTGGCGCTGCCGGTCTCGATCGGGCTTTGGGTCTACTTCGATCTCACGCGCCGTATCGTCGACAACGGCTTCGGCATGTGCACCGGGCTGACCGAGCACGCGAATCATGAAGCGCTGACGCCGTGGTTGCACACCTTGATCCAGGCCGCCGCCGGGCGCCAGCCGGGTGAAGCGCCATTGACCTTCGGCGACCTGTGGGATGCGCCGGGCTTTCCGCCCGATTGGGTGCGCGTGCCAGTGGGTGTCAAGCCGCGTTCGATCGACCTGCAGATGTTTACCACCAACCTTGCGCACGGGCGGCCGTATGTGTTTCCGCTCGGCGAGCCCGACCCGGGGCCGAGCCGGTTCCGCGCCGGCGAAAGGCTTTACTTCAAGCCGCGCGAGCTGGCGCGCTATCTGCCCGACGATGTGCTGACGTGGATGGTCTCGCATGCAAAACCGTACACGGTCGAGCCCGGTCGCCGCGGCATCGACCCCGATGAGACCGCGGCCGACGGCGCACTGGAATTGCCGGAGCCGCGCCACTTTCCCGTGCTGCTGGCGGCGCGCATGAGCCTGAGCTTTCCGCTGCTGTTCGCGGCCGTGCCGCTGCATGCGATCGATCATGACGCGCCCGTCGGCGCGCGCCGATTCCGCTGCTGCTGGTTCTCCGACGGCGGCATCAGCTCGAACTTCCCCATGCACTTGTTCGATGGCCTCGTTCCGCAGTGGCCGACCTTCGGCATCAATCTCGAAACGAAGATCGAGGGTCAAGAAATGGTCTACCTGCCGACACGTTACGAGGAAGGCTACGGCGAGCGTTGGACCCGCTTTGCCGAGGCGCCCAGGTCGGCCAGCCGCTTCGGCGGCTTCATCGGCGCGATCGTCGGGGCCATGCAGAACTGGAACGACAACTCGCTGGCCCGGATGCCCGGCGTGCGCGATCGGGTCGCCCGGGTGCGGCTCGAGCACGGCGAAGGCGGCATCAACCTCGACATGGGGGACACCTTGATCGGAAGCATCGCCGCCAAGGGCGAACAAGCGGCGCACCTGCTGGTGCGGCGCTTTGCGCAGACCAGGCCGGATGGCCGGCAGGCCGATGGTTGGGACGAGCACCGCCTGGTGCGCCTGCATGTGCTGCTGAAGATGATCGAAGCGCGCGCGCCCGGCGTCCTCAACGCGCTCAGCCCGAACTGTGGGCATGCCACCGACTTCAACACCCTGCTCGCCAACGCGATGCGGGGCGTCGATGCGCAGGGCGGCCCGATGTTGCCGGCCGGGTATGAACAGGCGCTGACGCCCACACAGACAGAGGCGTTGAGCAACGCGATCCAGGCGCTCGGCCAGATGGCGGCAACGCTGTCCGATCCAGCCAACGCCAACGCATTCAAGCCGATCCCGAAGCCGGAGCTGCGCGTGCGCCCGCCGCTGTGAGCGGCGCATCCGTCGACCCGGGCTGAGGACGGCGACGCCTCCTCAATTTGCAGGATGACAGGCCGGCATCGCTCGGCTAGGCTGATGGTCGCACGCGTCGATACACCCATCGTGGCTCACCCGCGGTTGGTCTGCTCGATGCACCGGAGGTCGCCATGCCGCTCGTCACCGAATTCACCGCCATCGCCCCCGCCGTGCTGAACGATCCGGCGCGGCGCTGGCGCCCCATGCGCCGCATCGAGACGGTCGGTGGCGACGTGACGGTGGTCAGCGGGGCGACCGCCGAGTTCCCGACCGACAAGCTCGTCTATGCCGAAGGCGACTCATGGTTCGACAAGTTCACGCCGATCCCGCAATCCGGGACGAACCTGCTCGACGCGATCCGCACCCCGTTTCTGACGGCGGTCGTCGATGTCGCCCACATCGGCGATGAGGTCCGCGACATGGTGCGCGGCCACCAGGCGCGGCAGACGCGAGCGATGTTCGACCTGTTCGCGTTCGACGCGATCCTGCTGTCCGCCGGCGGCAACGACCTGAAGAATGTCTTCGCCGACCTGTTCGCCGCCAAAGCGCTGGCGGCCGAAGGCGTGCAGTCAAGGTTCCAGCCGCGCGACCTCGATCGCCTGGCCCGCCCGGCCAGCTACGCCGAGTTCTTTGAAGACGTGATGCGCAGCATCGGCCGCTTCGTCGACCTGCGCAGTGCGGCGCGCAACCCGGCCACCCGCGCCGCCCCGATCTTCGTCCACGGCTACGACTACCTGCAGCCGCGCCCGGCCGGCGCCGCGATCTTTGCCGGATCGCGCATCGGCCCGGGGCCGTGGCTGTATCCGGCGCTGAAGGCCGCCGGGCTCACCGACGTGCAAATGCGCGCCGCCGCCGATGCCGTGGTCGACGAGATGAACCTGCAGCTGGCCCAGGTCATCGCGCCGCTTCCGAACGTGCATGTGATCGACCAGCGTGGCCTGTTGACGCCCGCGGCCGCGGGAACCACCGGGTCCGATGCGGACTGGCTCGACGAGATTCATCCGAACGCACAGGGCTTCGTCAAGCTGGCCCGAAACCGCTGGGATGTGCCTTTGTCGCGCGCGCTGGGGTGGTTGCCGGGCGCGGGCGATCTGGTTCCGGCGCTGGCGCCGGCAACCACCACCACGGCGCTTGCCGACGGTGGTGGCGCCACCGCATGATGGCCGGCGCGTCTGCGGTGGCGCTGCGCTCGGCCAACTGACCAAGGCAGCCGAGAACATGAACAAAGGAGGCGACCGATGCGACCGAACATCACTGGCGCGCAACTGGGCGGCGTCACCAACCTGGCGGTGCTTGCGCCGATCAAGCCCGGATTCGTCGAAGGGTTCGAGACGATCACCTATGTCGAACGCCTTCGCAGGCTGCTCGCCGCGCTGAACGCGGCACGCCTGGCCGCGCGCGAGGCGTCGTTGACGAAGCCGGTGTTCCCGGACTCGATCGGCCGCTTCGGCATCATCCACAGCTTCCGCTATGCGATCGTCCCACCCGGCAAAGAAAGCTCATCCGACACCACCGCGGCTCTGATGAACCCCGGCACGTCCCGGCTGTCCCTGAACGTGACGTTCGACGGCGGCTGGGAACCGTACATGCGCGTGATCTATCGAGACATCGGCACGCTGCTCGACGCGCTGTTCTGCAACTGCGGCGACCTCGATCCCCAGAGCGTTGACCACTATCCCGGCTCGGGCGGGGGCTTCGACAAATACTGCCGCTGGGTGCGCAAACATGAGCTTGACCGTGGACTCTTCTACACGGATTCGACGCTCAGCCTCGGAGACCAGCGCTACCTCGAGCGGATCGAGCGCATCCAGCGCGAGGAGCGCGATCCTGCGGCTGCTGATCGGGCCATCGCCGGCTTCGCGTTCGAATCGGCGCGCGAGCAGCGGCTGCGCACGCTGCGGGACGCGAAGCTCGATCCGATCCCCGCTGTGGCCAGCGCGCTGCGTTCGATCAAGGGCTTTTTCCGCCTGTCGCCGTACTTCCCGCCGAACAAGAACAACGAGCACCTCATCCTGATTCGCTTCGCGCAGAACGTGCTGTCCGAATTTCGTGAACTCGACCAGGGCGGCCTGCTCGATTCCGCGCCGCCATTCCAGGCCATGGCGAAGGCGCTGCGGGAAGAACTCGTCTGGTTCCGCACCGAGCAAAGGAAGCCGCCTGCCGAAGATCGGTTGACCTTCGAACCGGCACGGCTGCAGGCCGGCATCGTCAACCAGACCCCCGGCATCACGCACGG
Source organism: Methylibium sp. (assembly GCA_031415135.1). GTDB lineage: Bacteria > Pseudomonadota > Gammaproteobacteria > Burkholderiales > Burkholderiaceae_C > LGRD01. The sequence goes on from JANORB010000015.1 coordinate 20,904, forward strand.
CTGCATGGTGCTGCTGCGCGTCGAGAAGGGCGCAGCGGACCAGGCCGGCGCCTTCCTGGCCCGGTTCCCCGTGAGTCGCGAGGGCATGTCGGGTGGCGACGCGATACAACGCAGTGTCGGGTTGACCTGGCAGGGCTTGCGCGAACTCGGCGTCCCGGCCGAGCGGCTGGACAAGCTGCCCCCGGAGTTCGCAGAGGGCATGGAGGCGCGCGCGGGGCTGCTGGGCGACCTCCGGTCGAACCACCCGGACCACTGGAGCCGGCCCCGGCGCAACTGGCCGGTCGGCCGCGTGCCGGCCGGCGAGCCGATCGACCTGTCGACAGTGCACGTGGTCATCACCCTGCGGCTCGCCGGCGATGCCGAAGACAACGCCGTCCTGCATCCGGCCTTCGGCCCGGTGATCGACGCGCTGCAAGACAAGAAGGCCGGCCTGACGGTGCTCAGCGTGCAGCCGTTGCGCAGCTACCGCGAGGGCAAGAGCACGTCGCGCGAGCACTTCGGCTTTCTCGACGGGTTCAGCCAGCCGCGCGCCAGTGTTGCCGATGCGAACAAGCGGGCAGGCGACGATGTCAAGGTCGGCGAGCTTCTGCTCGGTTACTGCAACGAGCGCGGAGACGCACCCTCTCCCAACGAGAAGGCCGACGATCTGTTGGACGACGGCACGTTCCTGGTGGTGCGCAAGTTGCGGCAACACGTCGATGTGTTGACCGCGGTGCTGGACGAACAGACGCGCCAGCTTGCGCCGAACCCCGACGCCGCACGGCTCATGAAGGAACTCTTGCTCGAAAAAATGATGGGGCGGCGCAAGGACGGCACCTCGCTGGCCGCGACGCAGGGCCCACCGGGTGCGAACCAGTTTGACTACGCCGGCGACCCCCAAGGTGCGCAATGCCCGTTCCACTCGCATGTGCGGCGCGCCAATCCGCGCGACGGCCGGCCCTATTTGCCCCGCATCCTGCGCCGCGGCATGTCCTACGGCCCGCGTGTCACGGGCCCGGCCGAGATCAACGCCGATCGCGGCATCGTCTTCATGGCGTTCTGCGCCAGCATCGCCGAGCAGTTCGAGGTGGTGCAGCGCTGGATCGCCGGTGGCAACAGCAGCGGTGTGTCGTCGAGCCAGGCCGACCCGTTCCTCGCCGTTCCCGAACGTGGCGAGAAGCGAACCTTCCGCTTTCGGCAGGAAGACGGCAAGGTCGTGCGCGTCGACCTTGGGGAGCGGCCGTTTGTCTCGCTCGAATGGGGCATGTACCTGTTCGTTCCATCGCTGGCGGCATTGCAGAACCTGCCGCGGATCGTGGCCTATCGCCCCGAAGTGAAGCCTGAGCCGCAAGAAACACCGTCAAGAGCCCCGTCCAAAAGCCTTTCGCGCGAGACCTGGCGCGGCCTGCTCGAAGACCCGAACCCGGCCCGTGTCGATGCCGGGTGGAAGCTCGTGCGGGCGCAGCAAGGCGGTGTGCTGGCGACGAAGTACGGCTTGCTCGTTGGCGAAGCAAAGAGCGTGTTGCAGGTACTGCAGGACGACGGCAGGCAATTTTCGGTCAGTGGTTACGGCGAACGGATGGCGCAATCGATCGGCCTGGGCTACCTCGGGCTCGACCCGGGAAACGGGCACACGGAGCAGGCCGAACATTCGCCGAAAAGTGTGAACCAGGCAATCGAGGCGATCGGCCAGGAACAGGCATTCAACGCGGCGCGACCGATCGTCACCGGGGTACTCGCCGCCTTCAAGGGCTTCGCGCGGCCCGGGCCCGGCGGGACCACCCAGGTGCCGGTCGACCTGTTGACGCTGAGCGAGAACGTCCTTGCGCGCCTGTGCACCGTCTGGTTCGGCCTGCCGGACCCAGCGCCGGCGGACAAGCCGCTGATGGTGATTGGCGGACGCCGCAGTGACGTCGATGCCACGCCGGCGCGCTGCCCCGGGCACCTGCTTGCGACCTCGCGCCACATCTTCTCGCCGCAACCGTCCGACGCTGTGCGCGACGACGCCAAGAAGCAAGGCGATGCCGTCCTCCAAGCCTTCAAGGCCTTGCTGGCCGGCGGCGGGCGGCTCGGCCAGCTCGCACAAGACATCAAGGAGCGGCTGCAGCACATCCCGAGCGTCCAGAGCGGCGATGCCGAGTTCCTGGTCGCGCGCACGATCGCCGGCGTGATGCTCGGCTTTCCGCCCACGGTGTACGGCAACTTTCTCCGCACCCTGGACAACTGGCTGACGACCGGTGCACTGTGGGATCTTCAGCAACGGCTCGCCGAGCGCAAGACCGAACTGCCGGATGAATTCAAGCGCGCGCAGACGGTTCTGCTCGATCCCCTCATTGCGACGATGCGAAAACGTCCGATCCCGGAGGTGATCTGGCGCACGGCCTGCGAGGGCGCCGTGCTGAACGGCGAGCCTGTCCCCGCGAAGACGCAGGTGATCCTCGGTCTTGCGTCGGCAGTGAGTGACACAACAACGACCGACGACTCGCTGATGTTCGGCGGCCACCGCGACCCCGAAAATCCGAACAAGACGGTGCACGCCTGCCCCGGCCGCGGCATGGCGATCGGTGTGCTGCTTGCGCTGCTGAGTGGGCTTCTCGAAGCCGGCGAGCTGCGGCCGGCTGGCTCGCGCATCCAGCTGACGCTCATCCCGCCCGCGAGCTAGCCAGTGATTGCAGCCGCACCGCCTCGCCGAGGTGCCAGGCCATGCCCATCGATTCAAGTGCCGGCATCGCTTCGGCGAGCAAACCAGCGGCCCGCGATCGCTCGCCCCGCGCGAACGCGATGCCCGCATCGCAGAGTTGTGTGACCGCAATCTCGTGTGCCGAGTTGCGCTCGCGCGCGGCCTTCATCGCGAGTGCGATGTAGCGGCGCCCCGCATCCCGATCCTTGGCGTCGGCGGACAGCCGGGCCAGCGCCCGATAGGCCATCGCCACGCCGATGAGGTCGCGCTTGCGGGCGCGCAGCAACGCGAGCGCCGCGCAGTGTCGCGCTTCGGTTTCACGCCCGACGCTGGCAAGCCCGTCGGCGAGCCAGCCGTAGTTGAGCGAACGGAACAGGCCGCCCTCGCTCGGCGCGAGCCACGTGGTCGCATCTTTGATCGTCTGCAGCGACGCTGGCTGGCCCTCAAGCATCCAGTTCGCGTAGCCGCCCATCGCCCGCGCGATCGACAACTGGAACAGGCTGCGTGTGAGTTCGGCGATGCGGGCTGATTCGTTGGCGGCAACGCGCGCATCGTCCCACCGGCCCTGCCACAGCAGCACCGCGCTGCGCCAGCCATGGATCGACGTGCCGATCTCGTGCGTGACGCCGACCACGCAGGCCAACGCCTCGTCGAAACACTCGTGGGCCTGGGTGAACTGGCCACGATCGCCGAGCACCCAGGCGCGGCAAACGAGCGAAAACGCCAGCCCGACCGCCGTTCGCCGGCCGCTGCGGTGGCGGCGCTTGACGGCGATGGCCTCGTCCAGCAGTTCGAGCGCCCGGTCGTAGTCACAGGCCGCGGTATGCGCCTCCCCCAAGGTCGCGAGTATCTGCACGGCCAGCGGGTTGTCACCGGCGCGCTGCGCTGCCGTGAGCGCAAGTTCGCAATGCCCGATCGCCGCGCGTGCATCGCCCAGCGCATAGCTGATGTACCCGAGCCAATACCTTGCCCGCGCGAGGGCCGCCGCATCGCCGATCTCGGTCGCGAGCACGACGGCGCGCTCGAAGACTTCGAGGTCGCTGCGCGTCGCATCGAAAACGCAGACCAGCCCGAGCCGCTGCGCGATCGAGATCCAGCGCCGCGACCGGTCGATCGATGGTTCGAGCTGGTCGAGCGCGGCGAGTGCGGCGCGGTACTGCGTCTTCGCGCGATCGAGCGCGGAGGCGGCCACGGCCTTGTCGCCAGCCAGTTCGGCGTAGTGCGCCGCCTGCAAGGCGTTCCCGCCGGCCGCGAAGTGGTAGGCGAGCGCCTCGTAGGCCTCCTCCGGTGCCGCAGCCGCGCTTTGCTCCCGCAGCGATTCGGCGATTTGCAGGTGCATTGCCTTGCGCGCGCGCAGGCCAACCGAGTCATAGATGACGTCGCGCGTGATGCCGTGCTTGAAGCGCAGCGTCCCGGCACGCTCGCCGGGGAAGACGAAATCCTGCTCGGCAAGCTCGCGCACCAACGGGTCGTCCTCGGTGCGGCCGGTGAGGCGCTCGAGCAGCCAGGACGGGATCACGTTGCCGATGACGGCCGC
>JANORB010000016.1:0-11859 GCA_031415135.1 Methylibium sp.
ATGCTGGCTGGCCTTTGGTTGATGGCTTGGGTGCTTCGTAAACAACCATGCTATCGATCCTTGGTCGGCCAACCCGCCTTTGCCTTCAACCACTTACGCGCGTTGCCGCCGGCTGGAAAGCCAAAGTAAGTGCCATTCGTCATAACCATACTTGCCGCCCACGAAAAGGGCCACGAGGTAGGGGATCGGAATCAGCCGTCGCCGAAGTGAGTTGGTGGGGGTGGAAGTCTTCATGGGCTTGCTCGCAAAGTCTCGATCGCGCAGAGCGGGACGAGGCTGCAACCGTAGTCGATCGTCGCCTTAAACTCGCGCATTGCCACCGCAACTTTTGCAAGCCCTTGCCCATGAGCCGATTCTGTCCGCTGGCGTGCCGATGACCACCGGGCTGGAGTTGCGCCAGGTCGAGTGCGTTCGCGGGCAGCGTTCGCTGTTCAAGGGCCTTGACCTCACGGTGCTCCCGGGCCACTTGCTTCGGCTGCAGGGCGCCAACGGCGCCGGCAAGACCAGCCTGCTCAGGATGATCTGCGGCTTGCTGGCCCCGGCTCAGGGTGAGGTGCTCTGGCGTGGCCGACGCATTGGCGCGCTGCGCGAGGAGTTCAGCAAAGACCTGGTGTATCTGGGCCATGCCGCCGCGCTGAAAGACGATCTCTCGGCGCTCGAAAACCTGGTGACGGCCAGCGTGCTGGGTGGTCGGCAGGTCGACGCCGCACAAGCCCGCGGCGCACTCGCTGCGGCCGGCCTGGGCGGGCGCGAACGGGCCCCGGCGCGCGTGCTTTCCCAGGGCCAGCGCAAGCGCGTGGGGCTGGCGCGGCTGGTGCTCAGCAGCAGTTCGCCGCTGTGGGTGCTGGACGAGCCGTTCAATGCGTTGGACCACGCCGCCACGGCGTGGCTGCTGAGCCTCGTCACCGCGCACACCGCGCGCGGCGGCATCGTGGTGCTGACCAGCCACCAGAGCGTGGCCTTGCCGGACAGCGTGCTGCAAGTGGCGCTTTCTCTGTGAAAGCCGGCGCGCCCGTGCGAGCCGCCAGCACGCTCGACGGACTGCGCTGCCTGTTCATGCGCGACCTGCGCATCGCGTTGCGGCGCCGTTCCGACACCGTTGCCGCGCTGGTGTTTTTCATCATCGTCGTCAGCCTGTTCCCGCTCGGTGTGGGCCCGGAGCCGGCCCTGCTGCGCAGCATGGCGCCGGGCGTGGTGTGGGTGGCGGCGCTGCTGGCGTCGATGCTGTCGCTGTCGCGCATGTTTGCCGACGACCACCAGGACGGCACGCTGGAGCAACTGCTGCTGGCGGCCACGCCGCTGCCGCTGCTGGTGGCCGCCAAGATCGCCGCGCACTGGCTGTGCTCGGGCCTGCTGCTGGCGCTGATGTCGCCCCTGCTGGCGCTGCAGTTCGACCTGTCGCCGGAGGCTGCGGGCGTGCTGCTGCTGTCGCTGCTGCTGGGCACGCCGCTGCTGAGCCTGATCGGCGCCATCGGCGCGGCGCTGACGGTGGGCGTGCGCGGAGCGGGCGTGCTGCTGTCGCTGCTGGTGCTGCCGCTGTACGTGCCGGTGCTGATCTTCGGCGCCGGCGCGGTGGACGCCAGTGCCGGCGGCCTTGGCGTGGCGGCGCATTTTTCGCTGCTCGGCGCGATGCTGGTGCTCGCCGCCTTCCTGGCACCGTGGGCAGCGGCTGTTGCATTGCGTATCTCCATGGAATAGCGCGGCCCGATCCTGGCGCGGCACAATACCCGGCTTGCCGCAGCCCGCCCTGGCGCCTGCGGCCCCACCACTCCCCGTCAACGGGGTCTTGCCGGACACGATGAACTGGTTCAAGTACGCGGCGCCGCAACGCTTTTATCCACTGGCCGGAACCCTGGTTCCGTGGTTCGGTGGGGTTGCCGTGGTGCTGGCGCTGGCCGGTCTGGTGATCGGCCTGGCCATCGCGCCCACCGACGCGCAACAGGGCGATTCGTACCGCATCATCTTCATCCATGTGCCGGCCGCCTGGATGTCGATGGTGGTCTATGTGGTGATGGCGTTCTGGGCCGGCGTCGGGTTGGTGTTCAACGCCAGGCTGGCGTCGCTGCTGGCGATTGCGCTGGCGCCCACCGGGGCGTGGATGACCTTCATCGCGCTGTGGACTGGCGCCCTGTGGGGCAAGCCGACCTGGGGCGCCTGGTGGGTGTGGGATGCGCGCCTCACGTCCGAGCTGATCCTGCTGTTTCTTTACATCGGTTTCATGTCTTTGCACGCCGCCATCGACGACCCGCGCCGCGCCGACCGCGCCGCTGCCGTGCTGGCTCTGGTGGGCGTGGTCAACGTGCCCATCATCTATTTTTCGGTGAAGTGGTGGAACACCTTGCACCAGGGCGCCTCAGTCAGCCTGGCCAAGGCGCCCAGCATCGCCACGCCCATGCTGCTGGGCATGCTGGTCATGGCGCTGGCGTTCTGGAGCTATTGCATCGCGGTGGCGCTGGCACGCACGCGCAATCTGATTCTGGAGCGTGAACGCCACGCCGGCTGGGCGCGGCAGGAGCTGGCGGCATGAACCTGCACTGGAACAACTGGTCAGACTTTCTCGCGATGGGCGGCTACGGCCTGTATGTGTGGGGCTCGTTCGCGATGACCGCCGCCGTCTTGTTCGGCGAAGTCTGGGCCTTGCGCGCCCGGCGCCGTTTGCTCGCGCGCGACGAACACGATGATGCCGCCATGGAAGGATCTGCTCATGAAACCTAGAACCAAACGCGGCCTGGCCATCGTGGTCGGCCTGGGCGTGCTGGGCCTTGCCATCGCGCTGGTGCTCAACGCGTTCCAGAGCAACCTGGTGTTCTTCTTCAGCCCCTCGCAGGTGGCGGCGAACGAAGCCCCGCGCGAGCGCAATTTCCGCATCGGCGGGCTGGTGAAGGAAGGCAGCATCCAGCGCGACGCCAAGGGCCTGACGGTCACCTTCGTCGTCACCGACCTGGCACAGACCATCCCGGTCACGTACACCGGCCTGCTGCCCGACCTGTTCCGCGAAGGCAAGGGCGTGGTGGCGCAGGGCAAGCTCGGCGCCGACGGTGTGTTCCGCGCCGACCAGGTGCTGGCCAAGCACGACGAGAACTACATGCCGCCCGAGGCCGCCGCGGCGCTGGAGGCGGCGCGCAAGGGCCACATGCCGGCCGGTGAAACCACCGCGCCCGCCACCGCAGGAGCCAAGCCATGATTGTCGAGATCGGTCACTTCGCCATGATCCTGGCGCTGGCCATGGCGCTGGCGCAAAGCGCGCTGCCGCTGATCGGCGCGCAGACCGGCAACAGCGCCTGGATGTCGCTGGCGCGGCCGTCGGCGCGCGGGCAGTTCCTGTTCGTTGCCATCGCTTATGGCTGCCTCACCGCCGCGTTCATCAACAACGACTTTTCGGTGCTGTTGGCCGCGAACCATTCCAATTCGACGCTGCCGCTGATCTACCGCATCACGGCGGTGTGGGGCAACCATGAAGGCTCGATCCTGTTGTGGTCGCTGATCCTGGCGGGCTGGACGCTGGCGGTGTCGATCTTCTCGCGCCAGCTCGACGACCGCACCGTGGCCCGCGTGCTCGGCGTGATGGGGCTGATCAGCGTCGGCTTCCTGCTGTTCACCTTGATGACCTCGAACCCGTTCGAGCGCTTGCTGCCCGGCGCGCCCGACGGCCGCGACCTGAACCCGCTGCTGCAGGACGCCGGCATGGTGATCCACCCGCCGATGCTCTACATGGGCTACGTGGGTTTCGTGGTCGCGTTTGCGTTCGCCGTCGCCGCCTTGCTGTCCGGCCGCATGGACACCGCCTGGGCGCGCTGGTCGCGGCCGTGGACGACCGTCGCCTGGTGCTTCCTGACCATCGGCATTGCGCTGGGCAGCTTCTGGGCCTACTACGAACTGGGCTGGGGCGGCTGGTGGTTCTGGGACCCGGTCGAAAACGCGTCGTTCATGCCCTGGCTGGTGGGCACGGCGCTGATCCATTCGCTGGCCGTCACCGAAAAACGCGGCGGCTTCAAGATGTGGACGGCGCTGCTGGCGATCATGGCCTTTTCGCTCTCGCTGCTGGGCACCTTCATCGTGCGTTCCGGCGTGCTCAGTTCGGTGCACGCGTTTGCCACCGATCCGGCGCGTGGCATCTTCATCCTCGGCTTTCTGGCCGTGGTGATCGGCGGTTCGCTGGCGCTGTTCGCCTGGCGCGCGCCCAAGGTGGGCGCCGGCGGCAGCTTCGAGGCCGTGTCGCGCGAATCCATGCTGCTGGCCAACAACGTGCTGCTGGTCGTGGCCGCCGCGGCGGTGCTGCTGGGCACCATCTACCCGCTCGTCATCGATGCGCTGGGCATGGGCAAGCTGTCGGTCGGCCCGCCGTACTTCAATGCGGTGTTCGTGCCGCTGATGGCGCCGGCGTTGTTCCTGATGGGCGTGGGGCCGATGACCCGGTGGCGCCAGGCCGGTGTGATGGACCTGGCGCGCAAGCTGCGCTGGGCCTTCGGCGTCAGCGCCGCCAGCGCCATCGTCGCGCCGTTCGTGCTGGGCCACTGGACGCCGATGATCGGCTTCGGCCTGCTGCTGGCGATGTGGGTTGCCAGCACCGCCGTGCTCAACCTCGTCACGCGCGTGCGCGAACACCCGGCCGGCGTGGCGCAGGCACTGCGCAAACAGCCGGGCAGCTACTACGGCATGCTGCTGGCGCACTTCGGCGTGGCGGTGTTCATCGTCGGCGTGACCGTGGTCAGCGGCTTCAACACCGAGACCGACGTGCGCATGGAGCCTGGCGAAACCGCCAGCGCCGGCGGCCACAGCTTCCGCATGGACGCGGTGCGCGAAATACGCGGCCCGAACTACGTGTCGGCGCAGGCCACCATCAGCGTCACGCGCGACGGCAAGCCGGTGGCCACGCTGCTGCCCGAACGGCGCGTCTACAACGTCAGCCGTTCACCGATGACCGAGGTGGCCATCGACCGGGGCTTCACGCGCGACCTGTACGTCGCGCTGGGCGAGCCGGTCAGCAACACCGCCTGGAGCGTGCGGGTCCACCACAAGCCCTTTGTCAACTGGATCTGGCTCGGCTGCCTGCTGATGGCCTCGGGGGGTTTGCTGGCGGTGCTGGACCGGCGCTACCGGGCGCGCCGCGTCAGCGTGCCCGAGGCGGCGCCGCCGCCGGCCGGCACCGGCCCGTCGCCCCAGCCTGCCCGCCCGGTGCTGATCAGCAAAGAGCCGGCGCGATGAAGCGTTACCTGCTGCCGCTGCTGATTTTCCTGGTGCTGGTGGGTTTCTTCGCCGTCGGCCTGAAGCTGAACCCGCGCGAAGTGCCGTCGCCGCTGATCGGCAAGCCCGCCCCCGCGTTCAACCTGCCGCTGCTCGACGCGCCCGATCGCAAACTCGCGTCGCAGGAGCTGAAGGGCCAGGTGTGGGTGCTCAACGTCTGGGCCTCGTGGTGCGTGCCGTGCCGCGTCGAGCACCCGCTGGTCACCGACCTGGCCAAGACCGGCGGGGTGCCGGTCTACGGCCTGAACTACAAGGACAAGCCGGCCGACGCCAGCGCCTGGCTCGCAAAGTTCGGCAACCCGTACACCGCCACGCTGTCGGACATCGACGGCCTGGTCGGCATCGACTACGGCGTCTACGGCGTTCCTGAAACCTTCGTGATCGACCCGCAGGGCGTGATCCGCCTCAAGCACATCGGCCCGCTGACGCCGGAAGCCTTGCGCGACACGGTTCGTCCGATGATCGACAAACTGAGGAAGCAGGGTGCTTAGCTTGCTTAGGGCAACGCTGTGTGCGCTGGCCTGCGCGGCCGCGCTGGCGCAAGCGCAGTCGCCGCCAGCACCCACGCCCGCGCCCACGCCCGAGCCCAGCCGCGCGGCGCAACCGATGTCGGCCGACCCGGCGCTTGAAGCGCGGGTGCTGAAGATCGCCGACGAGTTGCGCTGCCTCGTCTGCCAGAACGAAACCATCGCCGCGTCGCATGCCGACCTGGCGGTCGACCTGCGCAAGCAAATCCGCGTCAAGCTCCAGGCCGGCCAGTCCGAACGCCAGATTCTGGACTTCATGGTCGAGCGCTACGGCGACTTCGTGCTGTACCGCCCGCCGTTGAAAGCCAGCACGGTGATGCTGTGGGCCGGGCCGTTTGTGCTGTTGCTGGCGGCCGCCGGGGTGCTGGGCTTGAACATCCGCAAGCGCCGTCAGAGTCTCTCCCGCGAAGCGCTGAGCCCCGAACAGGCGCAGCGCGCGCGCGAACTGCTCGAAGAAAGCGCCCGTCAACCATGACCGTCTTCTGGATCGTTGCCGCCGGCCTGGCCGCGCTGGCGCTGTTGCTGGTGCTGCCGGGGCTGATTCGCCACCGTGCCGCGCCACCGGGGAAGCGCGCCCCGAGTGCGAGCCGCACCAACCGGTCGATCCTGCGCGATCAATTGGCGCAGCTCGATGCCGAACTCGCCGCAGGCAGCCTCACGCCCGAGCAGCACCGGCTGTCGCGGGGCGAGATCGAGCGCCGCGTGCTCGACGAAGAAGCGGTGACCGAGGCGCCGCGCAAGGCCGGCTCGGCAAACCGCACGGCGCTGGTGCTGGGCATCTTGATTCCGCTGTTCGCGATCGGCGTCTACGCGCTCAAGGGCAACCTGGCGGCGCTCGACCCGAAGGCCACCGTGGCCAAGGCCGAGCCGGGTGGCGATGTCATGCTGGCGCAAGTCGAGGACATGGTCGACAAGCTGGCCAGGAAGCTGGAGGCCCAGACCGCTCCGCAGCCCGGCGACGCCCAAGGCTGGGCCATGCTCGCGCGCTCCTACGCCTACCTGCAGCGCTTTCCCGAAGCCAGCCGCGCCTATGGCCGTGCGATTGCGCTCGCGCCGAAAGACGCCAGCCTGCTGGCCGACCACGCCGACGTGCTGGCCGCACTGCAAGGCCAGCAACTCGGTGGCGAGCCGATGCGGCTGGTCGAGCAGGCCCTGACGATCGACCCCGACAACCCCAAGGCGCTGGCGCTGGCCGGCAGCGGCGCCTTCGAGCGCAAGGACTTTGGCGCGGCGGCGGCGTACTGGACCAAGGCGCGCCAGCTCGTGCCGGCCGACAGCGACTTCGCCAAGGCGCTCGATGGCAGCCTGGCCGACGCGCGGGCGGCGGGCCAAGTCGCGGGCGCCGCAGCCCCGGCGGCGGCATCCGCCGCAGCCGCCACCAGCGCCGCGGCCACCACCACCGCCACGACAGCGTCAAGCCCGGGCGCTGCGCAGATCACCGGCCGTGTCAGCCTGGCCCCAGCGCTGGCCGCGCGCGCCGCGCCGACCGACACGGTGTTCATCTTCGCCCGCGCGGCCGAGGGCCCGCGCATGCCGCTGGCCATTCTGAAGCGCACCGTGGCCGACCTGCCGCTCGCCTTCACGCTCGACGACAGCATGGCCATGTCGCCGCAGATGAAGCTGTCCAACTTTCCGTTGGTGGTGGTGGGCGCGCGCATTTCAAAGTCGGGCAACGCGATGCCGCAACCCGGCGACCTGCAGGGCCAGGCCGCGCCGACCAAGATCGGCAGCAGCGGCATCGAGCTGTTGATCGACAGCGTGCAGCCCTGACGGACGGGCGAGCGCGCGGCCCCGTCGCAATCGGGCCGGACCGGCTGCGCCAGCGCCGCCACGCCGAAAGTGCGGCGCTGTCGCGGCGCGTCGATGTGGCGACGCCCGAAATGACGTGAACCGATCGGCGCCGAACCGCAACCCACGCGGCACAGAGTCGGGAGCCGCACATGAACATCGAGCTTTTCCATTCGCGCGCCCGGGCGCTGCCCGGATTCCGGGCCGCGCTTCCGGCTGAATCGCGCAACCGGCCGGCGCGCGAGCGCGCACGCCGTTTCGACGAAGCCATGCGCCTGATGGAAGACGGCCACTGGAGCCTGGCGTTCACGCGCCTGGCGGCGCTGGCCGATGCCGACCACCCGCAGGCGGCCCGGATTGCGCTGCTCTTCGTCCGCCGCGGCGCCCTGCTGTTTGGCGGCACGTTTGGCGCCAGCCCGCAGCAGCGCGAACGCTGGGCGCGCGCGCTCGACTAGCCCGTCTGGAACCTCAGCCTGATCGCCGCCCAGCCTCTTTCGCCCACCACGCGGCGCCGCCGGCCAGCAACGCGGCGCCGGGCAGCAGCGCGGCGTCGGGGGCCTGCATCGTCCACAGCGTCACCCCGCTGATGGCGCACCACCCCAGCGGAATGGGCCACAGCAGCCACCCGGGCAGCAGCGTCGAGCGTGCGCTGCTTGCGTCATGGCGAGGCTGCCACAGCAACAACAGCCCCAGCGTGCCCAGCACGGTCGGGTCGGGCGCCAGGCCGAACATCTCGGCTTGCCGCCACGGCCGGCCGAGCGCCGCACCGAGCCAGGGTTGAACCAGCTGCGCAAAGAGCAGCAAACCCAGCCCGACACCCCAGCGCCCGCCGCTTTCGCGGCCAACCCGCCAGTGCGCGCCGATGCCGCCGCGGGCGAGCAGCAGCACGCCTTGCACCGCAAAGGCCGCGGCAAACCAGGGCGCGGCCGTGTGGATGGTGGCGTAACGCTGCCAATGGAAAGCCCAGGCCACCCACAGCCAGGCCGCGCCCAGCAACATCAAGGCCACGCGCGCGGCCGCGGGCCTGCGCTGCGCCGCCCACCACAGCAGTGCCAGGCCGAGCGCCAGCACCACCAGTTGGCCCGGCCAGACCTGGGTGTTGTAGATCTCGAACAGCCGGTGGTAGGTGCGTGGCGCGAACATCAACAAGTCCGCCGGCCGGTAAGTCCACCATTCCGACATCACACCAGCGCCTCCACCCAGGCCGCCATGCGCCGGCGCAGCGGCGCGTCCGGCAGGTTGCCCAATGCAGCCCCCATGTTCTGCCGCACATGCGCCACGCTGCTGGTGGCCGGGATCGCGCAGGTCACGGCCGGATGCGAGACGATGAACTTCAGCGCGAACTGGGCCCAACCGTCGCAGCCCACCTCGGCCGCCCAGGGTGGCAGCGGGTGGCGCTGCAAGGCGCGCAGCAGCGCCCCCTCGCGGAACGGCCGGTTGGCGATCACCGCGATGCCGCGCTCGCGCGCGAGTGGCAGGATGCGCTCCTCCACCGCGCGGTCGAGCAGGTTGTAGGTCACCTGCACGAAGTCGAGCGGCTGGCTGCGCATGAGCGCCTCGATCTCCGGATGGCGCCGCCCTTCCGACGTGGTGATGCCCACATAACGCAGCCGCCCGGCCGCCTTCATCGCCAGCAGCACCGGCAAGTGCGCCTCCCAGCCCAGCAGGTTGTGGACCTGCAGCAGATCGAAGCGCGCCAGGTTCCAGTGCCGGCGCGACTCCTCGATCTGGGCCGGCCCGTGTGCGCCCGAGCCGACCCACACCTTGTCGGCCGCGAACAGCGGCGGGTTGCCGCCGATGCGGGCCAGGCCATGGCCAATGACGGCCTGCGAAGAGCCGTACATCGGCGACGAGTCGATCATCCGGCCGCCGGCGGCAAAGAAGGCGCGCATCACGTCGGCGCAGGCATCGCGGGCGACCGGGTCGGCGCCGACGTTGAACGTGATCCAGCTGCCCAGCCCGACCACCGGCAGGGCCTCGCCGGTGGAGGGGATCGGCTTGGTGATCACGGTTTGCGCCAACACGCCGCCAGTGAACACCGACGGGATGCCGATCGACAAGCCGGTCAGGAATGCGCGTCGATCGGGCCGGCCCGGGTCCATCAGCGGCGGTCGGCGAGGGTGACGGGAAGACGTGCCGTCAGCAGCCACGAGCCGCGGGCCGGATCGTCGGTGTCGGTGACCATGCAAAGCGACAGCGCGCCGCGTTCCACCCGCACCGCGATGCCTTCGACCTTGGCGGGCGGCGCGAGCCGGCGCAGCGCCAGCAGCGCGCCGCCGGCACCCACCACACCGACGGCGCTGCCGTGGCAAGGCCCGTCGGCATAACTGTCGGCGCTGTCTTCGGCCACTGCGCTGAAGACCCAGCCGCCATCGGGCAGCGCGGCGCCGTCGGTGAAGCCCAGCGGCACGCCGCCGATGTCGCCCAGGGCGAAATGCCGAACCGATGCCGGCGCCAACGCGTGAATCTGGCCGTCGATGACACGCTGCAGATCGAGCCGCCGATAGTGCGCCGCGGCGTTGTGCAAAGCGCCGCGGCCGCCGCGGTTCAGCAACACCAGTTCGGCGCCGGTCAGCATCGCGCCTTCGATGTTGATCTGGCCCAGGATGCCGCGCAGCGGCTGGTACAGCGGGTTCAGATCGAAGCGGTGAACCGCGCTCAAGGGCTCGCCGTGTGGATCCAGCGGGATCAGCACACCCGTGTTTCGGTTCGGGCCCGAACCCGAGCCGAGCGCCAGCAAGGCCGTGCCGGCCTCACCCGGCGCCGGCGGCAACAAGAGCAAGGTCTCCAGGTCTGGCTTGATGCGTTTGCGCGCTGGTTTTTGGCGCGGCAGATCACTGTCCCGGATTCGATGCAGCTCGCCCGCTGTGCTGCGATCGCGAAACACGGCCAGGTGGTGTTCGTCGTCGGAAATCACGTACGCGCGCTGGTGCGCGCACACCAGGCCGCTGGCCGCGCTGAGGTGCCGCCGCCCGCGCGGATGGGCGCGCGGGTCCAGCGTCAAGGCCCGCAGCGGCTCGGCCACGAGCGGGGTGGAACTGAAACGCGCTTGGCTCACCCGCCAAGGTTAGCAGCCCGTCGCGCGGCTTGTGTGCCGGCTGCCGCAGCGGGCTGAGAAGCACCGTGCGGCCGAACTTCCAGTGGCCGAAGATCACCGCGGCCAGCGCGAGGTAGCCCGCGCCGTTGGTCATGCCTTCGGTGAAGGTGTGGGTGTCGCCGATCGACAGGAAGCACCCGGCCAGCGACGCCATCACGCCGCAGAACAACACCGCGCCGCAGCGGATGCGCGTGACGCTGGCCAACCTGACCGGCCTGCCGGCCGCGTCGGTGCCGGTGGGTTTCACCGCAGAGGGCCTGCCGATCGAGCTGCGGATCATGGGGCGGCATCTCGATGACCGTGGGGTGCTGGCGTTGGCGGCGGTGGCGGAGAGTTTGTATCCGATGCGGGACAGGCGGCCGCCGGTGAGCGTCGGTGTTGCCGATCACCGCCGGCCGTGAAGGCAGGCGCTGGCGCTGCGGCAGTGGGTTGTCCGGCTTCTGCCGGCCTGTTGCTGCCGGTGGCGACCGGCGCTTTCGGGCGACCACCCCGTGCAGTCACGGCCGACCTGGCCTGCGCGTCCGCCCCGGGGTACAAGTGGGCTTCGGGTCGGCGCCCAACCCGCTATGGCGTCAGAGATTTGCCGCTTGATGACATCCGTCCCGCGGCGCGGCGCGTCGAGGCGAACGCGCTCGTGCCCAGCCACCGCCACAGGTCTTGCGCCTCGCGCTTGGCCCCATCGACACGGATCTCGCGCGACTGAAGGGCCTGCTCAGGCGTGCGGTCACCCGTCCACACTTCGGTCAGAGCGCGCACGGAAGCATCCACCACGAGCGTCAGCTCGCGCCCCGGGTCGTCGCGACACAGGTCGGCCACGCCGTCCTCCACGACCAGCCACCAGGCGCGCTCGCCAGCCCGTGCGTCGCGGAACTGGAAGTGGATGACGACGGGCCTGGGCGGGAACTCCTCGATGCACGCGAATCGGCGCATATCCCACATCAGCAAGCCGGCATCGAGTTCATCGTCGCGCAGCCGGCTGCCGATCCACCGCGCACCCCAATGGCCGAGCGCCATGACGATGGGTCGAAGTTCCTCGCCCGCCTCGGTGAGGCTGTATTCCCACACCTTGCCGACGGCGTCGCGGCGCACGACACCGAATTCCTCGAGGCGACGAAGCCGCTGCGTCAGCAGGCTGGTGGACATTCGCGGGACGCCGCGATGCAGGTCGTTGAAGCGCTTGCTGCCGCACAGCAACTCGCGCAC
>JANORB010000017.1:0-26026 GCA_031415135.1 Methylibium sp.
CTGCACCGCCACGTCAATGTCCACATACTTGTAGAACTCGCGCACGAACGGGTTGCGCCGGTAGCCGCGCACCCACGGGTGCATCAGGTCGGTGGCGATGCGGTGGCCGCTGATCTTGTAGGGCGCGTAGGCCACCATCAGCTTGCTCGCTTCTTGCATCACGGCCTGGCGCTCGGGGCCGTCGGGCATCTTGTTTTGTTTGATGTAGAGCGCGTTGAACGCCGGCAGGTCGAAGCGGGCATGGTTGGCGGCACCCTTGTTGGGGCCGTAACCGAGCGCCAGAAAGGTGTCGCCGTCGGGCGAGGTGGCGGCCCAGCCCACACCCCACATCATCAGCTTGCCGGCGCGCGAGGCCTTCAGGTTCTCGGGCCACTTGGCGGGCTTGAAGACGATTTTCAGGTTGATCGCCTTCATGTTCTTCTGCCACAGCTCCACCACCTGGCGGCTCAGCTGGTCGGGCTGGGTGGCGTACTCCAGCACCAGCGGCGAGCCATCGGGCTGCTCGCGCCAGCCGTCGCCGTCGCGGTCGAGGTAACCGTACAGGTCGAGCAGGGCACGGGCGCGCGGCAGGTCGAAGTCGCTCATCTCCGACTTGAACGCCGGGTCGTAGCCAAAGGCCAGCGGCGCGATCGCGCTTTGCGCCGGCACGGCCTGGCTCTTGCGCACCAGGCGAATTTCCTCATCGCTGTTGTAGGCCAGCGAGATCGCGCGCCGCAGCGCCACCTTGTCGGGCGTGTTGCCGCCCACCACCGGGTCGTCCTGGTTGAACAGGGTCGACAGCAAGGCATCGACCAGCGGCGCCTGGTCCATCAGGATGCCTTGTTTGGCCAGGTTCGGCGCCAATCTGTTGTTCGGGATCGCGATGTCGGCAAAGCCGTTCGGCAGCCGGTCCATGAAGTCGGTCTGGTGGTTCAGGAACGACAGCCAGCGCGGCTGCTCTTCTTCGATCACCACGATCTCGACCCGGTCCAGCATCGGCATGCGCCGGCCCTTCAAGGCCTTGGCAATGGCCACCGAACGCGGGTCGTCGGCCGGCGCCTGTTCGTCGTAGAACACCTCGCGGAAGCCGGGGTTGCGCGCCAGCACCATGCGCGAGCTGCGCCGCCATTCGCTCAGCACGAACGGCCCGGTGCCCACCGGGTGCTCCATGATCTTGTCGCCGTAGAACTCGGCCACCTCGCGCGCCACCGCGCCGAACGCGCCGCTGTCGGTCAGCACCTGCTGGTGAAAACGCGGCGAGGGCTCGGCCAGCGTGATCTGGAAGGTGTAGCGGTCGAGTGCGCGCAGGCCGTCCACCGGCGTGTCGTACGGGAACGGCTTCTTGTCGGCGATGGCTTGTTTGCGCACCTCGCTCAGGCCGACGATCTTGGCGTTTTCGAGCAGGTACAGGTTGGGGCTCTTGAGCTTGGGGTCGTAGTGGCGCTTGAGCGTGTACACATAGTCTTGCGCGGTCAGTTCGCGTTTGACGCCCTTGAAGGCAGCGTCATCGGAAAAATAGATCCCCGGCCTGACGCGAAACGTGAAGCGCGTGAAGTCGGCCGAGATCTCGGGCAGCGCCTCCACCGTGCTCGGCTTCATCTTGAACGGCCGCGCCAGAAAGTCGAACGCCAGCGGCGCTTCGAAGATGCCGGCGGTGACCACACGCGAATACAGGTCGCTGACCTGCGCCGGGTCGAAGCCGGTCTCGGCAATCGGGAAGGCGAAGCGCAGCACCTTCTGGCCCGCCGCGGGCGTTGCCGGCGCATCGGCCGCCGCCGCTGCCGCGATGGCGGCGCAGGCCAGCGCGGCACCGATCAACACCCGAGACAGGCCGCTCAGCAGCGTCATGTTCACTCCTTGCGCAAACCCGAGGCCACGACGACCCCGAAGCGCCCGAGTCTAGAGTCTTGCGCCCCACCCGGCCACGCGATTGACCCCCGCTGGCGCAGGGCAAACGCGATGCGGCGGCGCGGGTGGCGCCGCTTAGACTCGCGCTGAACATCCTGCAACCACTCTCCATGGCCGCCTACCTGATTCGCCGCCTCTGGCAAATGATCCCGACCCTGATCGGCGTCGTGCTGCTGGTGTTCTTTCTGTTCAAGTATTTCGGCGGCGACCCGGCCGAAATCCTGGGCGGCCTGAACGCCACGCCCGAACAGATCCAGGCCATCCGCGACCAGCTCGGCCTCAACAAGCCGGTGTGGGAACAACTGGCGATCTTCTTCAAGCAGATCGTCACGTTCGAGTGGGGCAAGAGCTGGGCGACGAATGAGTCGGTGGCCAACCTGTTCATGACGCGGCTGCCGGCCACCTTGACGGTGATGGTGCCCATCCTGCTGCTCGACGTGCTGCTGGCGATCCCGTTTGCGATGGCCGTGGCCTATGTGCGGGGCTCGCTCACCGACCGCGCCATCATGGTGCTCAGCACGGTGGCGCTGTCGATCTCATTCCTGGTCTACGTGATCGTCGGCCAGTACCTGTTTGCGTTCCAGCTCGGCTGGTTCCCGGTGCAAGGGTGGAGCAACAGCTTCTGGACCAACCTGGCGGTGTACACGCCGCTGCCGGTGATGCTGGCGGTGCTGGTGGGTCTGGCGCCGCAGATGCGGCTGTACCGCACGTTTTTCCTCGACGAGATCGGGCAGGACTATGTGCGCACCGCGCGCGCCAAAGGCCTCACCGAGCAGACCATTTTGATGAAGCATGTGCTGCGCAATGCGCTGATCCCGATCCTGACCAACGTGGCGGTGGCCTTGCCGGGCATCTTTGTCGGCTCGTTCCTGATCGAGACGTTTTTCTCCATCCCCGGCCTGGGGCGCGAGGTGCTGCTGGCGGTGAACCGCAGCGACTATCCGGTGATCCAGGCGGTGACGATCTACATCGCCGTGATCACGATGGGCGTGAACCTGGCCACCGACGTGCTGTACAAGCTGGCCGACCCGCGGGTGGTGCTGAAGTGATCCGGACCCGCTGCACTTCGATGGACTCGTCGTATTTCGGCCCGTTGCGGCTGTTCGCGAACGACTGCTTTTCTTGCACTTGCTTCGACGATCTGCGCGGGCCAAGCACGCCGGGTAGTCAACTCTCCGAATGTCCTCCGGGGCGGAAGAGACCGCCCCTCCCCCTTTACTTCTCCGATTTGCCTACCCGACGCGCTCGGCTGCACGCTGCGGAGGTTTGCCACGAACCAGCACGGCGCCGCACAGGATCGGGCCGCTGGGGCGTGCTGCGGAGCGAGGTAAAGGGGGAGGGCCGAGTCTTTTCCGGCCCGGAGGACACTCGCGCAGCAGCATGCCCCAGTGGCCCGATCCCGCGCCAATGCCAGCGCCCGCAAAGCAGCCGTTCAACGTCAATATCGGGCCGAAAGCTGCCCGCCGGACCCGTGCGCCGCTTGCGTCTCGCGCCGCATCTTGCGCGGTGGAGCCACTGAAATGAGCGCTGTGATTTCCTCGGTGAACCTGCCGACGAGCTCGAGTTCGTCCGGCGGTGTGTGGGGCGCGGCCTGGAAGCGCTTCAAGTCCGACAAGGTCGGGCTGGTGTCGCTGTACATCGTCGGCGCCTTCTTGTTGCTGGTCATCGCCGCGGGCCTTGGGCTGGTGGCCGGCCAGTGGCAGCGCGAAGTTGGCGTGCCGAACGCGCCGCCGAGCTTCATGGGGCCAGCCGCCAAGGTCGAAGCCACCGCCATCGCCGTGCCCAAGGGCCCGAATGTCGACATCTCCGACGTCGACCCGCTCGCCCCGCGCTACAAGGAATGGGAAGAGCGCGCCGCCAAGTTCAAGACGGTCGACGTGGTCAAGCGCGACACCCTGCCGTTCGGCGGCGACCGCCTCGGCCGCGACGTGCTGGCCAAGGCGATCAAGGGCGCCGAGATTTCCA
Source organism: Methylibium sp. (assembly GCA_031415135.1). GTDB lineage: Bacteria > Pseudomonadota > Gammaproteobacteria > Burkholderiales > Burkholderiaceae_C > LGRD01. The sequence continues at coordinate 3,853 of JANORB010000017.1, forward strand.
TCATGGTCGGGGTGCTGGCCGCCGTGGTGGCCACCTTGATCGGCACGCTGCTGGGCGCCGTCGGCGGCTTCTTCGGCGGCAAGGCGGGCGACTTGCTGGAGTGGGTCTACAACGTGTTCACGTCGATCCCCGGCATCTTGCTGATCTTCACGTTTGCGGCGGTGCTGAACCGGGCCGACGCAATCATTCCCAAAGGCATCTGGAGCATCGTCATCATCCTCGGGCTGACCGGCTGGACCGGCATCTACCGGCTGGTGCGGGCCGAGTTCATCAAGCACAGCGTGCGCGAGTACGTGCGCGCCGCCGAGGCGATCGGCGCCAGCCCGTTGTCGCGCATCTTCCGCCACATCCTGCCCAACGTGAGCCATGTGGCGCTGGTGCAGTTGTCGATCCACGTAGTGGGCTTCATCAAGGCCGAAGTCATCTTGAGCTACCTGGGCCTGGGCGTGGCGGTCGACCAGGTGAGCTGGGGCACGATGCTGGCCGAAGCGCAGAGCGAATTGATCCTCGGCCACTGGTGGCAACTGGTGGCGGCCACGCTGTTCATGGCGGTGTTCGTGACCGCGTTTTCGCTCTTCACCGATGCGCTGCGCGATGCGCTGGACCCGAAGTTGCGTGGGCTGGAGTGAATGATAGTTGTACAATAAACAGTACAATAATGGGAGTACGCCATGGACGCCATCACCTACTCGGCCGCACGCGCCAACCTGGCCAGCACGATGGACCGCGTGTGCAATGACCATGAGACCCTGATCATCACGCGCAATGGGGAGCAGTCCGTCGTGATGCTCTCTCTGGAAGATTTCAAAGCCCTCGAAGAGACGGCCTACTTGTTGAGGAATCCGAGCAACGCGAAGCGCCTGCTGACGGCCATCGGCCAACTCAATGCCGGAAAAGGCGTCGAGCGGAAGCTGGTCAAGTGAAGCTCGTCTTCGCCGATGAAGCCTGGGAAGATTATCTCTACTGGCAAAAGCAGGACAAGCGGATGGTCGAGCGGATCAACAAGCTGATACGTGAAACGCAGCGCGAGCCATTCGCGGGTGTGGGCAAGCCTGAGCCTTTGAAGCATGCCTTGTCCGGCTATTGGTCGCGTCGCATCACCGACGAGCACCGCATGGTTTACAGGGTCGATGGCGGCACGTTGCACCTTGCGCAGTTGCGATACCACTACTGAGGCGCTGAGCCATGCTGCTGTCGATCAAGGATCTGCGTGTTTCGTTCCGCATGGGTGCGACCGGCGGCGCCATGCAGCGGGTTCAGGCCGTGGGCCGAGGTGACTTGGGTGTCAGCTTCGATGTGCCCGAAAACGGCACCGTCGCGCTGGTCGGCGAATCGGGTTCGGGCAAGAGCGTCACGGCCATGTCGATCCTGAACCTGCTGCCCGACAACGCCGAGCGGCAGGGCGGCATCACCTTCCAGGGCCGCGACATGCTGGCGGCCACCTTGCCCGAATTGCAGAAGCTGCGCGGCCGGCAAATCGCGTGTGTGTTCCAGGACCCGATGACCTCGCTGAACCCGGTGTTCACGGTGGGCCAGCAAATTTGCGAACCCCTGATCAAGCACCTGGGCTTGAGCCGCCGCCAGGCCTGGGAGCGCGCTGAAGCCTTGCTCCATGAAGTGGGCATGCCGGAGCCCAAACGCCGTTTGAGCGCGCACCCGCACGAGCTGTCGGGTGGCCAGCAGCAGCGCGTGATGATCGCGATGGCGCTGGCCTGCGAACCCAAGCTGCTGATCGCCGACGAGCCGACCACGGCGCTCGACGTGACCATCCAGCGCCAGATCCTGGAGCTGCTCGCCGGGCTGAAAGAAAAGCACCGCATGAGCATGCTGTTCATCAGCCACGACCTCGGTGTGGTCGGCGAGATTGCCGACCACGTGGTGGTCATGCGCCAGGGCACGGTGCGTGAGCAGGGCCCGGTGGCGCGCATCTTTGCCGACCCGCGGGACGCGTACACCCAGGCGCTGCTGGCTTGCCGCCCGACGCTGGCGCAGCGCACGCCGCGGCTGCGCGTGATCGACGACCACATCTCTGGGCGTGATGCGTCGGGCCTCGGCAAACCCAAGGACGCGAACGCGCCGGTGATCATCGAAGCCAGCGCATTGACAAAAAGCTTCTGGCTCAGCAGCGGCATCTTCGGCCGGCGCGAGTTCAAGGCGGTCAAGGGCGCCACGTTCAAGCTCAGGCGCGGCCACACGCTGGGCGTGGTGGGTGAATCGGGTTCGGGCAAGACCACGATGGGCCTGGCGCTGCTGCGCCTGCACGAACCCAGTGGCGGGCCGGTCGGCGGCAGCGTGAGCTTCGACGGCCGCGACCTGCTGGCGCTTTCGAAGCGCGACATGCTGGCGATGCGCCGGCGCATCCAGGTGGTGTTCCAGAACCCGTACGCGTCACTGAACCCGCGCTTCACGGTCGGGCAGACGCTGATCGAGCCGATGACCATCCACCGCATCGGCAACCACAGCGCCGAGCGCGAAGCGCGCGCCCGCGCGCTGCTGGCCAAGGTCGGCCTGGACGAGGCCGCGATGCACAAGTACCCGCATGAATTTTCCGGCGGCCAGCGCCAGCGTGTGGCGATCGCGCGCTGCCTGACGCTGGAGCCCGAGGTGCTGGTGCTGGACGAAGCGGTGAGCGCGCTCGACGTGTCGGTGCAGGCCCAGGTGCTGAACCTGCTGAAGGACCTGCAGGACGAGTTGGGCTTGGCCTACATCTTCATCAGCCACGACCTGGCCGTGGTGCGCTTCATGGCCGACGAGGTGATGGTGATGAAGGACGGCGAGGTGGTCGAGCAGGCCGGCGTCGAGCAAATCCTGGAGGCGCCGCGGCAGGACTACACGCGCCGGCTGCTGGGCGCCATTCCGCGCGGCTACCGCGCGGCCGCCTGAGCGCGCGACCGGCGCAAGGCGGCTTGCAGGCGCCCGACCCGGGATGCAACGTGGACCCCCCCGCCGCCGCCGCGCCGACCCCCGCCCTGCCGGTGGCGCCGGCGCACGACGCGTTCATCAGCTACTCGCGCCGCGACCGTGACTTTGCCGCGTTGCTGGAGAAAGCGCTCAAGGCCTACAAACCCCCACCCGGGCTGGGCCTCCCGCAGCGCACCCTGAATGTCTTTCGCGACGAGTCGGACTTCAGCGGCACCGAGTACTACGCCGCCATCGACGCCCAGCTGCGCCAGTCGCGCAAGTTGATCCTGCTGTGCTCGCCCGCCGCCCGGGGCAGCGGGTTTGTCGACGACGAGGTGCGGCGCTTCATCCAGATTCGTGGTGCGGAGAATGTCATTGCGCTGCTGCTGGCGGGGCTGCCGAACAACGAAGCCGGGCCCGGCCGCGAACAAGACATGGCTTTTCCGCAGGCGCTGTGCGAGGCACTCCGGATGCCGCTGGCCACCTCCTTCGTCGGCTTCGATCCGAAGGCGAACAAGCTCGGCAAGGACAGCTTTGAAGCCGCCTGGTACATGGTGCTGGCCAACCTGTACGACGTCAGCCGCAAGGAGATCGAGGAGCGCGACCGCAAGCGCCAGGCACGCCAGCGGCGCAACGCCTGGGCTGCCGCGCTGGCGGTCATCCTGATGCTGTCGGGTGCGCTGGTGTTTGCGCTGATCTCGCGCCAGCAGGCGGTCGAACAACGCCAGGTCGCGCTGGCCGAAAAGACCGAAGCGCAGCGCCAGCGAGACATCGCCGAGGAGCGGCGGCGCGCGGCGCTGGCGCGCCAGCTCAACGTCGCGGCCGACGCGGCGCTGGCCGACGGGGCCGAGGGTGTGCGCCGCAGCCTGTTGCTCGGCATCGAGTCGATGCGCACCCACTGGACGGTCGAGGCGCACCAGGCGCTGCTGGCCCATATCGACCTGCTGCCCCGCCCGCCGCTGGCCAAGCGCCAGGCGCATCAGGCCGCGGTGCTGGCGCTGGCGATCAGCCGCGGTGGTGAATGGATCGCCAGTGAATCTGAAGATGGCACCGTGGTGTGGGACCGCGCGGCGCAACGCGAGATCAAGCGCCTGCCGCCGACCGGGGCTGAACGCCAGCGGCGCGCGCTGGCCTTCAGCCCGGATCGGCGCTGGCTCGTCGCCAGCTGCCAGCAAGCGGCCGGTTGTGTGTGGGACACGGGCAGCTGGACCATCGCCGCACCATTGCAAGAGGATGCGATGCTGCAAGCGGCCGCGTTCAGCCCCGACGGCAAGCTGCTCGCCAGCGTGGTGCGCGGTTCGGTGGAGGTGCAGTTGCGCGACACGCAGACCTGGCGCCTGCGGCCGGGGCTCGGCGGCGGCGCTGCAGCAAAACCGCTGGTGCGCGGGCTGGCCTTCAGCCCGGATGGCCGCTGGCTGGCCACGCAACACCCGGAGCGCGTGGTCGTGTGGGACATCGCCAGCCGACGCCAGGTGGCGCAGTTCGAGTCCGCCGATTCGGTCGCGCAGACGCTGGCGTTCAGCCCCGACGGGCGCCACCTGGTCGTCAACGGCAACCAGGGCACACTCATGCTGGTGGCGCTGAAAACCGACGCGGCGGGCGGCGTGCGCCTGGTCGCCGAACCGAACTGGCGCAGCGCGCGAATCAACCCTCGGGTCACGCCGGTCTTCAGCCCGGACGGAGCACGTTTGGCGGTCGGCCTGGCCGAGGGCAGCGTGGCCGTGATGTCGGTCGCCGACCCGCACCAGATCACTCATGTCGCGCGGGCCGCCGGGGCGCTGGTCTTCGACCCCGAACGGGCTGAACTGGTGGCTGGCAACCCGGACGGCAGTGTGGCCGCATGGGAGTTGGGCGCGCTTGAATTCGCGCGGCTGCCGCATCCCGGGCCGGCCAGCCGGCTTGCCCTCAGCGCCGACGGGCAGTGGCTCGCCGCGCTCGACGCGCAACGCGCAGTGCGGGTCATCGACAGCGCCAGCCGGCGCCAGGTGGCGCAGTTCGAGGCGGCCGAAGCCGGCACGGCACTCGACTTCAGCCGCGACGGCCGATGGCTGCTGCAGACCAGTGCCCACGCGGTGACCGTGGTCGACACCCGGAACTGGACCGAGGTGCTGCGCCATCGCGGCGACGACTGGATTACCGGCCAGGTGATGCTGACACCCGATGGCGGCTGGCTGCTGGTCGCCGCGGGCAGCCACGTGCACCGCTTCGCCACGGGTGATTGGCGCAAGGCACCGGCGATCGAAGTCCAGGCCCGCAACTACTTCGTCAGCCCCGACGGACAACGCCTCGCCACCCATTCGGAATGGAGCTTCGCCCGCGGGCTGGGTCTGCTGCACCCCTCGATGACGCGCGTGTGGGACCAGGCCAGCGGCGCGCCATTGGCGTGGTTGTCGCACGAGGCCGAGGATTTCCAGCAGACGGAGGTGTTCGGCAGGCGCGGTCGCGCGCCGAACGCGACTGGTCCCTGGACCACCGCAACGGCCGGCGGTGATGTGGCGTTGGCCAACGCTGCGCTGCAATGGCCCCGCCTGAACACGCTGGCCGATCTGCGCACGACGCCGGACGCGGTGTGGCTGGCCTCCCGCAATGCCCGCGGTGAGGCACTTGCCGACGCGCACCTCGAACGCGCGCGCCGTGCCCATGGCGTGGCTGCCATCGCCAGCGCGTTCAGCGCCGACGGGGGTTGGCTGGCCAGCGCCGGCAGCGACGCGACGCTGCGCCTGTGGCGGCTGCCCACCGCCGAGCTGACCGCCGAGGCCTGCGCCCGGATCGCGCGCAACCTCACGCCGGAAGAATGGAAACTGCACCTGGGCGACGACCCCTACCAGCGCACCTGCCCGGACGCGCCGCCGCCGTGAGCCATGATTCTGGGTGGTTCGGGCAACTGTTCGGGCAACTGTTCGGCACCACGCCGCACGCCGCTCTGACGCACCAACAAGCCCGCGCCGCGCAATGGCTGATCGCCGGCGGCGCGACCGGCCGCAAGCGCGTGGCGTGTACCTCAGGCGGCCCTGAGCGGCCTGCGGGCCGGGTTCGTCAAACCACGCGCCGCAGGCTGAAATCGAAGCGGGTTCCGCGCGCAAGTTCCGAGCTGACACCGATCACGCTGCCATGCAATTCGAGGATGCGCTTGACGATGGCCAGGCCGAGGCCGGCGCTCGGCCCGCCGTCGACCGCCTGCGGGTCCTGGGTCTGGTGGTAGCGTTCGAACACCTGGCCCAGGTGTTCCCGGGCGATGCCGCAGCCGGTGTCGGCCACGCTCACGCGCAGCTCGGCAGCCCCCGGAATGACCTCGATGCGCACCGCGCCGCCCGCGGGGGTGTGGCGCAGCGCGTTGTCGATCAGGTTCTGGAACACGCGCTCCATCAGCGCGATGTCGGCCCGCACGCAGGCGTCGGTCCGGCTGGCCCGGCTCAGCGTCAGCGCCACCCGCCGCGCCTCGGCGTCGAGCTGGTAGCCGTCGATCACGTCCTGCAGCAGCTCGGCCAGGCAGAACACCTCCAGCCTCGGCTGCACGCGGCCGGCGTCGAGCTTGGACAGATCGAACAGGTCGGCGATTCGTCTGGACAGGCTGGTGCAGTGGCGCAGCATCAACTGCAGCGTGCGGGCGCGTTCCTCCGCCCCCAGCGTCTCGTTCTTCAACAGGCAATGCTCGGCGTAGCCCTGGATGCTGGTCAGCGGCGTCCGCAGGTCGTGCGACAGGTTGGACACCAGTTCGCGGCGCATGCGGTCGTTGTCTTCCACCTGCTTGAACTGCTCGGCGATGCGGGCCTGCAGCGCCAGCATGGCCGATTCGAGGCGTGCGATTTCGTCGGCGTCGTGTGCCACCGGCGGCAGCGCCGTGCCAGCGCCGCGAAACGCCTGCGCCTGCGCGGTGAGTCGCCGCAGCGGGCGCGTCAGCAGGCTCAGCGAAGCCAGCAGGGCCAGCGCAGCCACACCGCAGGCCAGCAGCACGGCCAGCGCGGATTCGTGCGCCATGCCGGAGCGGGCGGTGTCCGCGGCCAGCCCCTGCGCGGCCTGGCCGCGCAGCACGATGTAGAGGTAGCCGCCGGCCGGCGTCGTCAGGTCGCCGATCGGCGCGACCGAGAAGATGTTGCGCGAGCCCGGCGCACGCGGGTCGTCGCCCAGCACCGGCAGTTCGATATGCGCCGGGTCGCGCAAGAGCTGGCGCACGGGGCCGAGGTCGACCGCGCTGACCGGACTGCCTTCGTGCTGCGCACTGCGGTAATCGCCCAAGGCACCGGAGGGGCCTCTTCGTGGCCCATGACGGCCCGGCGGGCTCATGCGCACGCTGGCGCCATCGAGCGCGTGGCCGGTGATGCGGCCCAAGGTGTCGAGCACGTACACCTCGACCGCCGGGTTGGCGCGCATCACGTACATGGCCATGTCCTTCAGCAGCGGGCGGTCGGGCTCGCCGGTGGCCGTCAGCAGCGGGCGCGCCTGGTGGTCCAGCACATGGCGAGCCAGCCCCAGGTTGAGGCGCTGCGTGACTTCGAGGTTGATCCGCCGCTGCTGCAAGTGGCTTGCCAGCAGCAGCGCCAGCGCCATCAGCACCAGCACCGCCAGGACCACGGCGCCGATGCGCACATGCAGCCGGCGGTGGAACGGTGGCGCGCTCATGTCAGCCAAGCGCCTTGGCGCCGGCACGCGCTGGCATCGGACGGGTCATGCGTGGCCGACCGCCTCGAACCGATAGCCCATGCCCCACACCGTGTGGATGTAGCACGGCACGCTGCGGTCGTCGCCCAGCTTGGCGCGCAGACGGTTGATGTGGCTGTTGACGGTGTGGTTGTAGCCGTCGTGCCCGTAACCCCAGACCCGGTCGAGCAACTCGGCGCGCGAGAACGCCTGCCCGGGGTGCTCGGCAAAAAAGCACAGCAGCTCCCATTCGCGCGGTGCCAGCGCCAGGTCGCGGCCCGCCAGCGTGGCCTTGTGGCGTGAACGGTCGAGCTGCAACGCGCCGAAGCGCAGCGCCGGCGCCCGGTCGCGCGTGACGACGTATCGCGCCGCCTGCGAATGCGCGGCGCGGCGCAGCAAGGCTTTCACCCGCGCGCGCAGTTCGAGCACGCTGAAGGGCTTGCCGACGTAGTCGTCCGCACCCAGCTCCAGGCCGTGCACCCGATCGAGTTCGCCGGCCCGCGCGGTCAGGATCAGGATCGGCACCTGGCGTCCGCTGGCGCGGATTTCGCGGCACACGTCCAGGCCGCCAAGGCGCGGCAGGCGCAGGTCGAGCACGATCAGGTCCCAGTCGACCGACAAGGCCAGCGCCAGCCCCTGTTCGCCATCGGTGGCCAGGCGAACGTCGGCCGGCAATTCGGCCAGGTGCAGGCGCAGCAGCGCGGCCACGTCGGCCTCGTCCTCGATCACCAGCAACTGCGGGCGGCCGCTGCGCGCCGGGCCATTGCCCAGCGGCGCCGGCGCGCGCTCGCGCGAGATTGAATGAATCATCGTCAGCGCCAGACCATGGAACAAGCCCTTGGTCGCCGCGAGGGCGCTGAACCTTTCACTCATGGCCGCGGCTTGCGGGACCGGGCCAACACGCGTCAGTTGGCGGCCAGGCCGTTCGCCCCGACCGGCAAGCCGGCCACGCTGCCAGGGTTGGCGAGGCTGCCATCGCGGCCGATCGTGAACGACGAGATGGTCTGGCTGCCCGAGTTCAGCACAAACAGATGGCGCCCCGTCGCGGAGATGGACGCGTCGATCGGCCCGGCGCCGCCCGCTGCGGCCACCGCCTGGGCCAGCGAGATCTTGCCGGACCGCTGGACGGAATAGCTGCTGATCGTGCCGCTGCCCGTGTTGGTGACGTAGGCATGGCGGCCGTTCGGCGTCACGACCACCCAGCAGGCAGCGGACTGGGTGTCCACCACCGACGGGCTGATGAGGAGTGGCTGGGCCGGCACCCAGCTCTCGAACCCGTATGACGACACGGCGCTGGCGCCCGCCGCACCGCCGAAGGCCTCGGACACCAGCAGCGTGCCGCGCTTGTCGAATGCGAAGCCGAACGGCGTCGCGCCGCTGGAGGCCGTCACCACCGGCGCACCGATCTGGCCGTCATGGCGCACCCGGTAGCTCGTCAACTTGTTGGTGGCTTTTTCGGTGACGACCAGCACATCGCCATCGGGGCTGAAACCCACCTGGGCCGGGCCCGTTCCACCCGAGGCCGAGAGCGGGCGAACGGCGTCGGCCAGTGGCTGCAAGCTGCCCCACACGTTGCGAAAGCCGGCCACGTTGCCGGCGCCGCCGGCATTGAGCACGTAGACGGCACCGTCATGCTCGGTCACGCTGACCGGGCGCTGGCCGCCGGAGTCGACCGCGGAGACCAGCGTCACGCCGTGGCGCCGGATCGCGAAGGTCGACACGCTGTTGCTCAGCGCGTTGACGACAAAGAGAAAGCGCCCATCGCCACTCAGCGTCACCGCGCCCTGGTTGCCCAGCCCGGTGCCGGTGCCGGCCCCTTGCGTGGCCAGGCGGGTCTGCAGGCTCAGCGCGCCGGCCTTGTTGGTGGCGTAGACGAGCAGTTCATTGCCGGCGGCGGCGTTTGTGCTGGAAAAGACCTTGCCGGAGCGAAAGCCGTCGTCATCACCGCCCTCCTCGGTGGCGGTGGCCGGCAGGCCCGGGCTGCCCAGCGCAAGCGCCAGGCCAAGCAGTTTGAAGGTGTTGCGGCGGTTCGTGTGCATGACAAGGCTCCGGGGTTGGATCGGTCGGTTTTGGCGCCGACGGTTCGTGCGGCGCTCAGGCCAGTGTTCGGCCGCGGGGGCCCCGAGTCATCACGAAAAAGTAAAGCCTGGCCTCGACCCGCGGCCCCGCCCTTCGGCGCCTGTCTACAATCGCCAGCGTTGGTGCCCGTGCCGCCATTCGTGTCGGCACAGTTAAACGGGAAGCAGAAGGAACACGCCGCTCGCGCGCCCATTCCGAATCTGCGCTGCCCCCGCAACGGTACGGCGGACGAAGACAGCGGCCACACGGTCGCCAGCTTCGGCTCTTGCGCACACACCACTGGAAGCGTCTGGCTTCTGGGAAGGTCGCCAGGGCGGCTCCGCCAGCCCGGATACCGGCCAACAGGGGGTGCTGCGTTCGCGCGGCACCGAACGTCATGGGCCTGCGGGGAACCGGGCACCGACCCTTGTTGGTGGAACTTCTCATGTTGATTCAAAGCTTGTCGGCGCGCGTGGCGCGCCGTGGCGCGCGCCATTCTGGCGTGGCCTGGTTCGGTGTTGTGCTGGTGGCGGCGTTCGCGTCGTTCGCTTCGTTCTCGTCATTCGCCCAACCGGCGACGCTCGCGCCGGTGGTGGTCACCGGCAGCCGCGAACCGCTGCCGCTGGACCGGCTGGTTGGTGATGTGGCGGTCATCGACGCCCAACGCATTCGCGATTCGAGCGCCGCTTCGGTCGAAGAGTTGTTGAGCCGCGAGGGCGGCATTCAGCTCTCGCGCAGCGGCGGGCCGGGGCAGCCCGCGGGCGTGCTGTTGCGCGGCAGCAGCGCCAGCAGCGTGGTGGTGCTGGTCGACGGTGTGCGCATCGGCTCGGCCTCGCTGGGCCAGGCCGATCTGTCGGCCTTGGGCCTGGCCGCCATCGAGCGCATCGAAATCCTGCGCGGCCCGGGCTCCAGCCTGTACGGCGCCGACGCGGTGGGCGGCGTGGTGCAGATCATCACCCGGCGCGGCGCGGGCGCGCCGCTCGTCGCGGCGCACCTGGCGGTGGGTGAACTGCGCTCCAGCGAAGCGGATCTTTCGGCCAGCGGCGCCAGCAGCGGCTGGGACTATGCCGCCGGCCTGGGCCGTGAAGCCAGCGCCGGTGTTTCCGCGCTGCGGCCCGGCGACCTGTTCGGCAACCACAACCCCGACCGCGATGGTTTCACCCGCACCCACACCCATCTGCGCGGCGGCTTCACGCCGGCACCGGGGCACCGGGTCGGCGCCAGCCTGCAACAGAACCGTCTGCGCTCGCATTACGACGGCTCTGAGTTCCTGCCGCCGGCCTTCACGCAGGACGCCAGCCCCGACTTTCGCAACCGCTTCGACGTGCGTGTGGCCGCGCTGGATTACCGGGGCGTGTTCTCGCCGCTGTGGACCAGCACGCTGCAGGTGTCGCAGCAGCGCGATGATTTGGTGTCGGGGGCGAACGCGCCCGACACTTTCAAGACCGCGCGGCGCCAACTGGTGTGGCAAAACGCCGTGACGCCGGACCCGGGCCAGCAATGGGTGGGCGCCATCGAACGCATCGATGAAACGGTCGACAGCGCGTCGTTCGCCAACCGGCTGCAGCGCCACAACGCCGCGCTGGTGCTGGGTTACAGCGGCGCTTTTGGCGCGCACAGGCTGCAGGCCGATGTGCGCCATGACCGCAATTCGGTCTATGGCGGTGTCAGCACCGGCAAGCTGGGCTGGGCGCTGGACCTGATGCCCGGCCTCACGGCGCGCGCCGTGGCGGGCACCGCATTTCGCGGTGTCAGCTTCAACGACCTGTACTTCCCCGGCTACGGCGTGGCCACGGTGCGGCCGGAACGCTCGCGCAGCGTCGAGGTCGGTGTGCAGTGGCGCCAGGCCGACAGTTCGGCCGGCGCCACGCTGTACCGCAACCGGGTGCGCGACCTGATCGGCTACGAGGCGGACCGCACCCTGTGCCCCGCCGATCCGTCGTACGACTTCGGCTGCGCCGCCAACGTGAGCCGCGCGCAGTTGCAGGGCGCCACGCTGACGGCGGCGCAGCGCTTCGGCGCCATCGGCCTGCGCGCCACGCTGGACCTGCTGGACGCCAAAGACAGCAGCACCGGCCAGCGCCTGGTGCGCCGCGCCGCAAACCAGCACAGCGTGGTGGTCGATTGGAGTGGCGGCGCATGGGCCGCCGACGCCACGCTGGTCGGTGTCGGCGCGCGGCCCGAAAGCGGGGCCACGCTGGCCGCGTACCAGACGCTGGACCTGCAGCTGCGCTACCGCTTCAGCCCGGACTGGCGAATCGAGACAAAACTGTTGAATGTTTTCAACCGCGCCTACCAGCCCGCGCGCGATTACCAGGCCACCGGCCGGCAGGCCTGGATCGGGCTGCGGTTTCAGAGCGCCGGGCTCTGAGCAGCGGTCTTTGGGCGATGGGGGTCGCATGACACGCTGGCTCGCAAGCCTCATGCTGGCGGCCGCGCTGTGCGCACCGCCCGCCACCCGCGCCCAGACCCCGTTGCGCGACGACCGCGGCGCGCTGCTCACGCTGGCGGCGCCGCCGGCCCGCATCGTTTCGCTGCTGCCGTCGTTGACCGAGAGTGTCTGCGCGCTGGGCGGTTGCGCGCGGCTGGTGGGCACCGACCGGCATTCCAACTCGCCCGCCGCCGCGCGCGCGCTGCCCAAGCTCGGTGGCATCGAAGACGCGCAGGTCGAGCGCATCGTCGCCCTCAAGCCCGACCTGGTGCTGGCCGCGCCGGGCGCGCGCGTGACCGCGCGGCTGGAAGGCCTGGGCCTGAAGGTGCTGGTGCTCGAATCGCGCAACCATGCCGACGTGCAGCGCACGCTGGTGCTGCTGGCGCAGGTGCTGGGCACGCCCGAAGAGGCGGCGCGGCTGGCCGCCCGCATCGAACGCGACATGCTGGCCGCCGCCGCGCGCGTGCCCGCCGCGCTGCGCGGCCAGCGGGTGTATTTCGAGGTCGACAGCGCGCCGTATGCGGCCGGTGCGGCGTCGTTCATCGGCGAAACGCTGGCCCGGCTGGGCCTGGGCAATGTGGTGCCGGCGGCGCTGGGGCCGTTTCCCCGGCTCAACCCCGAGTTCGTGCTGCGCGCGCAGCCCGACATCGTGATGGCGCCGCAACGGAGCCTGCAGGACATGCCACGCCGCCCCGGCTGGAACACGCTGCGCGCGCTGCGGCTGCGGCGCAGCTGCGGCTTCGATGCCGAGCACTACGAAGTGCTGGTGCGCCCCGGCCCGCGCATGGGCGAAGCCGCGCTGACACTGGCCGACTGCCTGGCCACGCTGGAGCCGCCGCGGTGACGCGCACCGGCGCCGCGCTGGACCGGTCGCGCCGGCGCCGCCTGGCGCTGGGCCTGGCGCTGGCCAGCGCGGTGTTCTTGCTGGCCGGCCTGGCCGCGGGTGGTGAAGGCTGGTCGCTGCCGGCGCTGCGCTGGTGGGCCAGCCCGGAAGCGCAGCTGATCGTCGGCCAGATCCGCGCGCCGCGCACGCTCGGCGCGTGGCTCACCGGCGCGCTGCTCGGGCTGGCCGGCGCGGTGGCGCAGGGGCTGTTTCGCAACCCGCTGGCCGACCCGTACCTGATCGGTTCGGCGGCCGGCGCTTCGCTCGGCGTGGTGCTGGTGCTGGCGGGCGGCGAGCTGGCGCGCCAGGGGGTCGGCCTGGTGGGCGCGCAGGGGCTGGTGCAGGTGGGGCTGGTGCAGGTGGGCCTGGTCGGTGCCGCGTTCGCCGGCGCGCTGGCGGGCGTGTTGCTCACGCTCGCACTGGCGCGTGGCGCCGAGCACAGCACGCGTTTGTTGCTGGCCGGTGTGGTGGTGGGCATGCTGCTGACGGCGCTGAGCGACCTGCTCACCACCGCCGCGCCCGAGGCGCTGCGCGGCAAACAAGCCTTCATGCTGGGCAGCACCAGCTTTCTGGGCTGGGGCAGCGTGGCCTGGCTTGCCGGTGGCTTGCTGCTGACGCTGCCGTTGGCCTGGCGCCTCGCCCGCGCGCTGGACGCATTGACGCTGGGCGAAGACAGCGCGCGCAGCCTGGGCCTGGCCTTGTCGCGCTGGCGCTTTGTGCTGGTCACGCTGCTGGCGCTGGCGACCGGGCTGGCGGTGTCGCAGGCCGGCCTGGTGGCGTTTGTCGGGCTGGTGGCGCCGCACCTGGTGCGCCGCTTTGCCCCGGCGACCCACGGCTTCACGCTGGTGGCCAGCGCCGCGGCCGGTGGCACGCTGCTGCTGGCGGCCGACGTGCTGGCTCGCAGTGTCGTGGCGCCGCGCGAGCTGCCGGTGGGCGTGCTGACCGCGGTGCTGGGCGGCGGGTATTTGTTGTGGTTGCTGAACCGGCGCCGGCTGGCATGACGAAGGGCCTCCAGTGAACCGCGCACCGTTGAGTGCCGACGGGCTGCGTGTGTCGCTGGCCGGAACCAAGGTGCTGCATGGCGTGACGGTGCAATTCGGGGCCGGCTGGACCGCCATCGTCGGCCCCAACGGTGCCGGCAAGTCGACCCTGCTGCGCGCGCTGGCCGGGCTGGTGGTGCGCGATGCCGGCAGCATCCACCTCGACGGCCGCGAGTTGAACGAGTGGAGCGCACGCCAGCGCGGCCAGCGCATCGCCTGGCTGGCGCAGCAGGGCCACAGCAGCGGCGAACTGACGGTGCGCGACGTGGTGCGCCTGGGCCGCTTGCCGCACCGGGGCCTGTTCGCGGCGGCAACGCCAGAGGATGAGGCGATCGTCGACGACGCGCTGCAAGCCTGCGAATGCACTGCGTGGCAGCACCGCCGGCTGGATGCGTTGTCGGGCGGCGAGCGCCAGCGCGCGTTGCTGGCGCGGGCGCTGGCGGTGCGCGCGACCATCCTGCTGCTGGACGAACCGACCACCCACCTCGACCCACCGCACCAGGTGGCGATGGTGCGGCTGTTCAAGCGCCTGGCGCCGACCCACAGCGTGGTGACGGTCTTGCACGACCTGCCCCTGGCGCTGCAGGCCGACCGCGTGATGCTGATGGACGGCGGCCGGGTCGTCGATCACGGCGCGCACGACGAGCCCCGAATCCACGCGGCGCTGGCGCGCGTGTTCCAGAACGCGCTGCGGGTTGAACCCATGGGGCGGCGCTTCATCACCGTGCCCGATGTCGGGGAGGACACATGACGGAAGTTGAATCCGCCGCGCTGGCGCTGCGCCTGCGGCACCTGCTGGACCACCAGACCAAGCCGCCCGGCTCGCTGGGGCGGATCGAGGCGCTGGCGTTGCAGATCGGCTTGATCCAGCAGACCGAGCGCCCGCAGCTCAACGCGCCGCAACTGCTGGTGTTCGCCGCCGACCATGGGCTGGCCGCGCAGGGTGTTTCGGCCTACCCGAGCGACGTGACCTGGCAGATGGTCGAAAACTTCCTGGCCGGCGGCGCCGCGGTCAGCGTGCTGGCGCGCCACCACGGCCTGGCGTTGACGGTGGTGGATGCCGGTGTGCGCCACGAATTCGCCCCGCGCACCGGCCTGCTGGAGCGAAAGATCGGCGCCGGCACGGCCGATTCGTCCGAAGGCCCGGCGATGAGCGCGGCGCAATGCGCGCAGGCCCTGGCCGGCGGGCGCGCCGTCGTGCGCGACCTGCCTGGCAACGTGGTGCTGCTCGGTGAAATGGGCATCGGCAACACGTCGAGCGCGGCGCTGTTGCTGGCGCGGCTGGGCGGCTTCGCACTGCCGGAATGCAGCGGCCGCGGCACCGGCCTGGACGACGCCGGCCTGGCCCACAAGCGCGCCGTGCTGGAGCGGGTGCTGACGCGCCATGCCGCTGCCACCGAACCGCTCCAGGCCCTGGCGGCCTTCGGCGGCTTCGAGATCGCGATGCTGGTGGGCGCCGCGCTGCAGGCGGCGCAAGAGCGGCGCGTGATCGTGGTCGACGGGTTCATCGTCGGCGCGGCGATCCTGGTCGCCTCGCGCATCGAGCCCGGCGTGCTGGCGTGTTGTGTGTTCGCCCACCGATCGGACGAAGCCGGCCACGGCCTGATGCTGCGCCACTTCAACACCACGCCGCTGCTCGACCTGGGCCTGCGCCTGGGCGAAGGTTCGGGCGCCGCGCTGGCCTGGCCGCTGATCGACAGCGCGGTTCGGCTGTTGAACCAGATGGCCAGTTTCGAGGCCGCCAGCGTGTCGAACCGGGCCGCGCCGTGATCCACGAGCTGCGCCTCTTTTTCATCGCGCTGCAGTTCCTCACGCGCGTGCCGGTGCCGGCGTGGGTGGGCTTCGAGCCGGACTGGCTGAACCAGAGCGCGCGCCACTTTCCGGCGGCGGGGCTGTTCGTGGGCGGTGTTGCCGCGCTCGCGCTGTGGGCCGGCCACGGGCTGTTCACGCCGGCCGTGGCGGTGGGGCTGTCGATGGCGGCCACGCTGCTGCTGACCGGCGGTTTCCATGAAGACGGCTGGGCCGACACCTGCGACGGGCTGGGCGGAGCGGTCAGCCGTGAACGCGCGCTGGCGATCATGAAGGACTCGCGCATCGGCGCCTACGGAGCGATGGGCCTGGTGATGATGCTGGGCCTGAAGGCCGCCACGCTTGCGTCGATGCCGCCGGCCTGGGCCGTGCCCGCGCTGCTGCTGGCGCACACCGCCAGCCGCGCTGCGGCGGTGGTGCTGATCCGCACGCTGCCGTATGCCGGCGACGCGGAACACGCCAAGGCCAAGCCGCTGGCGCGCACGGTCTCAAGCGCGGGCGTCGCGGTGGCGCTGGCGTGGGGGGTGGCGCTGGCGCTGGGGTTGTGGGCCTGGCAGCCGCTCTGGGCCGCGGCCATCGGCGTGAGCCTGCTGGCGGTGGCCGCCGGCACGCTGGGCTGCCGGCGCTGGCTGCGCCGCCGCCTGGGTGGCACCACCGGCGACACGCTCGGTGCCACGCAGCAAATCACCGAACTGCTGGCCTTGCTGGGCTGGTTGGCCGCACTGCGTTGGGCCTGAGCGCGGAGCCGGGTGAATGACCGTGTGGGTCTGGCGCCACCCCAAGCCGCACGGCGTGGCCGGCCTGTGCATCGGTTGCATCGACGTGCCGGTGGACCGGCGCAAGGCCAAGCGACTGGCGCACCGCATTCGCCAGCACGCGCGGCGTGAAGGCGGGCCCCGCGTGGTGCTCACGTCGCCGTTGCAACGCAGCGCAAGCGTGGGCCGCTGGCTCAAGCGCTGGGGCTGGGCCCACCACGTCGATGCGCGCCTGAGCGAGATGGACTTCGGCACCTGGCAGGGCCGGCGCTGGGACGACATCGGCCCGGCCGCGGTGGACGAATGGTGCGCGCAGTTCGCTCAACCCCGCGCGTGCGGCGGCGAATCGGTGGTGCAACTGCTGGCGCGCTGCGCAGCGTGGCTGGCGCGGCCCGGGCGGCCGGCGCCGCTGTGCGTCATCGGCCATGCCGGCTGGATCAGCGCGGCACGCTGGCTGGCGCAGCACCCGGATCAGATCCCCAGCGCCGCCGACTGGCCGCCTGCTGTCGGCCACGGGGTGCTGGTGCGGCTGGCCGGCGCGGCGTCGTACGCGCCCAGCCGGGCGGCCGCGAACAGTCGGTCGTGACGCGGCCCGGTTCGCACCCGCTACTGCACAAACCCCATCACCGCCCGCTTGCCACCCGCCAACGGCACATCGCGCACCTCGATGTGCTCGCGCTTGTCGAGCTTGGCATTGCCGAAGGCTGTCATCCACGCCCGGCGCATTTCGCGCGGGGCCATGTCGCTCAGCCGGTCGAGCACGTCGCTGCGCGGTTCGGCTTCGAAGCGTGAGCCCCAGCCGTGGTCGGCCCGGATGGCGCGGTACAGCTTGGCGGCGATGTGGCGCGCCGCCTCGCGGTCAGGCGCCTGCACTTCGTAGACGTTCATGCGGTTCAGAATGGGCTCGGGGATGCTGCGGGCGTCGTTGGCGGTGGCGACCCAGATGACCTGGCTGGCGTCGATGGCGACCTCGGCGAACTCGTCGGTGAAGCTCTGCGCGGTATCGTGTTCGAGCAGGCTGTACAGCGCGCCCAGCGGGTCGTAGGCGTGTTCGCCGCCGGCCTTGTCGATCTCGTCGACCACCATCACCGGGTTGGCGTACTGGCCGTCGACCAGGGTCTCGAACACCTTGCCCGGGCGCGCGCCCTTCCACTGGCTGGACGCGCCCGAGAGCACCCAGCCGGCGGTCATCGAGCTCATCGAGATGAAGCCCATGCCGGTGCCCAGCAACTGCGACAGCTCGCGCGCAAAGTGCGTCTTGCCCACGCCGGGCGGGCCCAGCAGCAGCAGCGGCGTGATCTCCAGCGCGTCACCGCTGTCTTCGCACAGGGCGAGCTGGCGCTTGACGTCGTCGAGCACCTCGCTGAAGTTGGGCAGGTCGTCGTAGAGGTGGTGCATCACTGGCAGCCCGGAGGGCTTGACCTGAAAGCGGTCCGGGCCTTTTTCGAGCATGCGTTCGTAGGTTGAGCGCAGGCTTTCGTGTTCTCGCTGTGGCAGCTTGTCGAGCTTGCGGCCGACTTCGTCGACCTGGTACATGCTGCGCATGCGGGCGATCGGTATCCCGCCGCGGGGCAGGGTGACACTGGGTTGGCTGCTGCGCATGGAAACCTCCGTGAATGTCATTGAGGCACATCGTGACAGTGTTGAGCGCCGGAACAACGCCTCGAACAGGGGGCTGATCCTGTCGGAAGTCACGCCGTTGCACACCCCATCTCATTCGGTCTGAATCGCCCGCGATGGCGGGGGTTATCTTGCCTGGGTTGCACCGATCGCCGATCTGGTTTCATCTTGCAAGAAGCATGCAAGGGCGCGGCGTCGGGCGAACCTATTTCACCCAGGTGTTGAGCTGGATGATCGGCAACAGCACCGCCAGCACGATCAGCATCACCACCGCGCCCATGGCGACGATCAGCAAGGGCTCGAGGATGGTGGCCATCTGCATCGCGCGGCGCTGCACCTCCATGCCGAGCTGGCGCGCGGCGCGGTCCAGCATCAAGGGCAGCTTGCCGGTTTGCTCGCCCAGGCGCGCGAACATCGCCAGCAGGCCGGGGAAGCGCTTTTTTCCGGCCAGCGCAGACGCCAGCGGCGCGCCTTCACGCACCTGCACCAGCGCGTCCATCGCGTCGGCCCGCATGGCGCGGTTGGACAGCGTTTCGGCGGCCGCTTGCAGGGCCTTCAGGATCGGCACGCCAGCGCCGGCCAGCATGGCCAGCGTGCCGGCAAAGCGCGCCGCGTTGTAGCCGCGCGAAAGGCGGCCGATCAAGGGCAGCGTCAACCAGCCGGCGTCGAAGCGCTCGCGAAAGGCTTCGTTGCGCAGCATCAGCAGCAACGTGCCCACGCCGGCCACGAGCGCCAGCAGCAGCAGCCAGCCGTAGTCGCGCAAGAAGGCGCTGATCGCCAGCATCGCCACCGTGAGCCCGGGCAACGCGCGCTTGGAACTGGTGAACACCGAGGCGACCTGCGGCACCACGTAGGTGACCAGGAAGATCACGATCACGACCGCAATCAGCGACACGATGGCCGGGTACAGCGTGGCGCCGATCAGCTTGGACTTGAGTTCCTGGCGCTCTTCCAGGTCGTCGGCCAGGCGCTCCAGCACGGCGCCGAGCGCGCCGCTCTGCTCGCCGGCGGCGACCACACCGCGGTACACCTCGTCGAACTCGCGTGCCGCGCTGCCCAAGGCCTGCGCGAACGGCGAGCCGGCGTTGACCTCGCTGCGCAAATGCGCCACCAGCTCACGCTGGCGATCGTCTTCCGACTCTTCACTGAGCGCGGTGAGGGCGCGTTCCAGCGGCAGGCCCGAACCCACCAGCCCGGCGAGCTGACGGGTCCACACCGCCAGGCCGGTGGAATTGAAGACGCGCCGCGTGAAGCGCAGGCCGCTGCCCTGGGTGCCGGTGGCGGCCACATGCGACACCGCCAACGGCACCAGCGACTGGGCCCGCAGTTGAGCGCGCGCGGCCTTGGCGTTGTCGGCCTCCAGCAACCCGCTGGTGGCCTTGCCGGCGGCGGTGAGCGCTTCGAATTTATAAGCCGGCACGGCGTGCTGTTCCTATTCCCGCGTGACCCGCATCACCTCTTCGGGCGAAGTGATGCCTTCGTCGACCAGCCGCTGGCCGTCTTCGCGCATCGAGCGCAGGCCCGCCGATTCGGCCGCCACGAAGATTTGCGACTCGGCCGCGCGGCTGTGGATCAGCGAGCGGACCTTGTCGTCGACCGTCATCAATTCGTACACGCCGGTGCGGCCCTTGTAGCCGGAGTTGCTGCACTCGGTGCAGCCGACCGGGTGGTAGCGCCCCTGGGCGTCTTGCCGTTTGCAATGCGGGCACAGCTTGCGCACCAGCCGCTGCGCCAGCACACCGAGCAGGCTGGACGACAGCAGGAACGGCTCGACGCCCATGTCGATCATGCGCGTCACGGTGCTGGGCGCGTCGTTGGTGTGCACGGTGGCCAGCACCAGGTGGCCGGTGAGCGAGGCCTGGATTGCGATCTGCGCGGTCTCGTAGTCACGGATCTCGCCGATCATGATCACGTCCGGGTCTTGCCGCAGGATGGCGCGCAAGGCTTTCGCAAACGTCAGGTCGATCTTGGCGTTGACCTGGGTCTGGCCGATGCCGGTGAGTTCATATTCGACCGGGTCTTCCACGGTCAGCACGTTGGTGCCGCTGGTGTCGACCCGGCCGAGCGAGGCGTACAGCGTGGTCGTCTTGCCCGAACCGGTCGGGCCGGTGACGAGCACGATGCCATGCGGCTGCTGGATCAGCTTGTCGAACTGGGTCAGCACGTCGCCGCTCATGCCCAGGCCTTCGAGCGTGAACTTCGATTCGCCCTTGTCCAGCAAGCGCAGCACCGCGCGTTCGCCGTGCGCGGACGGCAGGGTGGACACGCGCACGTCGACCGCCCGGCCGCCGATGCGCAAGGAGATGCGGCCGTCCTGCGGCATGCGCTTTTCGGCGATGTCGAGTTCGGCCATGATCTTCAGGCGCGAGATCAGCGCCGCATGCAGCGCCTTGTTCGGCTGCACCACCTCGCGCAAGGTGCCGTCGACGCGAAAGCGCACCGCGCTGCTGCGTTCATACGGTTCGATGTGGATGTCGCTGGCGCCGTCCTTGGCGGCCTGCGTCAGCAGCGCGTTGAGCATGCGGATGATCGGCGCGTCGCCCGAGGCTTCGAGCAGGTCTTCGATCGCCGGCAGCTCCTGCATCATGCGCGACAGGTCGACCGCGCTTTCGACTTCGCCGATCACGGTGGCCGCGCTCGATTCGCTGCCGGCATAGGCGGCGGCGATGCGGTTGGCCAGGGTCGAGGCCGGCTCGCGCTCGAGCGCATCGACGTCGTACAGGCGCAGCACTTCGCTGAGCGCCGGCAGGCCGATGGATTCGGGTGCCCACAGCAGCAGGCGCTCGCCATCGTCTTCGAGCAGCAGCGTGTGCGCCTTGGCGTAGGCATAGGGCAGAGGGTGGCGGGCGCCCATGGTCCGGCCTCAGTTCGCCGCGGCCGAGGCCGGTGCCGGGGCCGGAGGCGGCGCCGCGTTGGGCTCCGAGGCCGCGACCGGCGGACGCAGCGGCGGGATCACCGGGGCGTCGTTGATCGGCACCACGCGGCTGCGCTCGGGCTGGGCTTCCTTCTGCTGCGCGCGGATCGAGTCGTAGCGGTCGAGCGACAGATCAGTCAGGTCTTTCTGCGTGCGGATCACGACCGGCTTCAGGAAGACCATCAGGTTGCTTTTCACGCGCGTGCGGTTGTCGCTGCGGAACAGGCCACCGACCAGCGGCAGGTCGCCCAGCAGCGGCACCTTGCCGGCGCTGCCCGAGAACTCGTCTTTCAGCAGCCCGCCCAGCACCATGATCTGGCCGTCGTCGACGACCACGGTGGTTTCGATCGAACTCTTGTCGGTGGTGGGGCCGGCAGAACTGCCGGCGCTGACGACGCTGGAGTTCTCCTGGAAGATCGTCATGCGCACCGTGCCGCCTTCGCCGATCTGCGGCTTCACGCGCAAGGTCAGGCCCACGTCCTTGCGCTCGATGGTCTGGAACGGGTTGGTGGCGCCGCCCGTGGTGCCGGTGTTGGTGAAGGTGCCGGTGATGAACGGCACGTTCTGGCCGATGACGATCTTGGCCTCTTCGTTGTCGAGCGAGACCAGGTTCGGCGTGGACAGCACGTTGCCGTCGGCATTGCTTTCAAGGAACTTGGCCAGCGCGCCGAGCGTGTAGATCGAACCGATCTTGTTCAGGATGCCGATGTTGAAGCCGTTGGTCGGAATGCCGGCCGTGGTGGCGGCCTGGAACCCGGTGGCGTTGGCGCCCTGGGCGGTGGCGGCCGACAGCGAAATGATGTTCCCGCTGGTGCCGAAATTGGTGCCCGCGCCGACGATGGTGCGGTCGCCGCGCTGGCCTGACAGCCCCTGCCATTGAAAGCCGATCTCGGACGCCTTGGTCGCATCGACCTTGACGATCATGGTCTCGATGTAGACCTGGGCCCGGCGCGAATCGAGCTGGTCGATCACCGCGCGCAATTGCCGGTACATCGGCTCCGGCGCGGTGATGATGAGCGAGTTGGTCGACGGGTCGGCCTGCACGAAGCCGCCGGTGGACGGGCTCGCCGAGGCCGCCACCGGCGCGGTGGCGGGTGTGGCGCCGCCCGGCGCGCCGGGCGCGAC
>JANORB010000018.1:0-2062 GCA_031415135.1 Methylibium sp.
CGCAACCCCGAAGGCGACGAGGTCGAGATGCGCCTGTCGACCTTGCCCACCGCGTTCGGCGAAAAGATGGTGATGCGCATCTTCGATCCCGACACGGCGGTCAAGCCGATCGAATCGCTCGGCTTCGGCAGCCACGACGGCCGGCGCTGGGAAGAGTTGATCACGCGGCCGCACGGCATCATCCTGGTCACCGGCCCCACCGGTTCGGGCAAGACCACCACGCTGTATTCCACGCTGCGCCGGCTGGCCACCGACGAGGTCAACGTCTGCACCATCGAAGACCCGATCGAGATGATCCAGCCCGCGTTCAACCAGACCCAGGTGCAGGGCGCGGTGGACCTGGGCTTCGCCGAAGGCCTGCGTGCCTTGATGCGGCAGGACCCGGACATCATCATGGTCGGCGAGATCCGCGACCTGGAGACCGCCGAGATGGCGATCCAGGCCGCGCTCACCGGCCACCTGGTGTTCAGCACCTTGCACACCAACGATTCAGTGTCGGCCATCACGCGGCTGATCGACCTTGGCCTGCCGCCCTACATGATCGGCGCCACCGTGATCGGCGTGCTCGCGCAACGCCTGGTGCGCACGCTGTGCCCCAGCTGCAAACAGCCGGACGCCGACACCACGCGCGAGTCGCTGCAGGAGGTGGTCAAGCCGTGGCGCCTGAGCGGCAGCGTGCGCGCCAACAAACCGGTGGGCTGCCTGGAGTGCCGCATGACCGGCTACCGGGGCCGCGCCGGCCTGTACGAATTGCTGAGCGTGACACCGAATGCGCTCAACTGCATCCACCCGCTGCCCGACACCGCCAGGCTGCGCGCGCAAAGCCTGCAGGATGGCTTGCGCCCGC
This sequence comes from Methylibium sp., assembly GCA_031415135.1. Lineage (GTDB taxonomy): Bacteria > Pseudomonadota > Gammaproteobacteria > Burkholderiales > Burkholderiaceae_C > LGRD01. The sequence continues at coordinate 848 of JANORB010000018.1, forward strand.
TGCGCCTGGCCGGTGCGATGAAGGTCGCCGAAGGCGTGACGACGATCGAAGAGGTGCTTCGCTGCACACCGCGGTGGGAGTAGCCGGCGCGCGCGGGGGCGCTACGTGTAAACCACAGAAACCCGCCCGACCCGCCTGCCTAGAATCAAATCGACCGCCAAACAAGCGAGGAGCAACGCTTTGAGAATCAAGAACGAAAAAGATTTTTGGTCGGGGGTGATGTTCGTCGTGGTCGGCCTGGGCTTTGCCTACGGTGCGATGAACTACAGCCTGGGGCCGGCCTGCCCGCCGCAAGACCCGTGCGGCGCAAACGTGTGGGCGCGCTTCATGCAACTCTCGGCCAAACCGGGTGCGGGTTTCTTTCCGTTGGGCCTGGGTTTGCTCCAGGCGCTGCTGGGGGCCGTGGTGCTGTTCAAGGCGCTGACGATCGAAACCGAAGGCGGCGACCCGATCGGCGCCATCGGCTGGAAGCCGCTGGGCCTGATCATCGCGGCGGTCGTGATCTTCGGCCTCGCGCTGCCCAAGCTGGGCCTGTTCATTTCGCTGCCGCTGCTGATCGTGATTGCAAGCTACGCCGGCGATGAGTTCCACTGGAAGGGCGTGCTGGTGAGCTGCATCGTGCTCACCGTGGGTTCCTGGCTCATCTTCATCAAGGGCCTGAACCTGATCATCCCGTTGTGGCCGGCCTTCATGGCCCCGGCTTGAAGGAGCCGCACGATGGAACTGCTCAACAACCTGATGCTCGGTTTCGGCGTGGCCTTCACGCTGCAAAACCTGTTCTATGCGTTCTTCGGCGCCATCCTCGGCACCTTGATCGGCGTGCTGCCGGGCCTGGGGCCGGTGGCCACCATCGCGATGCTGCTGCCGTCGATCTACGCGCTCGACGCCACCCCCGCGCTGATCATGCTGGCCGGCATCTACTACGGCGCGCAGTACGGCGGGTCGACCACCGCCATCCTGATCAACGTGCCCGGCGAGTCGAGTTCGGTGGTGACCGCGATCGACGGTTACGCCATGGCGCGCCAGGGCCGGGCCGGCGCGGCGCTGGCGGCGGCCGGCCTGGGGTCGTTCTTCGCCGGTTGTGTGGGCACCATCGTCATTGCGGCGTTTGCGCCGGCGTTGACCGAAGTGGCCTTCAAGTTCGGCCCGGCGGAGTATTTTTCGCTGATGGTGCTGGGCCTGATCGGCGCGGTGGTGCTGGCGTCGGGCTCGCTG
>JANORB010000019.1:0-78252 GCA_031415135.1 Methylibium sp.
GTTGGATCCGAGCCGCCCTGAACTCGGCGGTGTCGATCCGCAGGAGCTGCAGGCGTACTTCGTGAAATCGGGTCGCTACACGGCAGGTGTGGCGACACACTACGCGCCGACGACGGCGCTGACAGCAGCGGCCACCCACCAGGACCTCGCCAAGGGCTTCACGATCGGCATGCGCTTCCACTCGGCGCCCGTCGTGCGCCTCGCCGACGCCAAGCCGGTGCAGCTCGGCCATGCCGCCCGTGCCGATGGCGCCTGGCGCCTCTACGCGTTTGCCGACACCAGCGGCCAGCGACTGCGCGAGCTCGCCGCCTTCTTGGCGGACTCGCCAAAGTCGCCGATCCGTCGCTTCACCCCGGCGGGGGCCGACATCGACAGCGTCATCGACGTTCGTGCGGTCTTCCAGCAAGGGCACCGGGACCTGAAGGTGGATGCGCTGCCGTCGATCCTGCTGCCGCGCAAGGGGTGCTTCGGCCTCATCGACTACGAGAAGGCCTACTGCCCCGTTCTGAAGAACGGTCCCGACATCTTCGATCTGCGGCGTATCGACCGCGAAAGGGGCGCGATGGTCGTTGTCCGACCTGACCAGTACGTTTCAAACGTACTGCCGCTGGACGCGCATGACGAACTCGCTGCCTTCTTCGGCCAATTCCTGCTCGATCGTCACTAGGCTCGGCGTTACCGCTGAGTTGGGCGCGCCTGCTCGAGCGCGTCTTTGAACTCAGAGGGCCCGCCCGCTGGTAACGGTACCATTGGCGGCATGCCATCGTCCAAGTCCGAATCAGCACCCAAAGCAAGCGCGGCTCCCAAGCGTCGCTCCACCAGCGTGACCGTGCACGATGTGGCGCGGATCGCCGGCGTCTCCGCAATGACCGTTTCGCGCGCGGTCAACACACCGGACGGCGTGCCCGAGGCAACCTTGGCCAAGGTACAGCGGGCGATCGCCAAGACCGGCTATGTGCCGAATCTGCTGGCCGGCGGCCTGCGCTCGAACAAGAGCCGGCTCATTGCTGCGCTGATTCCCACGCTGGTGGGCCCGGTCTTCAACGAAACCGTCCAGGCGCTGACGGTCGCTTTGAGCGAGCGCGGGTACCAGCTGATGCTCGGCCAGAGCGGATACGCCGACTCCCGCGAGGACGACTTGCTTGGCGCCATCATCGGCCGGCGCCCGGATGGCATCGTGCTGACCGGCGTTTCGCATTCGACTGAGGCGCGGCGCAGGCTGATGGCGGCGGGCATTCCAGTGGTCGAGACCTGGGATCTGACACCGACGCCGATCGACATGGTCGTCGGCTTCTCGCACACTGCCGTCGCCGAGGCCGTCTGTCGCCGCCTGCATGCGGGGGGGCGCCGCCGCCTGGCGGTGATTGGTGCCGACGACGAGCGCGCGCTGCGGCGCGCGGCGGCCTTTCTGGCTACAGCCCGCAGCCTGCGTCTGCCGAAGCCGGTGGTTTACCGGGTCGCGGCACCTGCCATGTCGGACGGTGGCCGAAGCGGCCTGCGTGCACTGCTGGCACAGGACCCGGACATCGATGGCGTGTTCTGCAGCTCCGACCTGCTTGCCTTGGGTTTGCTGACCGAGGCTCTGGTGCTGGGCTTCAAGGTGCCGGATCGACTTGCCGTCATCGGATTCGGCGACGTCTACTTTGCGCGCGACCTGCACCCCGCGCTGACCACGGTGCGCATTGATGGCACGCGCATGGGCAAAGAGGCAGCACGCTGCATCGTCGACCGGGTCGAAGGGCGTGCCGTGCCCGAGCGTGTGATCGACATCGGCTTCACGATCATCGAGCGCGCCAGCGCCTGAGAATTTTCGCGTCCCAGGGAGAGTGAGGGTTTGCCCCAGGGCGCGTTGCCTTGACGTCTGGATTGGTAACGATAACAATCAGGTCATGTTAACGATACCATCCGTAGACACATTGACGCGCGCCGAAGCCGAGGAGCTTCCAATTTGCAGCTGCGGGTTGAGCAATCAGGAAATCGGCGACCAGCTTGCCGTCACCGTCGGCGCCATCAAAGGCCACCTGATCCACATCGACCGCAAGTTGAACGTGCGCAATCGCACCGGGGCGGTGGCCAAGGCGCGGCAAATGAGGCTGCTCAAGCAGTGAGCGGCAGGCTGAATTCCCTTCACGACAAGGACCCTTCATGACAAACCCTTCGCGCGCCACACATCCGATCGCGCTCGCCATCAGCGTGCTCGTCGCCGGCCTGTCGATCGCCGGCTGCGCCAGCGTCGGCACGGCGCCCGCCGCTCCGACCCTTCAAGCGCGCGTCAAGCCGATGCTCACCGTCGATGGCCTGCGGTTCAAAGACTCGAACGCCAACGGCAAGCTCGACGCCTATGAAGACTGGCGTCGCCCGGTCGATGCGCGCGTGGCCGACCTGGTAGCGCAGATGACGCTGCAGGAGAAGGCCGGCCTGATGCTGATCCAGACGCTCAACGGCGGCTGCGACGGCGCTGTGCAGCCCAACGCGGCCGCGTTCGTCAACCAGCAGCAGATGCACCGCTTCATCATCCGCAACGTGGTCAATGCGACCGGCACCTGCGGCCAGGACGCCGGCATCCGCGCCGGCTCGCAACTCACGCCGCAGCAGGCCGCGAAGTTCACCAACGGCGTGCAGGCGCTGGCCGAGAGCACGCGCCTGGGCATCCCGGCGCTGTTCAAGTCCAACGCGCGCAACCACTTCGAGCGCGACGCGCGCAGCGGCATCAACAATTCGTCGGGCGTGATGACCGAGTTTCCGAAGGAGGCCGGCATCGCCGCCGCCGCGCTGGGCGAAGAGTTCCGCAAGACCGGCAAGGCGAGCGTCGGTGACATGGAGGTCGTCAAGCAGTTCTCGCGCGTGATGGGCGCCGAGTGGCAGGCTGTCGGCATCCGCGGCATGTACGGCTACATGGCCGATCTGGCCACCGAGCCGCGCTGGTACCGCGTGCACGAGACCTTCACTGAAGACGCCGACCTCGCTGCCAACATCATGAAGACGCTGGTCGAGAACCTGCAGGGAGGGCCGCTGAACCCGAAGTCGCCGGTGGCGTTGACGATGAAGCACTTTCCCGGCGGCGGCCCACAAGAGCTGGGGCTCGACCCGCATTACGCCTTCGGCAAGAACCAGGTCTATCCGGCGGGCAACTTCGGCTGGCACTTGAAGCCGTGGAAGGCCGCAGTTGATGCCGGCGTATCGTCGATCATGCCGTACTACGGCGTGCCGATCGATGTGACCTACGAAGGCGTCAAGTACGAGCAGACCGGCTTTGCCTTCAGCAAGCAGGTCGTCACCGATCTCTTGCGCGGCAAGCTCGGCTTCAAGGGCTACGTCAACTCCGACACCGGCGTCATCAACGACCGCGCCTGGGGCCTCGAAGGCAAAACCGTGCCCGAGCGCGTGGCCGCGGCGATCAACGGCGGCACCGAGACGCTGTCGGGCTTCCAGGACGTGAAGACCATCACCGACCTGGTCGGCGCGGGCCTGGTGAGCGAAGCGCGCGTCACCGAAGCGGCGCGTCGCCTGCTGCAACCGATGTTCGAGTTGGGCCTGTTCGAGAACCCGTATGTCGATGAAGACAAGGCGGGCGCGATCGTCGGCTCGGCTGCGTCTCGCGAAGCGGGGCTCGATGTGCAGCGCAAGTCGGTCGTGCTCTTGCAGAACAACCGCGCGCTGCCGGTGGCTGCGGGCGCCAAGGTCTATACGATGGGCCTCGACACGGCTGACGCCCAGAAGGTCTTCGCGCAGGTCACCAACGGCGAGGCCGGCGCCGACGGCAAGGCGCTGGCGCGCGATGCGGCCGGCAACGTCACCGGCCGGCCTTCGGCGGCAGGCTTCGACCGCGCCATCATCCGCGTCGAGGTCGGTAACGGCGGCACCAACGTCTATCGCAGCAAGGACCCCGCCACGGGCGCCAACCCGGCTTTCGTCAACCCGCTGACCGGCAAGGTCTGGGGTGCGCAGGACCAGTGCATCACGCATGCGGCTGCGAATCCGCAATGCGTCGATGACGGTTACCTCGGCGGGCCGAATGCGCTGGGCCTTGTTTTCGGCGGTGCCTTCCCCTGGGAAGCGAACAACCTCTCGTTCACGACGATGGCGGCCTCGAAGTCGTGGCGCATCTCGCCGTCGCTGGCCGACATCCAGGCGGTGATGAAGGAGATCGGGCCAGAGAAGGTGGTGCTGAGCATCAACTTCCGCCAGCCCTATGTGATCGACGAAGCCAGCGGGTTCCGGCAGGCCGGCGCCATCGTTGCCGGCTTCGGCGTCAGCAACACGGCGCTGCTCGACGTGCTCGCCGGCAAAGCCAAGCCGCAGGCCAAGCTGCCCTTCGCGCTGGCGAGCAACCTGCAAGCGGTGATCGACAACCAGTCCGACGCGCCCGGCTACCCGGCCAAGGACACGCTGTACTCGTTTGGCTTTGGTTTGAGTTACTGACCCTCAAAGGCACGAAGCAATGCAATGTCCAGTCCGGAACACACCATGCCCACCCCGCTGATCACCGGCCTTCAAGTCATTCCTGTCGCCGGCCGCGACAGCATGTTGCTCAACCTCAGCGGCGCACATGGGCCGTTCTTCACGCGCAACATCGTGATCCTGACCGACAACGCGGGTCACACCGGTGTGGGCGAGGTGCCGGGCGGCGAGAAGATCCGCCAGACCCTCGACGATGCGCGCGAGCTGTTGCTCGGCCGTGCTATCGGCGACCATCTGCGCATCCTGCAGCAGGCCACAATGAAGTTTGCTGATCGCGATGTCGGTGGGCGTGGACTGCAGACCTTCGATCTGCGCATTGCGATCCACGCCGTCACCGCGCTCGAATCGGCGCTGCTTGACCTGCTCGGCCAGCATCTCGAGGTGCCGGTGGCTGCACTGCTCGGCGAAGGCCAGCAGCGAAGCAAGGTCGAAATGCTCGGCTATCTGTTCTTCATCGGCGACCGCACCAAGACCGATCTGCCCTACGTGAGCGACCCGGGGGCGAAGGACGCCTGGTCGCGTGTGCGCCATGAGGTCGCAATGACGCCCCAGGCGGTGGTGCGGCTGGCCGAAGCCGCCTACGAGCGCTATGGCTTCAACGACTTCAAGTTGAAGGGCGGTGTGCTGCGCGGCGAGGACGAGGTGGCGGCGGTCACCGCGCTGCACGAACGCTATCCCCAGGCGCGCGTCACGCTCGACCCGAACGGCGGCTGGCTGTTGAAGGACGCCATCCGCCTGATGCGCGACGCCCGCGACGTGGTGGCCTATGCCGAAGACCCTTGCGGTGCCGAAGACGGCTTCTCGGGCCGCGAGGTGATGGCCGAGTTCCGCCGCGCCACCGGCCTGCCGACGGCCACCAACATGATCGCCACCGACTGGCGCCAGTTGAGCCATGCCTTGTCGCTGCAGTCGGTCGATATCCCGCTGGCCGACCCGCATTTCTGGACCATGGCCGGCTCGGTGCGCGTGGCCCAGACCTGCCGCGACTGGGGCCTGACCTGGGGCTCGCACTCGAACAACCATTTCGACGTCTCGCTGGCGATGTTCACCCATGTCGGTGCGGCCGCGCCTGGCAAGGTGACCGCGATCGACACGCACTGGATCTGGCAGGACGGCCAGCGCCTGACGAAAGAGCCGCTGCAGATCGAAGGCGGCCATGTCGCGGTGCCGAACAAGCCGGGCCTGGGCGTCGAGCTCGACATGGTTGAAGTCGACAAGGCACACCAGCTCTACAAGCAGCAGGCCTTAAGCGCGCGCGACGACGCCATGGCGATGCAGTACCTGGTGCCGAACTGGAAGTTCGATCCCAAGCGCCCCGCGCTTGTCCGATGAAGCGACCGTGCCTGGTTTGCTGACTATCACGTCAATCGGATTCAAACCATGAGCACGCCCTACACCGCATTTCCCAATCGCTTTCGTCACGACCTGATCGCCGGCAAACGACTGATCGGCTGCTGGTGTTCGCTGGGCAGCCCGATCACCACCGAGGTGCTCGGCGTGGCCGGCTTCGACTGGATCCTGCTCGACGCCGAACACGCACCCAACGACGTGCTCAGCCTGATTCCGCAGTTGATGGCCTTGAAGGACAGCGCCAGCGCGCCGGTCGTGCGGCCGTCGTCGAACGGCGTGGTCGAGATCAAGCGCCTGCTCGACGCCGGCTTCCACAACTTCCTCGTTCCCTACATCGAAAGCGCCGACGAGGCCAGGCGCGCCGTGGCCGCGACGCGCTACCCACCGGCCGGCGTGCGCGGTGTCTCGGTATCCCAGCGCAGCAATCGCTATGGCAGCGTCGCCGACTACTTCAAGGTGGTCAATCACAACATCGCGGTGATGCTGCAGATCGAAAGCCGCGCGGGTGTGGCGGCTGCAACCGAGATCGCGGCGGTCGACGGTGTCGATGGCCTGTTCATCGGCCCATCGGATCTGGCGGCCGGCTATGGCCACCTCGGCAATGCCAACCATCCCGAGGTGCAGGCTGCGATGGTCGCTGTGTTCGCCGCGGCCACGGCCGCCGGCAAGCCGGTGGGCATCCTCTCGCCCGTCGAGGCCGACGCCAGGCGCTACCTCGAGATGGGCGCGAGCTACGTTGCGGTCGGCAGCGACCTGGGTGTCCTGCGGATGGGCACCCAGGCGCTCGTCGACAAGTATCGAAACCCGGGTGCGGCGGCGATTGCCGCGCAGTATTGAACCACCTACCACCCAGGATGATGCTCATGACAAAGGTCGCGCTGTCGGGTGCCTCGGGCAACATGGGCCGGCTGCTGCGCGTCGAGTTGCAGAAGCTCGGCGTCGATCTTCGCAGCGCCGGTGGCAGGACGCCTCTCGTGCCGCTGCACGACGGCGAGGACGTGATGCACGGCGATCTGCGCGATCCGGCCACGGTCGACCGTTTGCTGCAGGGCGCGGGCGTGCTGATCCACCTGGCCGGCACCAGCGTCGAGAAGCCCTTGCCCGAAATCATCGAGAACAATCTCGTCGCGCTGCACCAGGTCTACGAAGGCGCGCGCCGCAACAAGGTGCGGCGCATCGTCTTCGCCAGCTCCAACCACGCGTTCGGCATGCACTCGGTCGACAGCAAGCTTGAACTCGATGCACCGTTTCGCCCCGATGGCTTCTACGGTCTGTCCAAGGCCTGGGGCGAATTGATGGCGCGCATGTATTGGGACAAGCATGGCATCGAAGGCATAACGCTGCGCATCGGCAGTTGCGAGAAGGAACCGGCGAACTTCCGCCACCTCAGCACCTGGCTCGGCCATGAGGACACGGTGCGGCTGGTGATGGCTTGCATCCAGGCCCCGAAGGTCGGCTACGCCGCCGTGTGGGGGGTGTCGGACAACCACCGCAGCTACTGGACGCCGAACGCGGCTGATCGCATCGGCTACCGGCCGCAGCAGAACTCCGAGAACCACGCTGCCGCGATCCTGCAGCAGAAGAACCCGCTCGATCCGACCGCCCAGCAGTTTCAGGGCGGCGCGTTCGTGACGATCGATTTCACCCCCACCGAAGCGCGCATCCGTTGACGCGGGCGCCATCACCTCACCACCAAGGAGCTAGCATGAACATTTGTCCGACCCATCTGCCCGCTGCAATCGCCGCTGCAGCGTTGGCCTTCATCGGCAGCGTCGCCCAAGCCACCGAGTTCCGCTCGGCTGACACCCACAACGCCGATGACTACCCCACGGTGCTGGCGGTCAAGAAGATGAGCGAGCTGCTCGAGCAAAAGAGCGGCGGCAAGCACAAGATCAAGGTCTTCAACAAGCAGGCGCTGGGCTCCGAGAAGGAGACGGTCGACCAGGTGAAGATCGGCGCGCTCGACCTGACGCGCGTCAACGTCGGCCCGATGAACGCCGTCTGCCCGCTGACGCAGGTGCCGACGATGCCCTTCCTGTTCAGCAGCATCGCCCACATGCGCAAGGTGCTCGACGGCCCGGTGGGCGACGAGATCCTGAAGAGCTGCGAGTCGGCCGGCTTCATCGGCCTGGCCTTCTACGACAGCGGCGCGCGCAGCATCTATGCCAAGAAGCCGATCAAGACCGTGGCCGACGCCAAGGGCCTGAAGATCCGCGTGCAGCAGAGCGACCTGTGGGTCTCGCTGATCAGCGCAATGGGCGCCAACGCCACGCCGATGCCCTACGGCGAGGTCTACACCGGCCTGAAGACCGGCCTGATCGACGCCGCCGAGAACAACATCCCCTCGTTCGACACCGCCAAGCATGTCGAGGCGGTGAAGATCTATTCGAAGACCGAGCACTCGATGGCGCCCGAGATACTGGTCATGAGCAAGATCATCTACGACAAGCTGCCTGCTGCCGACCAGGCCATGATCCGCGCCGCGGCCAAGGAGTCGGTGGCCTTTGAGCGCCAGAAGTGGGACGAGCAGGAAGCCAAGTCGCTGGCCAACGTCAAGGCCGCCGGTGCCGAGATCGTCGAGGTGGACAAGGCCTCGTTCCAGGCCGTGATGGGCCCGGTGTACGACAAGTTCATGACCACCCCGGACATGAAGCGCCTGGTCAAGGCCGCGCAGGACACGAAGTAAAGAGACCCCCGGAGCGCCTTCGGCGCTCCGCCTTGGCAGCCTAAGGGCACCTTCGGTGCCAGGGGCACCGCAAACAGACCAGCGAAGCCGGATCCGCGGCGGTTGCTGGGCAAGGAGCGCACATGTACACGAGGTTATGCGCCGGCCTGTCCAAGCTCTGCCTGATGCTCGCCGTGGTCGGACTGATCGCGGTGATCCTCAGCGTGCAGTGGCAGGTCTTCGGCCGCTACGTCATGAACGACACGCCCACCTGGGCCGAGGCGCTGGCGCTGCTGCTGGTGCTGTTCGTCACCGCCTTCGGCTTGGCGGTGGGCGTGCGCGACGCGGGGCACATCGGGCTCGAGTCGATGGTCGCGCTGCTACCCGAGAGCTGGCAACGCCGCATCGAGATCCTGATCCACGCGCTGGTGGCGCTGTTCGGTGGGTTCATGGTCTACGGCGGTTGGGTCTGGGCCGCGGCCAAGTGGGACGAGAAGAAGCCGATGCTGCCGGTCCCCGACGGCATCGACTATGTGCCGCTGATCATCGCCGGCGTGCTGATCGTGATGTTCTCGATCGAACACATCATCGCCAACCTGCAGGGTAAAGAAGTGGAGCCAGCATGGAACTGACGCAGAGCCGCCTCAAGTCAGTTCGCGCCCCCTCGGGGGGCCGCGAGCGCAGCGAGCTGGGGGGCCCATGGAACTGACTGTGCTTGCCGTGAGCTTCACGGTCCTGCTGTTGATCGGCGTGCCGGTCGCCTTCGCGATCGGCCTGTCGTCGATCGCCACCATCCTCGCCGCCGGCCTGCCGGTGGCCGTCGTGTTCCAGAAGATGGTCGGCGGCATGCAGGTGTTCTCGTTCCTCGCGATTCCCTTCTTCGTCTTTGCCGGCGAGCTGATGCTCTACGGCGGCATCGCCGAACGCATCGTGCGCTTCGCCAACTCGCTCGTCGGCCATGTGCGCGGCGGCCTGGGTATGAGCAACGTGCTTGGCTGCACGCTGTTCGGCGGCATCGTTGGCTCACCGGTGGCGGACGTTTCGGCGATGGGCAGCGTGATGATCCCGCTGATGAAGAAGGAAGGCTACGACGCCGACTACGCGGTCAACGTCACAACGCACGCCTCGCTCGTCGGCGCGCTGATGCCGACCTCGCACAACCTGATCCTGTTCACGCTCGCCACCTCGGGGCTGGCCTCGGTGAGCGTGCTCGGCCTGATCCTGGCCGGCGTGGTGCCGGCGCTGATCCTCACGCTGTGCAACCTCGGCGCGGCCTACTACGTGGCCCGCAAGCGCGGCTATGCGACGCGCGGCGCCTTCCCCGGCTGGGGCGCGGTGGCGCTGGCGTTTGCGGCGTCGCTGCCGGGCCTGCTGGTGGTGGTGATCATCCTCGTCGGCATCCTGTCGGGCGCGTTCACCGCCACCGAGTCGGCGGCGATCGCGGTGGCCTGGGCACTGCTGGTCACGGTCTTCATCTATCGGTCGCTGTCCTGGCACAACTTCATCAAGGCCTGCGCCAAGGCCTGCAAGACCACCGGCGTGGTGCTGCTGCTGATCGGCATCTCGGCCGCGTTCGGCTACTTCCTCGCGCTGTACGAAGTGCCGCAGAAGACCGGCGAGCTGATGAAGGCGTTGTCCAGCGACCCGGTGGTCATCTTCCTGCTGATCAACATCCTGCTGTTCGTGCTCGGCACCTTCCTCGACATGGCGCCGACGATCCTGATCTGCACGCCGATCTTTCTGCCGATCGCGATGCAGTTCGGCATGGACCCGCTGCAATTCGGCGTGATGATGTTGATCAACTGCGCGCTCGGCCTGAACACGCCGCCGGTGGGCACGGTGCAGTTCGTCGGCTGCGCGATCGGGCAAGTCTCGGTCGGGCAGGTGATGAGAAGCATCTGGCCGTTCTACACCGCGCTGCTGGTGTGCCTGCTGCTGGTGACCTACGTGCCGGCGTTTTCGCTCTGGCTGCCGGGGCTGTTCAAGTAAGCCGATCCGCGGCCCAATTCCAAGTTGAGTTTGGGCTGGTTGACAATGGCGTAGCGGGCGCGTCCCCGCGATGCGGAGCCAGGCTGTCCGTGCTTCGCATCGAGCCGCTTCACGTCTCGACCCTTGACGGGCTTCCATCCTTCGCGCAACACAGGCAGGCCGGCTCCGCCGGCGGGGTAACGAAGGCGGCCCTTCCCGTGGCCGGGGATCGCGGGCTCGCCCGGAGCCGGGCCGCCTGAAGGCCGAAGTCAGCTTGAGCCGGCTCGACCGCCGCGCCAGTCGCTCCGCTTGGTGGCACGCCGGTCGCGGGGCCGCCGGCCCTCGGGGTGTTGGGCGGGCCGCTCGCGGCAGCCGATGCGCCAGGGGTACCTGTCACACCGGCCGCAGTTGCTCAGGCCCTCGGGTGCTGATGTCGCTGCCCACGGTGCCGGTTCAGCCCACCGCGATCCCCCCACCTCGCCCCCGTCCAGGATGAGGGGGACTGGCGGGAAGTTCCCGCCGGCCGTAGTCACTGCGGTAGCTCGCAAGTGCCCGCATTCCCTCATGATTTCGGATTTCCAGTGGTTTGATCTGCAATAGATGTGTAGTCACTAAAAGTCCTTGAATTCGGCAGTCATGTCGCCTGTCTTTTGGTGCATGCCTGCACGTACCGGAACAGCCCACGTCGTCACGACGACTCGCAAGTACAAGGACCGGGTCTATCGCACGCACCTGCTGCGTCGCAGCTACCGCGAGGGCGGCACGGTGAAGAACGAGACTCTGGGCAACCTCTCGCATCTGCCCGACCCGCTGATCGAGATCATTCGCCGCTCGCTGCAGGGCGAGACCTTCGTACCGCTCGCTCAGGCCTTCGAGATCACGCGCTCGCGTCCTCACGGCCATGTGCAGGCCGTGGCCTTGGCCATGCAGCGTTTGGGCCTCGCCTCGGTGATTGCCTCCAAGCCCTGCCGCGAGCGCGATCTGGTGTCGGCGATGGTTGCCTCGCGCATCGTCGAGCCGGCCACCAAGCTGGCGACCACACGCGCTTGGCACAGCACGACGCTGGCCGAGGAGTTCGGTGTCGCCGAGGCGAACGAGGACGATCTGTACGCCGCGATGGACTGGCTGCTCGCGCGTCAAGACGCGATCCAGAAGAAGCTCGCGTCACGCCATCTGAGCGAGGGCGCCCTGGTGTTCTATGACCTGTCGTCGAGCTACTTCGAGGGCACGACCTGCCCGCTGGCCAAGCGGGGCTACAGCCGCGATGGCGGGCCTGGCGCGCTGCAGGTCAACTACGGGCTGCTCACCGATGCGCGCGGCTGCCCTGTGGCGATTTCGGTGCATGACGGCAATACCGCCGACAGCCGCACCTTCATGCCCGCGGTGCACAAGCTGCGCGATGACTTCGGCGTCGAGCGCATGGTGATGGTCGGCGATCGCGGCATGGTGTCCCAGAAGGCCATCGACGAGATGCGCGAGATGGAGGGCATCGGCTGGATCACGGCGCTCAAGAGCGCGTCGATCCGCGCCTTGGTCGAGCAGGGGCATCTGCAGATGGACTTGTTCGACGAGCGCAATCTGCTGGAGATCAGTTCGCCGGATTACCCGGGTGAACGGCTGGTCGCCTGTCGCAACGAGGCACTCGCCAAGTTGCGCGCGCACAAGCGCGAAGACCTGCTGACGGCGACCGGGCGCAACCTGGACAAGGTCAAATCCCGCGTCGACGCGGGCAAGCTCAGTGGGCAAGACGCGATCGGCGTGCGGGTCGGCAAGGTCATCAACCAGTACAAGGTCGCCAAGCACTTCGAACTGAGCATCACCGATACGGCTTTGTCCTGGGCGCGCAAGGCTGACAGCATTGCCGCTGAGGCGGCACTCGACGGCATCTACATCGTTCGCACCTCGGTGCCCGCCGCACAGATGGATGCGCCCGAGTGCGTGCGCAGCTACAAGTCGCTGGCCAACGTGGAGCGTGCCTTCAGGTCGATGAAGACGATCGATCTGAAGGTGCGGCCGATCCATCATCGGTTGGCCGATCGAGTGCACGCGCACATCTTCCTGTGCATGCTGGCGTACTACGTCGAGTGGCACTTGCGCGAGGCCTGGCGCGAGTTGATGTTCGCCGACACAGAGCAACAAGCGAAGGCCACGCGCGACCCCGTGGCGCCGGCCGAGCGATCAGCGTCGGCACAGGGCAGGGCCGCAACGCACCTCCTCGCTGATGGCACGTCGGCTCACAGCTTCTCGACCCTGATGGCCGAACTCTCCACCGTCGTGCGCAACACATGTCGCGCACCCAATGCCAAGTCCGATGCCCCCGCCTTTGAGGTCACCACCACCGCCGGACCCAAGCAACTGCGTGCGATGCAGCTCGTCCACGGGATTACGCCGTAGACAGAAACTCGACCCCCAATTCGAGCCAAGTGCTTGAATCGCAAAGGAAACTCGTTCTTCGTCAGGCGGAACTTCAGGCTAGGCCTTTTGTCATTTTCGGGTTCCGGCCATCAAGTGGGTCACCCCGTGTCGGGCGCTTCCTGCCGACCTCAATCTTGTCAAAAGCGGGTGATCGCATAAGGCGCCAGATCGACGCTGGACGTGACGCCGGCCAGCAGCTCGCCGATCAGTTCGCCGGTCGTGACCGATTGCGTGAGTCCGAGGTGGCCATGGCCGAATGCGTAGAACACTCGCGGGCTGGTGCCAGACGCACCGATCACCGGCAGCGAATCGGGCGTGGCCGGGCGGTGCCCCATCCACTTCTGCGCGCCGGACTCGTCCAGGCCCGGCAAGTAGCGCCGAGCCAGCTGCAACAGGGCATCGCTGCGGCGGTAGTTTGGCGGCGCTTCGAGCCCGGCAAACTCGGCCGCGCCGCCAATGCGCAGCCCGATGGCGAGCGGCGTTGCCACGAACTTGCGTTCGGCGAAGATCACCTCGCGGCGGAGCCGCGTCGCACTGGCAGGCAGCGTCGTGTTGTAGCCGCGCTCGCTCTCGAGCAACGCGCGGTCGCCGACGGTACGCGCCAGGCGCGCTGACCAGGCACCCGCTGCAATCACAACCTGGTCGGCCGAGACGCGGCGGCCATCGGCCAGCACGATGGCCGGCTGCTCCGTCGAATCCAGCGAAATCAACACCGCATCGCCGGTGATGAATGCCGCCCCGAGCGATTGAACCCGCTGCCTCAGTGCATCGACGATGCGCTTCGGGTCGTCGACGTGCGCCCAATCCTCCAGCATCACGCCTTGTGCGAAGACCGGCGCCAGGCCGGGTTCGAGCGCGCGCAGTTCCTGCCTGTCGACCGGCCGCCAGCGCGCCCCCAGCGAGCGCTTGAGCTGCCACTCTGCCGCATCCCGGGCAAAGGCGCCATGCGTCTCGTAGACCGTCAATGCGCCGCGCTTGTGCAGATCAGCGCTCAGTCCGATGTCCGCCAGCAGGGTCTCGAAGTCTTGCAGCGAGCGGGTGTTGAGTGCGGCGAGCGCCTTCGCGATGCGCCAGTGGTTGGCCGGCTCGGCAACCTTTCGCAAGGCGAGGAACCAGGGCCACAGCCGCGGCGCGTGGCGGGCGCGCACGGCCAACGGGCCCAAAGGGTCGAGCAGCCACTTCAACGGCAGCAGGCCGAGCCCGGACAAGCTCAGCGGGATGCACTCGGTGACGGCGATGCCGCCGGCATTGCCGTGCGACGCGCGATCGCCTTCGAACGCACGATCGATCAGCGTCACGCGCCAGCCGCGCCGCTGTGCCGCCCAGGCGCAACTCAGGCCGACGATGCCGGCACCCACGACGATCAGCTGAGGCATGGCGCCGCGCTCACGTGAGCAGGAAGCCCTTGTGAAGCGGGTCCCGGTCGTTGACGAAGATCGTGTTGTGGCCCGTCACCCGCGCCCAGCCTTCGACGCTCGGCACGATGGCGTCGAACCCGGCGACGCGCGTGGCCTCCAGCGCGATGCCGGTGAAGCAGGTGCCGATGATGCTTTCGTGCACGAAGGGCTGGCCGATCTGGAGCTGCCCCTTGGCCACCCGTTGCGCGAGCCTGGCCGAGGTGCCGGTGCCGCAGGGCGAGCGATCGATCGCCTTGTCGCCGTAAAACACCGCGTTGCGTGCGCTGGCGCCGGCCGCCTTCGGCGCGCCGGTCCACATCACGTGCGACAGCCCCTGGATCTGCGGCTGTTCGGGATGCACGAAGCTGTACTTGTCGTTCGCCTTGCGACGCAGTTCGGGGCTGAACCGCTGGATGTCCGACGGCTTCAGGTCCGACAGGTCGGCATAGCCAGGCTGGCTCTCGACAATGGCGTAGAAGTTGCCGCCGTAGGCGACGTCGAAGCGAATCTCGCCCAGCCCGTCCACAGCCACCGACAGGTCCCGGGAGTGCAGGAACGATGCGACGTTGGTCAGCCGCACCGAGTCGACCAGTTGGCCGTCGAGCTTGTAGTGCGCCGTGACCAGGCCGGCCGGCGTGTCGAGTCGCAACACGCCGGGTTGCCTGGGCTGCACCAGGCCGTTCTCGATCAGGAAGGTGACGCTGCCGATGGTGCCGTGGCCGCACATCGCCAGGCAACCGCTGACCTCGATGAAGAGAATCGCCACGTCGCAGTCCGCCCGCGTGGGCGGGTAGGTGATCGTGCCCGACATCACATCGTGGCCCCGCGGTTCGAACATCAGCGCGGTGCGCACCCAGTCGAGGTGTTGCTCAAAGTAGGCGCGGCGTTCGATCATGTTGCTGCCGACCAGCGCCGGCGCGCCGCCGACGACCAGGCGCACCGGGTTGCCGCAGGTGTGGCCGTCGATGCAGAAGAAGGTGTGGTTCATGGGTCAGTAGCCCAATGCCTTCAAGTCGGCGAGGGTCTTCCTGGTGATGGCGATGGTGCGTTCGCGCTCGGCGCCAACCAGGTTCAGGCGTGGGGGCTTCGCGGTTTCGGCGCTGCCGCTGGCGATGTGCTCGGCGAGCTTGATGTGCTGCACCAGCTTGACCACGGTGTCCAGGTAGAACAGCGGGTCCAGCGCGGCGTAGAGCTTGCGCGCCTTGACGAAGTCGCCCGCAATCGCGAGCCTGAGCAAATCGACCGACGCTTTCGGCACGGCGTTGGCCATGCCCGAGACCCAGCAAGTCACGCCCAGCGCCGCGCTTTCGATGATCAGGTTGTCGACGCCGCAGACCACGTCCAGGCGCTCGCCGAAGCGGGTGGTCAGGTCGGTGATCCGATGCGTTTCATACGACTCTTCCTTGACGGCGACGATGGTCTTTTCTTCGAGCAGCTGCGCGATCACGTCGGCGCTGAGGTCGACGCCGTAGCCGCGCGGGTTGTTGTACAGCAGAATCTGCAATCTGCTGGCGCGGGCCACAGCCTTGTAGAAAGCGACGGTTTCGTACGTGTCCGACTTGTAGGTCAGGCCGGGGAAGACCATCAGGCCATCGACACCGATGTGCTCGGCTTCCACGGCGAACGCGACGGCCTTCTCGGTGCTGGTTTCGGCCAGGCCCGAAACGAGCGGCACCCGGCCCTGGATGGCCTCTTTGGCCGCGCGCAACACAGCCAGCTTTTCGGGCGGCGACAGCTGGGCGTTTTCGCCCACCATGCCCATCATCACGACCCCGCCGACACCGGCGTCGATGAGGCGCTCCAGCCCGGCGCGGATCGCGTCGAGGTCGAGTGTGCAGTCGGGTTTCAACTTGGTGGTGACGGCGGGGAAGACGCCCTTCCACTGGATGGTGCTCATGCTTTTGGGCCTTTCTCGGAACTTGTGAATTTCTGGAGGTGACGACGGGTGACACGAGGCTGGGCAAACAGACTCGGACGGATCATTTATGTATCCTGGATATTGGATACAATCAAATGGTAGGATGCTTGTAGAGCCCACGCAAGCTCTTTTTTTCATGCACCGGGATTCCCCGCAGAAGAGTCCCCCGAGGCGCTGATTCAGCCCACGCGTTTGCACCGGATCAGGCACGCTGCAACTCAACCGCAGGCCCCCCCACAAGGACAACCGACAATGCAGGACGAACACCGGGACCTTGCTGAGGACCTCTCCGCCATGGCGTCTGCGATCGTCGAATCTCCCAAAGCCGCGCCGGGCCGCATCATTCGCAAGACTGCGGTCGAGTTGGTCGTCGACGACCTGCGCTCGCGCATCCTGTCGGGCCTGATTGCCCCCGGCGCCGCGCTGCGCCAGGAGGCTCTGGCCGATCAACTGGGGGTGAGCCGCATCCCGCTGCGGGAAGCCATTCGCCTGCTCAGTTCCGAGGGGCTGGTCGATGTGGTGCCGCATCGCGGCGCCTACGTCTCGATGCTCTCCCCCGAAGAGGTGCGAGAGTTCTTCGACCTGCGCCTGCGCCTGGAGCCATGGCTGTTCCATGAAGCGGCCGGCCGCATCACGGACGTGGAACTCGACCGCGCTGAACGGCTGGTGCTGCGGATGGACACGGCCGATGCATCGTTGTGGGGGCAGTTGAACTGGCAACTCCATGAGCTGCTCTATCGCGCCGCGGGCCGCCCCCTGGCACTGAACATCGTGCGAGCCCTGCACGAGAAGTCGGAGCGCTACTTCCGCTTCCAGGCCGTCATTGCCTCGATCCGCCAGCAGGCGCACGACGAGCACATGAACCTCATCGCCTTGTGTCGGCAGCACCGTCCGGACCAGGCCAGGGACGCCATGGAGAGCCACATCTCCGAGGCCGCCAGGCAAATTCTCGCCATCGTCAGTCGACTGCTCGATCAATCGCCCGACCAGCAACGCGCGTAAGCGACGCCACCGTCTTCGTCGACCCGCCGCGGTGCGCTGCGCCCGACCGATCGCATGTGAAAGATTCCCCGCTCCCACGTTGGCGCAGCGTGGAACCCGGCGTCGCCGACGGTTCACTGGTTCGGTGCGATTGCAGCTGAAACGCGGCTGCGCGGGTTTGAAGCTGGCACTCAATCGCACCGCCGGTGTCGCACCGCGGGAGGGTGGTGTCCATTGCGGCTCCTTCGGGGGCGGGTTGCAGTTGAGACATGCGCGGAGCCGCTGAACCGCGCCATCGCAGCGCGCCGCCCCAGCATGCGTGGGGTTCCCCTCACCGGGCCCGGCGCCCAGCCCGGCCGCAGGGATCAGCCGCCGCGCTGCAGCGCCTCGCGCACGAAGTCGAGCCGGTCCTGGCCGAAGAACAGCTGCTCGCCGACGAAGCAACTCGGCGCGCCGAACACACCGCGCGCGACGGCCTCTTCGGTGTTCGACACCAGCCTGGCCTTGACCTCCGGGTCGTTGACCAGGGCCGCGAACGCGGTCGCATCGAATCCCGCTTCACCCAGCGTGGCAGCGAGCACCGCGGCATCGCCCAGCTTGCGCGGCGCCACCCACATCGCGCCGAACACCGCATCGACATAACGCCCGAACGCTTCGGGCTGGCGCATTTGCAGGCCTGCCGCACCGCGCATCAACGTGAGCGTGTTGATCGGGAAATCGGGATTGAACTCGAACGGCACCGCGTAGCGGCGGGCCCAGCGCGCGATGTCGTCGCCCATCCAGCGGCCCTTGGCCGGCACCGTGACCGGGCTGCTGTTGCCGGTGGCCTTGAACACGCCGCCCAGCAGCATCGGCCGGTAGACCAGCTGCGCGTTGCACTCGGCCGCGATGCGGGGCAACTGCGTGTGCGCCAGGTAGGTGGTGGGGCTGCCGAAGTCGAAAAAGAACTCGATCGTCTTGTTCATGCTTGCTCCGTGTTCACCACGCCTCCATCCAGGGCCGCAGGTCCAGCTCGTGGGTCCAGGCGCTGCGCTGCTGCTGGTGCAACAGCCAGTAGTTGTCGGCGATGTGATCCGGGTTGAGGATTCCTTCGCGATCCTTCAGTGCGTAACGATCGGGAAAGTTCTGCGCAATGAACGCGGTGTCGATCGCGCCGTCGATCACCACATGCGCCACATGAATGCCCTGCGGCCCGAGTTCGCGCGCCATGCTTTGCGCCAGCGCGCGCAACGCGTGCTTGGCGCCGGCAAACGCGCTGAAGCCGGCCGAGCCGCGCAAGCTGGCGGTGGCGCCGGTGAACAGGATGCTGCCGTGCCCGCGCGGCAGCATCACCCGGGCCACTTCGCGGCCCATCAAGAAGCCCGCCAGCGCGCCCATCTCCCAGACTTTGCGGTACACCCGTTCGGTGGTCTCGGTGACGCCGAACCGCACGTTGGCGCCGATGTTGAACACCGCCACTCCAATCGGCGCGATCTCGCGTTCGATCTGCGCCACCAGCGCGGCCACCGCCGCCTCGTCACGCGCATCCGAGCCGAAGGCGTGCGCCTGGCCGCCGTCGGCGCGGATGCGTTCGACCAGCGGCGTCAGCTTGTCGGCACGGCGGCGTGTCATGCAGGCGATCAAACCTTCGCGGGCGAAGCGCCGGGCAATGGCGCCGCCGGTGGCGTCACCGGCGCCGACGACGAGAACGGCTTGGGGCTGGGTCATCGCGAGGCCTTTAAATCTTGGTGCCGTGATCCTACGCCGGGTCACACCGTTGTCGCGATACTGTGAGACGGTCAGCGGCGTTGAGACCCGCCCGCGTTCGGTCGCACTTGATCAAGGACAGCCATGCCGCACACCTCCACCGCCCTTGCCGCAGGCGCGCTCGCCGCGCTGCTCGCTCTTGCGGCCAACGCTGCCGGCAGCGGCACGATGGCGTCCGACCTTGCGGACCGCGCAGTCGTCTTGTCTGCCGAGCAACTGTTGGCCGAACTCGACCGGAACGTTCGAGCCGAGGGCCGCCACGGCCACGCCAGGCCGGGCCGGCACAAGAAGCTGGTCAAGGTGAAGGTCATCGGCTTCAACGACTTTCACGGCAACCTGCAGTCGCCGGGAAGCTTCGGCCAGAACACCGGCATTCCAGCGGCGCAGCGGCCTGCCGTGGGCGGCGCCGACTACCTGGCGGCCTACGTGAAGCGGCTGAAGTCGCAGAACCCGAATCATGTGGTCGTCGGCGCGGGCGACTTCATCGGCGCCTCGCCGCTGGTGTCGGCGCTGTTCTTCGATGAGCCCGCGGTCGAAGCGCTGAACCGCATCGGGGTCGACTTCAACTCGGTCGGCAATCACGAATTCGACAAGGGGCCGGCCGAATTGCTGCGCCTTCAACACGGCGGCTGCAAGGAAACCAACGGCGTGCGCGAACCCAACAGCTGCCAGGGCGCGCGGGTGGGCACGCCAGTGCCGTTCGAGGGCGCCCGGTTCAAGTGGCTGGCGGCCAACGTGCTGTCGACCCGCACCGGCAGGCCCTTGTTGCGGCCGTTCAGCATCAAGACCTTCGACGGCGTGCGCGTGGCCTTCATCGGCGTGACGCTCAAGGCCACGCCGACCATCGTCACACCGTCCGGCGTGGCGGGGCTGGAGTTCCTCGACGAGGCCGACACCGTCAACGCGCTGGTGCCGCGCCTGCGTGCCCGCGGCGTCGAGGCCATCGTGGTGCTGGTGCACCAGGGCGGCTTGCAGCCCAGCGGCCTGTCCGACATCAATGGCTGCGACGGCAACCTGGCCGGGTCCGAGTTGGCCCGGGTCGTCGCGCGGCTGCACGACGCGGTCGATCTGGTGGTCAGCGGGCACACCCATGCGGCCTACAACTGTTCGGCCAACACCGTCGATGTGATGTCCGTCGACGGCGTTCTGACCCGCACCCCACGCCCGACCGGCCTGCCCAACGCGCGCGGCCGGCGGGTGCCCGTCACCAGCGCCAGTGCATTCGGCCGTGTGCTGACCGACATCGACCTGACGATCAGCCGCAGAACCCGCGACGCAACCGAGGTGGCCGTGACCAACCGGCTGGTCGACCGCAGCGATGCCGACATCAACCGCGCGATTGCCGCCGACCCGTCGGTCAAGAACCTGGTCGAGGCCTACAACACGCTGGTGTCGCCGCTGGCCAACCAGGTGATCGGATCGATCAGCGCCGCACTGCCCAACAGCGTCGACGCCGCCGGCAACATGCCCGCCGGCGAGTTGATCGCCGACTCGCAACTTGCGGCCACGGCGGCCACGGCGGCCACGGCGCCCGCCGGCTTTGGCGCCGCGCTGATTGCGTTCATGAACCCGGGCGGTGTGCGCGCGTCCGGCTTCACTTTCCCGGCCAGCCCGGCGGGCGAGGGCGACGGCAACATCACCTATGGCGAAGCCTTCAGCGTGCAGCCGTTCGGCAACACCCTGGTGACGCTGACGCTGACGGCGCAGGACCTCAAGAACGCGCTGGAGCAGCAGTTCGCCGGCTGTCGCGGGCAGGTGCAGCAGCGAATGCTGATTCCGTCGGCCGGCTTCAAGTACAGCTGGGACCCGGCCAAGGGCTGCGACGCGCGGGTGTCCGACATGCGGCGGGTCGACGCCAATGGCGCGCTGGTCGAGCAGATCGTCGATGCGCTGGGCAGCCTGGTGCAACCCGCAAGAACCTACCGCGTGACGATCAGCAATTTTCTGGCCAGCGGCGGTGACGCCTTCACCAGTTTTGCGGCCGGCACCGCACCGGTGGGCGGCGCGCAGGACATCGATGCCTTGACCGCCTACCTGGGCAATTTCAAGGCGCCCGGCTTGCCGGCCTACGACCCGGCCGCCGCAGGGCTGCAAAAGCCGCGCATCACGCGGCTGCCCTGAGCGTGCCGAGGTGATGGCGCCGCGCTCGATCGCCGCTGGCCCACCGCGTTCGTCGACCGCGCTTCGTCGGCGTTGGTCGGAGGCTGGCGCGGCATCGAATCGGGCTATCGTTCGGCCCAACATCACACCTGCCCGGGAGGCTTCGATGGACGCTGAGCTTGTTTCGCCCAACGGTCCGGCCGCGCCGGTGGACATGCGCGACCCGGCCTTTCGGGACGACCCCCACACGCTGCTGCGAGCGCTGCGCGAGAACGGAAGGGTTGCGCGCGATGTGCTCGGCATCTGGCTGCTGTGCCACCACGCCGATGTCAGCGCCGGGTTGCGCAGCGCGCACCTCAGCCGCGAGGTCTGGCGCATGCCGGTCTACCAACAGCTGCGCCCGTTCCTGGCCGACTCGACCCTGGAGCGCACCATCGAATCGTGGATGCTGTTCAACGACCCGCCCAAACACACACGGCTGCGCCGGCTGGTCAACGGCGCATTCAAGCCGCCGGTGATCGAGGCGCTGCGCGAGCGCATCGTGGCGGTTGCCGACGAACTGCTCGCGGCGCTTCCGGCCGACGGCGAATTCGACCTCATGGGCAGCCTGGCGCAACAGCTGCCGGTGCGCGTGATCTGCGACGTGCTGGGGCTGCCACCCGGGGACTTCGCGCAGACCAAGCTCTGGTCGGACGCGCTGGCGGTGATCGCCGAGCCGGTGACACGGCGCGAGCTGCGCGTGGCGGCCAACCAGGCGGCGATGGAGATGATCGCCTACCTGCGCGGCCACATCGCGCAGCATCGCGGCAGCGGCCGGCGCGACGACCTGCTCGGCCTGCTGATCGCCGCGCAGGACGACGACGGTGCGCTCAGCGAAGACGAGCTGCTGGGCAACCTGGTGCTGTTGTTCATCGCCGGCCACGACACCACCACCAACCTGATCGGCAACGGCATGCTGACGCTGTTGCGCCACCCGCGCGAGCTGGAGCGGCTGCGCGCCGAGCCGTCGTTGATGGCCAGCGCCGTCGAGGAGGCGCTGCGCTTCGAGGGCTCGGTCAACATGGTGTCGCGCCACACGGTTGGGCCGTATGCGGTGGGCGACGTCGTGATCCCCACTGACCAGACGATTTATTTCATGCTCGGCCCGGCCAACCGCGACCCGGCTGTGTTTGCCGACCCGGAGCGGTTTGACATCGGCCGCTCGCCCAACCCTCACCTGGCCTTTGGCGCCGGCATCCACTATTGCGTCGGCGCACCGCTGGCGCGGCTGGAGGCGCAGATCGCGCTCACGCGCTTGCTGCGCGGCGCTATCCCGCGCTGGCGCTGGCCGAAGAGTCGCCGCGCTGGCGCAAGTTGATCAACCTGCGCGGGCTGCAGGCGTTGCGGCTTCGCGGTGGCCAGCAAGATCGACCCACTTGACGCCGGTCAACCCATCCCGGCCGGCGCACCCACAGAATGGCGCGCACCACCCGAGGACACGCCCATGAAAATTCTGGTTGCCGTCGACGGAAGCTCGTTCACCAAGCGCATGCTGGCTTACTTGGCAGCGCATGACGAATGGCTGGGTTCGCACCACCAGTACACGGTGGTCACTGCGGTGCCGGCGGTGCCCGCGAATGCGGCGAAGATGATCGACAAGGCCCTGGTCAAGGGCCACTACACGGACGAAGCCGAGAGGGTTTTCAAGCCGATCCGGACCTTCCTGAAGGCGCAAGGCATCGACGCTCGATTCGTCAGCAAGGTCGGCCCCCCCGCCGAGCAAATCGCCAAGCTCGCGCAAGCCGGCCGCTATGACCTGTTGATGATGGGCTCGCACGGCCACGGGTTGTTGACCGGCCTGGTGCTCGGGTCGGTGGCCACCAAGGTGCTGGCCGGCTGCACGGTGCCGATGCTGCTGGTGCGCTGAAAACCGCGCGTCGCGGCGCGCCGATGGTTTGGTTGCCCAGTGCGTCAGCGGTGCGTCAGCGCTGCGTCAACGGTTCGTCAGCGGTGCGTCAGCGGTGCGTCAACGGCGTGCCAGTTCGCGCTTCAACTCGGCCGCGCAGACCGCCACCGCCACGTTGGCTTCGTCGATCACCCGGCCCATCAGGAAGAAGCCGTGGATCTGGCGCTCGAAGCAGATGTGCGTGGCGCGGTTGCCCGCCTCGGTCAGGGCCTGGGCGTACTGCAGGCCTTCGTCGCGCAGCGGGTCGTAGCCGGCGGTCAGCACCAGCGCCGGCGGGAGCCGGCTCAGGTCGGGGTGCAGCAAGGGCGAGGCGCGCCAGTCGAGGTCGTGCGCGGGATCGGTGATGTAGTGGTCGTGGAAGTAGCGGATGGTGTCGCGGGTCAGCAGGTAACCGTCGCCGTTGTGGGTGTGCGATGGTGCGCCGCGCCGCATGTCGGTGGCCGGGTAGATCAGCAACTGGTAGGCCAGCCGCAGCTGCGTTTCGCTGCGCAACGCGATGGCCACCACGGCCGCCAGGTTGCCGCCCGCGCTGTCGCCGCCGACGGCCATGCGGGCCGGGTCCAGGCCGAGTGGCGCGGCGTGTGCGTGGGCCCAGCGGGTGGCGGCGATGCAGTCGTCCACCGCGGCCGGGAACCGGTGCTCCGGGCCCATGCGGTAGTCGACCGCCAGCACCGCGATGCCGGCGCCGTTGGCCAGTTCGCGGCACACCGTGTCGTGGCTGTCGAGGTCGCCGATGACCCAGCCACCGCCGTGGAAGAACACCAGCACGGGCAGCGCTTGCACGCCGCTCGCGCCCGGGTCGGCCGCCAGCAGCGGGCGGTACAGCCGCAGTGGAATGTCGCCGTGCGGCCCCATCGCGGTGAGCGGCGTCACATCGGCCACCGGGGGTGGCGCGGGTTGCGTGACGCTGCGCCGCTCAAGGTAGGCGCGCCGCGCCTCCCTCGGGCTCAGCGAATGCACCGGCGGCACGCCGCGTTCGTCCATCATCTTGAGCAGGGCCTTGGCCTGGGGGTGCAGCATGGGAGTCCTTTGGAGCGTGACAACGCAGCCTACAGCACCCTGTGGCGCGCCAGCGGCGGGTTCTTCGCGAAGTAGCGTTTGATGCCGGTGGCCAGCGCGTCGACCAGTTGGCGCTGGTACTTCGGGTCGCGCAGCTTGGCTTCTTCTTCCGGGTTGGAGATGAACGCGGTTTCGACCAGGATGGACGGGATGTCGGGCGCCTTCAACACCGCGAAGCCGGCCTGTTCGACCCGCGACTTGTGCAGGTGGCCGACCTTGCCGATGTGGCCCAGCACCTCGTTGCCGGCTTTCATGCTGTCGTTGATCTGCGCGGTGGTGCTCATGTCGAGCAGGGTGCGCAGGATGGTCGGGTCGCGCGCCTTGATGTTGACGCCGCCCACCAGGTCGGCGGCATTTTCCTTGTCGGCCATCCAGCGCGCGGCCGAGCTGCTGGCGCCGTTCTGGCTGAGCGCGAACACCGAGGCGCCGCGCGCCTTGGGCGTCAGGAACGCATCGGCGTGGATCGAGACGAACAGGTCGGCTTGCACACGCCGGGCCTTGCGAACCCGGTCTTGCAGCGGGACAAAGTAGTCGGCATCGCGCGTCAGCATCGCCCGCATGCCGGGGATCGCGTTGATGCGTTCGCGCAGTTGCAGCGCGATGGCCAGCACCACGTCTTTTTCGCGCAGGCCGCTGGGGCCGCTGGCGCCGGGGTCTTCGCCGCCGTGGCCGGGGTCCAGGGCCACCACCACCAGCCGGTCGAGCCGGGCCTGGGCCGCTGCCAGCGGCGGCGGAGCGGGCGCTGGGGTCTGCTGTGGCGGGGCCGAGGCCGCGGGGGAGGGCGCTGGCGCCGCCGCATACGGCGACGTGGGCGCACCGCTGGACGCCGCCGGCGCGGTGGCGAGCGGCTTGTCCATCTTGCCCATGAACTCGCCCAGCGCGTCCTGCACCGCCCTGGCCGCGCTTTTTTCGGCGCTTTCCTTTTCGCGGATCAGCGCCAGCAGCGGGTCGCGCTGCTGAGTGGGGTACAGGTCGAACACCAGGCGGTGCTGGTACGCCGCCACCGGGGCGAGCGTGAACAGCTGCGGCGCGGTGGGCTGCTTCAGGTCGATGACCAGGCGCACCACGCGGGGCAGGTTCTGCCCGACGCGCAGGCGGGCGATGAAGGGGTCGTCGGGCAGCACCTTGCCGACCAGCTCGCGCAGCTCGGGGCTCAGCTCCAGCCCGTCGATGTCGATCACCAGGCGGCCCGGCTCCGCGACCAGAAAATGCCGCTCGACCAGCGCCGAGTCGGATTCGATCGTCACCCGCGTGTAGTCTGCCGCCGGCCACACCCGCACCGCGACGATGGTGGCGCCAAAGGCCAGCTCGCGCGCGCCCAGCGTCAGCACCACGATGCCCATGCCGCGCAGGGCCCGGCGGCGGTCGACGCGCATCATGGCAACAACCCCCGCCCGCGCTCGGTGTGCGCGCTGAATCGAACCTGGCGTTGTTCGTCGGCGGCGGTGTCGATGGTGATCACCAGGTCGGCTGTGGGCAACAGGCCCGCCGCCTTGTCGGGCCATTCGGCCAGCTTCAGGCCGGCATCGGCAAACACATCGCGAAAGCCGGCGTCTTCCCATTCCTGGGGGTCGTTGAAGCGGTAGAAGTCGAAGTGCCGGATGGTCATGGCCGGCAAGTCGTACGGCTCCATCACGGCGTAGGTCGGGCTCTTGATCGTGCCGGTGACACCGAGCGCCCGCAACAGGTAGCGCGCGAAGGTGGTCTTGCCGGCGCCCAGCGGGCCTTGCAGTTCGATGAATGCGTTGTCGATGCCGGGTTGCTGCGCCAGTGCCGCCGCGCAGGCGGCGCAGGCGGACTCGTCGGGCCACAGAAGGGAGCGGGTTTCTAGAATGGACAAATGACCGATGCTCGAATGGTTGATGGGCAAGCGCTGCTGACACAGCTGCGCGGCTGGGCCACGCAACTGGGATTTTCCCAGATCGGTGTGGCCGATGTGGACTTGTCGTCCGCGGAAGCCGGCCTGCTGGCGTGGCTGCACAACGGATTTCACGGCGACATGGCCTACATGGCGGCGCACGGGCTCAAGCGCGCGCGGCCGGCCGCACTGGTGCCGGGCAGCGTGCGCGTGATCACCGCGCGCATGGACTACCTGCCGCGCGCCACGCCGCAGGACTGGCAGGCCGTGGAATGGCGTGGCCTGCAAGACCCTGGGCACGCCAGCGTGTCGACGTATGCGCGTGGCCGCGACTATCACAAGGTGATGCGTTCGCGGCTGCAGGCCCTGGCCGATCGGCTCGCCGATGCGGTGGGCCCGTTCGGCCACCGTGTGTTCACCGATTCGGCGCCGGTGCTGGAGGTGGAACTGGCCTCGCGCAGCGGCATCGGCTGGCGCGGCAAGCACACGCTGGCCCTGAGCCGCGAGGCCGGCTCGATGTTCTTCCTGGGTGAAATCTGCATCGACCTGGCGCTGCCGGTCACACCCGCCGTGGCGCCGCATTGCGGCAGTTGCAGCGCCTGCATCGACGTGTGCCCGACCCGGGCCATCGTGGCGCCGTACCGGCTCGACGCGCGGCGCTGCATCTCCTACCTGACGATCGAACACGACGGGCCCATCCCGCTGGAGTTGCGCGCGTTGATCGGCAACCGAATCTACGGTTGCGACGACTGCCAGCTAGTCTGCCCCTGGAACAAGTACGCCCAGCGCAGCGGCCTGCCGGATTTCGACGCCCGCGCACCGGTGAGCAAGGCCACCCTGTTGCAGCTGTGGTCGTGGGACGAAGCCGAGTTCCTGCGCTGCACCGAGGGCAGCGCGATCCGCCGCATCGGCTTCCAGCGCTGGCAGCGCAACCTGGCCGTGGCGCTGGGCAACGCCTTGCGCGCCGGCGCGGATGAGGGCGTGAGGCACGCTTTGCGTGAACGCTGTGACGACGCCAGTGCGTTGGTGCGGGAACACATCGCCTGGGCGCTGGCGGCCTAGCGCCAACGCGGCTGTTGTGCCCGCGACACGCCGGCCCGGGCAGCCTGCGTTCGGCGCTTGACGGTGGCATGGCGATTGCGAAAGATGCGTCCGCCCCTCCACCTTTCGGAGCACTTTCATGCCCAAGCCTGCCTCCAGATCCACCGTTGCGACCGCAGCCTTCGCGCTCCGGCCTTTGCCCTGCTTGCTGGCCCTTGCGTTCGGTGCGGGCGTGCAGCCGGCCTTTGCGCAAGACGCCAAGCCGGCCGAGCCCGGCGCGGTCGGGGTTTTGCAGCCGGTGTCGGTGACCGCCGAGCGGCGCAGCGAAAACATCAAGGACGTGCCCAGTTCCATCTCCACATTGAGCGGCGACACGCTGGACGTGCTCAATTCCGGTGGGCAGGACATCCGCCAGCTGGCCGGCCGTGTGCCCAGCCTGAACATCGAATCGTCGTTCGGGCGGGCGTTCCCGCGCTTCTACATTCGCGGCTTCGGCAACACCGATTTCGACCTGAACGCATCGCAGCCGGTGTCGCTGATCTTCGACGAGGTGGTGCAGGAGAACCCGATCCTGAAAGGCTTTCCGGTGTTCGACCTGGAACGCATCGAGGTGCTGCGCGGTCCGCAGGGCACGCTGTTCGGCCGCAACACGCCGGCCGGCGCCGTCAAGTTCGAGTCCGCCAAACCGACGCGCAATCTCGAAGGGTATGGCAGCTTGTCGTTCGGCCGCTTCGGCAGCCTGAATGCCGAGAGCGCAATCAACATTCCGTTGAACGACAACTGGGCGGCGCGCGCATCGGCGCAGGGGCAGCACCGCGACGACTGGGTCAGCAACACCGTGCCCACCGGCCAGACCCAGAAGTTTGAAGCATATGACGACGTGGCCGCCCGGCTGCAGCTGCTCTACAAGCCAAGCGCCACGTTCAGCGCGCTGGCGAATTTTCATGCGCGCGATCTGAACGGCTCGGCGCGCCTGTTTCGCGCCAACATCATCAAGCCCGGCACCAACGACCTGGTGGACGGCTTCGATGCCTCGAAAATTTCCACCGACGGCAAGAACGAGCAAAGCCTGAAGCAGGCCGGCGGCAACCTGCGGGTGCGCTGGAACCTGGGCGACGTGGGCTTGAGCTCGATCACCGGCATCGAGGCGGTGCGGGCCTACAGCCGCGGTGACATCGACGGCGGCTTTGGCGCGGTGTTCCTGCCACCCGGCCAGTCCGGCCCCGGCGTGATTCCGTTCGACGCCGAATCGGCCGACGGCATGCCCGACCACCGGCAATTCACGCAGGAGTTCAGGCTCGAATCCACCGGCAAGGGGCCGTTCAAGTGGCAGGCTGGCCTGTACTACTTCGACGAGTCGCTCAACATCGACAGCTTCAACTACTCGTCGCTGGGCGGCGGCGTGCAAAACGGCTACGCCACACAAAGCCAGGACAACAAGGCGTATGCGCTGTTCGGCTCGGCGAACTACGACGTGAGCGACGCGCTCAAGCTGCGCGGCGGCCTGCGCTACACGAAGGACAAGAAGGACTTCGTGGCCGACCGCCTGGTGGCGCCGCCCTTCAGCCCCACCTTCATCGGCCGCCTGAGCACCGCGACCAGCGCCTCCAATGTCAGCTGGGACGTGAGCGGCACCTACGCCGTCGACAAGAACACCAACGCCTATGCGCGCGTGGCCACCGGCTTTCGCGCGCCGTCGATCCAGGGCCGGCTGCTGATCGGCGATTCGCTCTCGGTGGCTGATTCGGAGAAAGTCACCTCGGCCGAGGCCGGCATCAAGGCCGATCTTCTGAACGGCCGCGCCCGGCTGTCGTTCGGCCTGTTCCAGTTCACCATCAAGGACCAGCAGCTCACCGCGGTGGGCGGCGGCGCCAACTTCAACCGCCTGGTGAATGCCGACAAGACCCTGGGTCGCGGCGCGGAAATCGACCTGCAGGCGTTTGTCACCGACAACCTGCTGGTCAGCCTGGGCGGCAGCTACAACAAGACCCAGATCAAGGACCCCAAGCTGCGTGTCGACGGCTGCGCCAGTGGCTGCACCTTGCTCGACCCGGTGACGGCACCGGCCGACCCGGCCAACGGCAAATTCGCGCCGACGGTTTCGATCAACGGCAATTCATTGCCCCAGGCGCCCAAGGTGGTTTTCAACTTCACCGCGCGTTACGGCATTCCCGCCGCCAGCGGCGGTGAGTGGTTTGTCTTCACCGACTGGGCCTACCGCGGCAAGATCAACTTCTTCCTGTACGAAGCGAAGGAATACACCGGCAAGGCCTTGCTCGAAGGCGGCCTGCGGCTGGGCTACAACTGGAACAACGGCAAGTACGAGGCGGCGATCTTCGGGCGCAATATCACCAACCAGGTTCGTGTGGTCGGCGGCATCGACTTCAACAACCTGACCGGCTTCATCAACGAACCGCGAACCATCGGCGCGCAGTTCAGGGCGGCGTTCTGAGGCGGGCGCCGCCGCGTTGGGAAGCGCGGCGAACGTGAGCACGGGTCGGCGGGATGGGCCTGGCCGGCGTTGTGTCACCATGTCAACGTGCGCTCTCCCACCATGACCCAGCGATTGTTCGGCGCCCTTCGCGGCGCCTTCGCCGCTGGGCTGCTGCTGGCTGCGGTCAGCGCGTCGGCCGCGCGCATCGCGGACCAGAACTTCGACGACCGGCTGCGCTTGGCCGAGACCGATCTGGTTCTCAATGGCGTGGGCCTGCGCTCGGTCGCCTGGCTGAAGGGGTTTGCCGCCGGCCTGTACCTGCCCGAAAAGGCCGCCACGCCGGCGAAGGTGCTGGCGCAGCCGGGCCCCAAACGCCTGCAGATGAAAATGATCCTCGACGTGGAAACCAAGGAGTTCATCAAGGCCTTCGCGGTCAGCCTGCAGCGCAACAACACCGAGGCCGAGCGGGCCGGCATGAAGGACCGGGTCGAGCAGTTCAACCGCAACCTCGAAGCGATCGGCAAGGTGCGCAAGGGCGATGTGGTCAACCTCGATTTCATTCCCGGCCAAGGCCTTGTCATCGTGCTCAACGGCACACCCCGCGGCCCGTTGGTGGCCGGGGAGGACTTGTACGCCGGCCTGTTGAAGATCTTCATCGGCGAGCAGCCGGTCGACAAGAAGCTCAAGGCCGGGCTGCTGGGTCTGGCCGCGGGTTGAGTCCGCACTGCGCTGCCGCCGTCCAGTTTCGCAATCCAGTATCACCACCTCGAAGGAGACCCACCCCATGCATCGCAGAACCCTGATCACCGTCGCCACGCTGCTCTCGCTGTGCGCCACCGCAGGCGCTTGGGCGCAGGCCTACCCGAACAAGCCGGTGCGGCTGGTGGTGCCGTTCGCGCCGGGTGGCACGACCGACATCGTGGCCCGCATCGTCGCCGAAAAAATGGGAAGCGCGCTGGGCCAGCAGGTGATCGTCGAGAACAAGGCCGGCGGCGGCGGCTCGGTCGGCGCGATGGAGGTGATCAAGGCCCCGGCGGACGGCTACGTGCTGGGCATGGCCACGGTGTCGACCACCGCGGCCAACCCGGCCATCAATCCCAAGCTCGCCTACAACCCGCTGACCGACTTCACGCCGATCATCAACATCGCGGCCACGCCGAACGTGATCGCGGTGCACCCGTCGTTCCCGGCGCGGGACTACAAGGGTTTCATCGCCGAAATCAAGAAGAGCCCCGGCAAATACTCCTACGCCAGTTCGGGCACGGGCGGCATCGGCCATTTGCAGACCGAATTGTTCAAGAGCCTGTCGGGCACGTTCATCACCCACATCCCGTACCGCGGCGCCGGCCCGGCGCTCAACGACACGGTGGCGGGCCAGGTGCCGATCATCTTCGACAACATTCCGTCGGCGCTGCC
Organism: Methylibium sp.; assembly: GCA_031415135.1. Taxonomy (GTDB): domain Bacteria; phylum Pseudomonadota; class Gammaproteobacteria; order Burkholderiales; family Burkholderiaceae_C; genus LGRD01. Next base: position 30,755 of record JANORB010000019.1, read on the forward strand.
CTTCATCAAGGACGGCCGCTTGATTGCGATCGTGGTGGCCGCCCCGGAACGGCTCGCCGCGCTGCCCAACGTTCCGACCTTCAAGGAAGTCGGGCTCGAGCCGGTGAACCGCATGGCCTACTACGGCGTGCTGGGCCCCAAGGGCATGCCCAGGGACGTGGTCGACAAGATCAGCGCGGCGGTGAAAAAGGCGCTCGAAGACGCGGGCGCGCGCAAGCGCATCGAAGAGACCGGTTCGCTGATCGTCGCCAACACGCCAGAGCAGTTCGGTGCGCAGATCGCAGCCGAGCTCGCGGTCTACAAAAAGGTGGTCGAGCAGCAACAGCTGAAGATCGACTGACTCGTTCGACCGGCAGCGCCAACGGGGAGCCCCAGCCTGGCTCCCCTTTTTTCTTGAGGCTCCATGGATTCACTGCAGCTCAGCCTGGCCGCCATCGACAACTTCATCGATGCGCTGTGGATCGAAGACGGCTTGTCGGCCAACACGCTTGCGGCCTATCGGCGCGACCTGACTCTGTACGCGCAGTGGCTTGCCGGTTCGGCGCGCCGCGAGCTGGACGCCAGCTCGGAAGTATCGCTGCGCGAGTACGCCGTGGCCCGGCATGCTGGCAGCAAGGCGACCAGCACGAATCGGCGCTTGAGCGTGTTCAGGCGCTACTTCCGCTGGGCGGTGCGCGAGCACAAGGTTTGCGCCGACCCGACGCTGAAATTGCTGGCCGCCAAGCAGCCATTGCGCGTGCCCAAGACGCTGAGCGAGGCGCAGGTCGAGACCTTGCTCGGCGCCCCCGACGTCGACACCCCGCTCGGGCTGCGTGACCGCACCATGCTGGAGCTGATGTACGCCAGCGGCCTGCGGGTGAGCGAACTGGTGACGCTGAAAACGGTCCACCTCGGCTTGACCGAAGGGGCGCTGCGGGTGACCGGCAAGGGCGCCAAGGAGCGCCTGGTGCCGTTCGGCGAAGAGGCGCATGCCTGGCTCGACCGCTACCTGGCGCGCGCGCGCGCGGTCATCCTGAAGGGCCAGTCCAGCGACGCCCTGTTCGTCACCGCCCGGGGCGGGCCGATGACGCGGCAAATGTTCTGGCGGCTCATCAAGCTGCACGCGTTGAAAGGCGGGGTTTTGGTCCCGTTGTCACCGCACACCTTGCGCCACGCGTTCGCCACCCATTTGCTCAACCATGGCGCCGACCTGCGCGCGGTGCAGATGCTGCTGGGGCATTCCGACATTTCGACCACCACGATCTACACCCACGTGGCGCGCGAGCGGCTGAAGCTGCTGCACGCGGCACACCACCCGCGGGCTTGAACCCGCGGCCGCCATCGGCCGAACTCAAACCACCGCGACTGGAATCCTGCCGATGCGCGCCTGCCACTCCTTTGGCCCGGTGGTGTGCACCGAGCTGCCTTCGGAGTCGACCGCCACGGTGACCGGCATGTCGGCGATCTCGAATTCGTAGATCGCTTCCATGCCCAGGTCGGCAAAGCCGACCACCGTGGACTTCTTGATCGCACGCGACACCAGGTAGGCCGCACCACCCACCGCCATCAAATAGGCGCTCTTGTGCTTTTTGATCGCCTCGATGCCGGTGGGGCCGCGCTCGGCCTTGCCGATCATGCCGATCAGGCCGGTTTGCGCCAGCATCATCTCGGTGAACTTGTCCATGCGCGTGGCGGTGGTCGGGCCGGCCGGGCCGACGACTTCGTCGCGCACCGGGTCGACCGGGCCGACGTAGTAGATGACCCGGTTGGTGAAGTCCACCGGCAGTTTTTCGCCTTTGGCGAGCATGTCCTGGATGCGCTTGTGCGCGGCGTCGCGGCCGGTCAGCATCTTGCCGCTGAGCAGCAAGGTGTCGCCGGGTTTCCAGCTCGCCACCTCGGCCTTGGTCAAGGTGTCGAGGTTGACCCGTTTCGACTTCACGTAGTCGGGCGTCCACTGCACATCGGGCCACAGGTCCAGGTTGGGAGGGTCGATGAACGCCGGGCCGCTGCCGTCGAGAACGAAATGCGCGTGGCGTGTGGCGGCGCAGTTCGGGATCAGCGCCACTGGCTTGCTGGCGGCGTGGGTCGGGTACATCACGATCTTCACGTCCAGCACCGTCGTGAGCCCACCCAGGCCCTGCGCGCCGATGCCCAGCGCGTTGATCTTGTCGCACAGCTCGATGCGCAGTTCCTCGGTCTTGTTCCGCGGGCCACGGGCCTTCAGCTCGAACATGTCGATGGGCTCCATCAGGCTTTCCTTGGCCATCAACATGGCCTTCTCGGCCGTGCCGCCGATGCCGAGGCCCAGCATGCCCGGCGGGCACCAGCCGGCGCCCATGCTGGGCACGGTCTTCATGACCCAGTCGACCAGGCTGTCGCTCGGGTTGAGCATCACGAACTTGCTTTTGTTCTCGCTGCCGCCGCCCTTGGCGGCGACCTGCACATCCACCGTGGCGCCGGGCACCACGGTCATGTGCACCACCGCCGGGGTGTTGTCCCTGGTGTTCTTGCGCTCGAAATGCGGGTCGGCCACGATCGAGGCGCGCAGCGTGTTGTCGGGGTTGTTGTAGCCCTGGCGCACACCCTCGTTGATGGCGTCTTCGATGCTGCCGGTGAAGCCGCTCCAGCGCACGTCCATGCCGATCTTGAGGAACACGTTGACGATGCCGGTGTCCTGGCAGATCGGCCGCTTGCCTTCGGCGCACATCTTCGAGTTGGTCAGGATCTGCGCGATGGCGTCTTTCGCGGCCGGGCTCTGCTCGCCTTCGTAGGCGCGCGCCAGGTGCTGGATGTAGTCGGCGGGGTGGTAGTACGAGATGTACTGCAGCGCGCCGGCGACGCTCTCGACGAGGTCGGCGTAGCGAATCGTGGTGGTCATGGGGGTTTGCTCGTTGACAATGCCTTCCAATTTTACTGAACCCGAGGGCACACCGTGATCGGCAGCATCAAGCGCTTCATCGCCTCCGAGTCCGCCGGAGGCATCGTGCTCGCGATCGCGGCCGTGGTCGCGCTGGTCGTCAGCAACTCGTCGCTTGCGCCGTTGTACCGTCAGTTCGTCGAGATGCGCGGGGAGCTGCGTTTCGGCGAATGGCTGGTGCTCTCGAAGCCGCTGCTGCTGTGGGTCAACGACCTGTGGATGGCGGTGTTCTTCTTCCTCGTTGGCCTGGAGATCAAGCGCGAGGTGCTGGCCGGCGAGCTGGCGTCGGTGAAACAGGCCTCCCTGCCGGCTGCGGCCGCACTCGGCGGCATGGTGGTGCCGGCACTGATCTACGTGGCGCTGAACCACGCCGACCCGGTGGCGCTGCGCGGCTGGGCGATCCCGACCGCGACCGACATCGCGTTCGCGCTCGGCATCCTGATGCTGCTCGGCCCGCGCGTGCCGGCCTCGCTGAAGGTGTTTCTCACCGCGGTCGCGATCATCGACGACCTGGGCGCGATCCTCGTGATCGCGGCGTTCTACACCGTGAAGCTGTCGATGCCGATGCTGGCGGCGGCCGGCGCCGGCATCGTCGTGCTGGTGCTGCTGAACCGCGCCGGCGTCACGAGCATTGGGCCGTATGCGGTCGTCGGCCTGGTGGTGTGGGTCTGCGTGCTCAAGTCGGGTGTGCACGCGACGCTGGCCGGCGTCGTCACGGCGATGGCGATTCCGCTGCGCGACCGCCACGACGGCTCGCCGCTAGAGACAGCCGAGCACGCGCTCCACCCCTGGGTCGCATTCGCGGTGCTGCCGATGTTCGCGTTCGTCAACGCGGGCGTCTCGCTGCAGGGCGTATCGCTCGGCACGCTGGCCCAGGGCGTGCCGCTGGGCATCGCGCTCGGGCTGGTGCTGGGCAAGGCCGTCGGCGTCTTCGGGGCCGCGTGGCTGCTGATGCGCATCACCGGTGCCGGCCTGCCCGAAGGCGCGGGCATGCGCCAGTTCTTCGGCGTGTGCGTGCTGTGCGGCATCGGCTTCACGATGAGCCTGTTCATCGGCAGCCTGGCCTTCGAGGGGCAGGCCGCAGAATTCGAAACCCAGCTCAAGCTGGGCGTGCTCGGCGGCTCGTTGCTGTCGGCGCTGCTCGGGGTGGGTCTGCTGATGGGCGCGCCGCGGGCGGTGGCGGCTCAATGAGCCGGATAAGCACCGCTGCCGTCGGCCTTGGGCGGCGGGGCGCCGTGGGCCATCAGCTTGTCGGTGTAGGCAATGGCCACGGCCGACAGCAGGAAAGTGATGTGGATGACGGTCTGCCACAGCAAGACTTTCTCGCTGTAGTTCTCGGCATTGATGAAGGTCTTGAGCAGGTGGATCGAGCTGATGCCGATGATGGCGGTGGCCAGCTTCACTTTCAGCACCGAGGCATTCACATGGCTGAGCCACTCCGGCTGGTCGGGATGGCCTTCCAGGTTCATCCTCGACACAAAGGTTTCGTAGCCGCCGACAATGACCATGATGAGCAGGTTGGAGATCATCACCACATCGATCAGGCCAAGTACCACTAACATGATGATGGTTTCATTGAGCTTGGGCAAGCCGCCGCCGAAGTCGCCCTTGTAACCTATGCTTTTGATCAAGATGTCGAGTGCATTCTTGTCGCCGAAAACGGCTTCGATCAGATGCACGAGTTCGACCCAGAAATGGAAAACGTAGACGCACTGCGCCAGGATCAGCCCCAGGTAGAGTGGCAATTGCAGCCATCGGCTCATGAAGATGAAATTCGGAATCGGGCGCAACTGGACCTTGGCTGGGTCGGGGATCTGGGGCATTGGCAGGGCTTTCAGGGTGGGTCCGATGGTCGGAAATTGTAGTTGGCGCACCATGACAGCAGTGCGGCCCGGTTCGCGCGCCCTTCGAGTAAGCCCTTCGTAAGAGCCAGTGCCTAAGGTGCTGTGCAGTGTGACTTGTCGAATCAACAGAACCACGCAGGAGACGCCCATGACCACCACAGCCACCCCCACCTACCTGCCTCCCGAGGCCCTGGCGAAGAACGCCCATGTGTCCGGCATGGCTGCATACAACGCGCTGTGCGCCGAGGCCGAAGCCGACTACGAAGGCTACTGGGCCCGTCTGGCGCGTGAGTTCGTGACCTGGAAAACGCCGTTCACCAAGGGGCTGGACGACAGCGCGGCGCCGTTCTTCAAGTGGTTCGAAGACGGCACCTTGAACGTGTCCTACAACTGCCTGGACAAGCAGGTCGAGGCGGGTCTGGGCAACAAGGTCGCCATCATCTTCGAGGCCGACGACGGCAAGGTCACCAAGGTCACCTACAGCGAATTGCTGGAGCGCACTTGCAAACTGGCCAATGCGCTGAAGGCCAGCGGTGTCAAAAAGGGCGACCGTGTCGTCATCTACATGTCGATGTCGATCGAGGGCGTGGTGGCCATGCAGGCCTGTGCGCGCATCGGCGCCACGCATTCCGTGGTGTTCGGCGGTTTCTCGGCGCAGAGCCTGCGCGACCGGATCGAAGATGCCGGTGCGGTGATGGTCATCACGGCCGACGAGCAGGCCCGCGGCGGCAAGCAGTTGCCGCTCAAGGCCATCGTCGACGAGGCGCTGGCGCTGGGCGGCTGCGACAGCATCAGATCAGTCATCGTGTATCAGCGCACCGGCGGCAAGGTGGCTTTCGATGCCAGCCGCGACCACTGGATGCATGAAATCACCGCGTCGCAGCCCGCCACCTGCGAGCCTGAATGGGTGGGTGCCGAGCACCCGCTGTTCCTGCTGTACACGTCGGGCTCCACCGGCAAGCCCAAGGGCGTGCAGCATTCGACCGGCGGCTACCTGCTGCACGCGGCGCTGACGACCAAGTGGACCTTTGACCTGAAACCCGACGACGTGTTCTGGTGCACCGCCGACATTGGCTGGGTCACCGGCCACACCTACATCGCCTACGGTCCGCTGGCGCTGGGCGGCACCGAGATCGTGTTCGAAGGCGTTCCCACGTACCCTGACGCCGGCCGCTTCTGGAAGATGATCCAGGACCACAAGGTCAGCATTTTCTACACCGCGCCGACGGCGATCCGCTCGCTCATCAAGGCCGCAGAAGGCAATGCCGCCGCGCACCCCGACCGCTACGACCTGACGTCGCTGCGCATCCTCGGTTCGGTGGGCGAGCCCATCAACCCGGCGGCGTGGGAGTGGTATCACAAGCACATCGGCGGTGGGCGCTGCCCGATCGTCGACACCTTCTGGCAGACCGAGACGGGTGGTCACATGATCACGCCGTTGCCGGGCGCCACGCCGCTGGTGCCGGGGTCGTGCACGCTGCCGTTCCCGGGCATCATGGCCGCGGTGGTGGACGAAACCGGCAAGGACGTGCCGTGGGGGCAGGGCGGCATTCTGGTGGTCAAGAAGCCGTGGCCCAGCATGATCCGCAACATCTATGGCGACCCGGAGCGCTTCAAGAAGAGTTACTACCCGGAAGACTTCAAGGGCAAGTACTACCTGGCCGGCGACGGCGCCATCCGCGACCAGAAAACCGGCTACTTCACGATCACCGGCCGCATCGATGACGTTCTGAATGTCAGCGGCCACCGCATGGGCACGATGGAAATCGAGTCGGCCCTGGTATCGCACACCGAATTGGTGGCCGAGGCCGCGGTGGTCGGCCGGCCCGACGAGACCACCGGCGAAGCGATCTGCGCCTTCGTGGTGCTCAAGCGCGCCCGGCCCACCGGCGAAGAGGCCAAGCGAATCGCCAAGGAGTTGCGCGACTGGGTGGGCAAGGAGATCGGCCCGATCGCCAAGCCGAAGGACATTCGTTTTGGCGACAACCTGCCCAAGACCCGCTCGGGCAAGATCATGCGCAGGCTGCTGCGTTCGGTGGCCAAGGGCGAGGCCATCACGCAAGACACGTCGACCCTGGAGAACCCGGCCATCCTGGATCAATTGGCCGAGAAGAACTGACAACCTGAGTCAGCGCGGGCGGTTGGACCGGGCGCGCGCCAGCGCGGCTTCGATAACCGCGTGTCTCTGGTCGGGTTCGGCCGGGTCGCTGGTCCCGGGCGCGGCTTTTGTCTGGCCCGCCAGGCGGGCGTCGCGCTCGGTCCTGTCGCGATCGAGGCGGAACTGGTGAAAACCGTAGCGCTCGCGCGACTCTGACGCCTGCGCAGCGCTCCACGCCGCCCATCCGGTGTCGTCGCCGGTGACGGTGACCATCGCGATGCAGTCCACCGGGCAGACCGGCAGGCACAGATCACAACCGGTGCAGGCATCATGGATGACGGTGTGCATCAGCTTGGGCCCGCCGACGATGCAGTCCACCGGGCAGGCCTTGATGCACAAGGTGCAGCCGATGCACCAGGCTTCATCGATCACCGCCAGGCGGCGCGGCCCCTCGACGCCATGCGCCGGGTTCAACGCGACGATGGGATGGCCGGTGATTGCAGCCAGCCGGGCGACGCCCTGTTGGCCGCCTGGCGGGCATTGATTGATGCCGGCTTCGCGGTTCGCGATCGCGCGTGCATAGGCGCTGCAATCGGCATAGCCGCAGCGTGTGCACTGCGTTTGCGGCAGCGCGTCGTTGATCCGGTCGGCCAGCCGGGCGGTTGAAATCACCGCCCGATTATCACGTTGCCCTGCGTGCACCGGCCTTCTTGAGCGCAACCGACGCCTGGGGTGCGGCGGCCTTGCGGGCAGCGGCGCGCTTGCGCGGCGCCTGGTCCTGCGATCTCTCGCCGCTGGCCTGGTGGGTGGCAATGAAGTTGCGCACCTGCGGGTAGATCTCTTCGCGCCAACGCCGGCCGGAGAAGATGCCGTAGTGGCCTGCGCCGACCGCGTCGTAGTGGAACTGGCGTGGCTTGGGAATGCCGGTGCACAGGTCGTGCGCCGCGCGTGTTTGTCCGGCGCCGGAAATGTCGTCGAGCTCGCCCTCGATGGTCAGCAGCGCGGGGCCTGTGATGTCTTGCGGCCGGACCAGGTTGCCGCGAACCACCCACGTGCCGTTGACCAGCGCAAAGTCCTGAAACACGGTCTTGATGGTGTCGAGGTAGTACTCGGCCGGCATGTCCAGCACGGCGTTGTACTCGTCGTAGAAGTCGCGGTGGAAGTCGGCGTTGTCACCGTCTCCGCGCACCAGGTCCAGAAAGTAGTCGTAGTGCGACTTCATGTGGCGGTCCGGATTCATCGCGATGAACCCCGCGTGCTGCATGAACCCGGGATAGACCCGCCGCCCGCTGCCGGGGTAGTTGACCGGCACGCGGTAGATCACGTTGTGCTCGAACCACGAGTGGCTCTTGTTCATGGCCAGGTTGTTCACGGCCGTGGGGCTCTTGCGGGCGTCGATCGGCCCACCCATCATGGTCATGGTGCGCGGCGTGGCTTCGCCGGCGCTTGCCATCAAGGAGATCGCCGCCAGCACGGGCACCGTGGGTTGGCATACCGAGATCACGTTGACCTCCGGGCCGACGTGGCGAATGAACTCCTGCACGTAGCTCACATAGTCGTCGAGGTGGAACGGGCCCCCCTCGGCCGGGACCATGCGCGCGTCGGTCCAGTCGGTGATGAAGACCTTGTGGTCCTTCAGCAGTTCACGAACGGTCTCGCGCAACAGCGTCGAGTGGTGGCCCGACAGCGGTGCCACGACCAGCACGGTGGGCTGATCCTTCATGCGCGACAGCATCGGCAGGTTGTCGCTGAAGCGCTTGAAGCGCAACAGCCTGCAAAACGGCTTGGTCACCGCCGTTTGTTGCTGAACGGCGACGTCCACGCCGTCGATGCTGACCGAGGTGATGTTGAATTCGGGCTTCTCGTATTCCTTGGCCAGCCTGTGCATCAGGTCCAGGCCAGCCGACACGCGCTGCGCCATCGGCGTGTGCGTGAACAGCGACAGCGGGTGGTTGTAGAGCTTGGACGACGCGCTGGCGAATTCAGCAAAGGGGCTGAGCAGGGCTCGCTGGGATTCATACAACTGGTACAGCATGGCGTCGGCCTTTGGTTTCTGACACTTTCAATGGCGAGCTTCGAGGCGGATCGGCGTTCGAAGCGGTAAATTTTGTGCAGTGCAGCATTCTACGAACAATAACAACATCCTGCACGTGTCATTCCAGGGGCGGTAACCCAAAAACAGCGTTGAACCAGGCCCAGTCCTGGTTTCATGACCCGGCAGGGCGGGCACGGTGAAGGCGATTCAGGCGACCTTTGCCAATGCGTGAACCACCGCGTCGACGTTCTTGGCATTCAGCGCGGCCACACAGATCCGGCCCGAATCGACCCCGTAGATGCCGAATTCACTGCGCAGACGCTGCATTTGATCCTTGCTCATCCCGGTGTAGCTGAACATGCCTTTTTGCTGGGTGATGAAGCTCACATCCTGCTCCAGGCCTGCGGCCTCGAGCTTTTCGCGCAACGAATGGCGGATTTGTTTGATGCGGGCGCGCATTTCGGCCAGTTCTTGTTCCCACATGGCACGCAGCGCAGGCGTCGTCAACACCGTCGCCACGACCTGCGCCCCGTGTGTCGGGGGGGTGGAATAGTTGCTGCGGATGACGCGCTTGAGCTGGCTGAGCACACGGTCGGCTTCGTCTTTGGACGGACACACCACGCTCAGCGCGCCGACCCGCTCGCCATAGAGTGAAAAACTCTTGGAAAAGCTGGTGGCCACCAAAAACTCCAACCCGGCCGACATCATCAGGCCCACAACCGCGCCATCTTCGGCGATGCCCTCGCCAAAGCCCTGATAAGCCATGTCGAGGAACGGGGTCAGGCCGCCGGCCTTGAGAGCGGCGACGACCTGCGCCCATTGGCCCAGCGACAGGTCGCAGCCGGTCGGGTTGTGGCAGCACGCGTGCAGCACGACGATGGTGCCCGGCGTGGCCTGCCGGAGCGCCGCCAGCATGGCGTCGAAGTTCAGGCCCCGGGTGGCGGCGTCGTAGTACGGATACTGGCCGACGCCGAAACCCGAAGCTTCGAACAGGGCGCGGTGATTCTCCCAGCTCGGGTCGCTGATCAACACCTGGGCGCCCGGGTTCAGGCGCTTCAGGAAATCAGCGCCGACCCTCAGGCCGCCAGTGCCTCCCAGCCCCTGAATGGTGGCAATGCGTCCGGCCTGGACTGCTTCGCTGTCGGCGCCGAAGACCAGGCCCTGCACGGCCTTGTCGTAGGCGGCAATGCCGTCGATCGGCAGATAGCCCCGTGGCTTGGGCGACTCCATCATCATCGCTTCGGCCGCTCTGACGCACTTGAGCAGCGGCAATTTGCCGTTCTCGTCAAAGTAGACGCCCACCCCGAGGTTGACCTTGGCGGGGTTGGGGTCGGCATTGAACTGCTCGTTCAGCCCGAGGATCGGGTCGCGCGGGGCCATTTCAACGGCGGAGAAAAGGGAGGCCATGGGCAGTCCTTGGAAGTCGGGGGGTGCGAAAACGGGAATTCAGCTAGTCTTTGCGGTTGCCTTGACTTTGGCCAAGGCCGTCCACCGCGGGAATTTTATCTGCCATGACCCAGTTGTTCGACGCCGACATCCTTGAGGCCGCCGAGCCGGCGCCGCAGGGTGAATTCGTGAGTTACCCCGGCTCGCCTTTCCAGCTGTTTTGCCCCTATCCGCCGGCAGGCGACCAGCCCACCGCGATTGCGCAGTTGGTCGAAGGCTTGCGGGACGGCCTGAGCTTCCAGACCCTGTTGGGTGTCACCGGCTCCGGCAAGACCTTCACCATGGCCAACGTGATTGCCCAGATGGGCCGCCCGGCGATCGTCTTTGCGCCCAACAAGACCTTGGCGGCACAGCTGTACAGCGAGTTCCGCGAATTCTTTCCACGCAATGCGGTCGAGTACTTCGTCAGCTACTACGACTACTACCAGCCCGAGGCCTACGTTCCGCAGCGCGACCTGTTCATCGAAAAGGACAGCGCCATCAACGAGCACATCGAGCAGATGCGCCTGAGTGCGACCAAGAGCCTGCTCGAGCGGCGCGATGTGGTGATCGTCGCGTCGGTGAGCGCGATCTACGGCATCGGCAACCCGAGCGATTACCACAAGATGGTGATGACGCTGCGCGTGGGCGACCGCATGGGCCAGCGCGACGTGATCGCGCAGCTGATTCGCATGCAGTACAAGCGCAACGATGTCGATTTCAGCCGGGGGGTGTTCCGTGTGCGCGGTGACACGATCGACGTGTTTCCGGCCGAACACTCGGAACTGGCGATTCGCATCGAACTGTTCGACGACGAGGTCGAGTCGCTCCAGTTGCTCGACCCGCTGACAGGCCGCATCCGGCAGAAGATTCCGCGCTTCACCGTGTATCCCAGCAGCCACTATGTGACGCCGCGCGACCGGGTTGTGGCCGCCATTGCAACGATCAAGGACGAACTCCGCGCGCGCCTTGCCGAACTGGTGGGCATGGGCAAACTGGTCGAGGCACAGCGACTGGAGCAACGCACCCGTTTCGACCTCGAGATGCTGCAGGAAGTGGGGCACTGCAAGGGCATCGAGAACTACACCCGCCACCTGTCGGCGGCCCAGCCCGGAGAGCCGCCGCCGACGCTGGTGGACTACCTGCCCGCCGACGCGTTGATGTTCCTGGACGAAAGCCACGTGTTGATCGGCCAGTTCGGCGGCATGTACAACGGCGACCGAGCCCGCAAAACCACGCTGGTCGAATATGGCTTCCGGTTGCCTAGCGCGTTGGACAACCGACCGCTCAAGTTCGAAGAGTTCGAGAAGAAGATGCGCCAGGTCATGTATGTCTCGGCAACGCCTGCCGCCTACGAAAAAGAGACCTCGGGGCAGGTGGTCGAGCAACTGGTTCGGCCCACGGGGCTCGTCGACCCGCCGGTCGAAGTTCGACCCGCCACCCACCAGGTCGATGATGTGCTCCAGGAGATCCGGGACCGGGTCGAGATCCACGAGCGCGTCTTGATCACCACGCTCACCAAGCGCATGGCCGAGCAGTTGACCGACTATCTGAGCGACAACGGTGTCAAGGTGCGCTACCTGCACAGCGATGTGGACACCATCGAGCGGGTCGAAATCCTGCGCGACCTGCGTCTGGGCACATTCGACGTGCTGGTGGGCATCAACCTGCTGCGCGAAGGGCTTGACATTCCCGAGGTCTCGCTGGTGGCGATCCTGGATGCCGACAAGGAAGGCTTCCTGCGCTCCGAACGCAGCCTGATCCAGACCATCGGCCGGGCGGCCCGAAACCTCAACGGCAGGGCCATCCTGTATGCCGACAAGGTCACCGAGTCGATGCGAAAGGCGATCGATGAAACCGAGCGCCGACGCGCCAAGCAAGTGGCTCACAACCTGGCGATGGGGATCACGCCGCGCAGCGTGGTCAAAAAGGTCAAGGAGCTGATTGACGGTGTTTACGGCGATAAGGGCGCCAAAGATGACCTGAAGGCCGCCAATGAATCCATTGCGATCGAGACGATGAGTGAAAAAGACCTTGGCAAGCGGATCAAGCAGTTGGAAAAGCAAATGCTGGATCACGCGCGGAATCTGGAATTCGAGAAGGCTGCGCGGGTACGGGACCAGCTTGCATTGCTGCGGGAACAGGCATTTGGTGCCTCAGTCGCCGACCACTTGATGCCGATTTCCGGGGCCGGTTCCGAGGCTTGAAACCGGGTCGTCGGCGGCAGGGAACTTCTGGCGCCAATCTTGACCAAATCAGTCGGCTTCAGGTATACTCGACTAAAGCACTCGGATAATTTTCAGCCCAGTTCGTTTGGGCCGCATGGAGTGATTTCAGAGCCTTCACAAGAGGCGATGGAAGCGGGGAAATCGGGTACCTGGTTTACTTTTGATTTGCCAAGATTGGCCTTAAGGAGAATCCCATGCGTTTGACCACAAAAGGTCGCTTTGCGGTGACGGCGATGATCGATCTGGCTCTGCGCGAGCACGCCGGACCGGTGGCTTTGGCTGCCATCAGTGCACGTCAGCAGATCTCGCTGTCGTACCTGGAGCAGTTGTTCGGAAAGTTGCGGCGCCATGACCTGGTCGAAAGCACGCGGGGTCCGGGCGGAGGTTATTCACTCGGTCGCAAGGCCGAGGAAATCACGGTGGCCGACATCATCGTCGCTGTCGATGAACCGATAGACGCCACCGGCTGCGGTGGCAAGGACAACTGCATGGGTGAAGATTCGGGACGGTGCATGACCCACGACTTGTGGGCGAGCCTGAACGCCAAGATGATCGAGTTTCTTGACTCTGTTTCTTTGCGCAAGCTGGTCAACGAACAGTTGGCCAAAGGTGTGTCCATCGAAGAGCACCCCGTGAAGCGGGCGATCTCCACGCAGCCCGTGGTCAAGCCCATCAAGATCACCGCGCCCAATTCCGTGTTCGCACTGGGCAATGCATTCGCCACCAAGTAACAAACGCCCGCGCCTTTGACCCTGCTGGGCTGTCCTGGGCGCGACATTGAGCAAACTCTGCGTATGGACATGACTCCGCACTTCCCTGTCTACATCGACTATGCCTCGACCAACCCGGTCGACCAACGTGTGGTCGACGCGATGATTCCCTGGTTGCGCGAGCACTTCGGCAACCCTGCGTCAAGAAGCCATGCCTGGGGCTGGGAAGCCGAGGCCGTGGTCGAAAAGGCGCGTGAAAATGTGGCGGCGCTGATCGGCGCCGACCCGCGCGAAATCGTCTGGACCTCGGGAGCGACGGAGTCGAACAACCTGGCGATCAAGGGCGCGGCCCAGTTCTACAAGACACGCGGCAAGCACCTCGTCACGGTGAAGACCGAGCACAAGGCCGTGCTGGACACCATGCGCGAACTGGAGCGGCAAGGTTTCGAGGTGACCTATCTCGACGTGCGGGAAGACGGCCTGATTGATCTGGACAAACTCAAGGGCGCGATGCGTGCCGACACGATTCTGGTGTCGGTGATGTTCGTGAACAACGAGATCGGAGTGATCCAGGACATTCCGGCGATTGGAGCGATGTGTCGTGAACGTGGAATCATCTTTCATGTCGACGCTGCCCAAGCAACCGGCAAGGTGGCGATCGACCTGGCCACGTTGCCCGTTGATTTGATGAGCCTGGCATCGCACAAGACCTATGGCCCGAAGGGCATCGGCGCCCTGTACGTGAGGCGCAAGCCGCGGGTTCGGATCGAAGCACAGATGCACGGCGGCGGGCATGAGCGTGGCATGCGCTCAGGCACCTTGCCCACGCACCAGATCGTCGGCATGGGCGAGGCCTTCCGGATCGCTCGCGAAGAAATGGGCACCGAGAGCGAACGCGTTCGCATGCTGCAGCAGCGGCTGATCAACGGCTTGAAGGACATCGAGCAGACCTTCCTCAACGGCCATCCGGAAAAGCGTGTGCCGCACAACGTGAACATGTCGTTCAACTTTGTCGAGGGCGAGTCGCTCATCATGGGCATCAAGGGCATCGCGGTGTCCTCGGGATCGGCCTGCACTTCGGCCAGCCTGGAGCCCAGCTATGTGCTGCGCGCGTTGGGCCGCAGTGACGAGCTGGCCCACTCGAGCCTGCGCATGACCATCGGCCGATTCACCACGCAGGAAGAGATCGACTACGTGGTCACCACCCTGAAAGACCGCGTCGCCAAGCTGCGCGATCTTTCGCCGCTGTGGGACATGTACAAGGAAGGTGTCGACATCAGCACGATCCAGTGGTCGGCGCACTGAACATTTGAGTTTCCTGGAGAGATGACATGGCATACAGCGAAAAAGTGGTGGAACACTATGAGAACCCGCGCAACGTGGGTTCGTTCGACAAGGGCGATGACTCCGTCGGCACCGGCATGGTCGGCGCCCCGGCGTGCGGTGATGTGATGAAGCTTCAGATCAAGGTCAACCCGGTCACCGGCTTGATTGAAGACGCAAAATTCAAGACTTACGGCTGTGGGTCGGCGATTGCGTCGAGTTCTCTCGTGACCGAATGGGTCAAGGGCAAGTCTCTGGACGAAGCGCTGACCATCAAGAACACCCACATCGCCGAAGAGTTGGCCCTGCCGCCGGTGAAGATTCACTGCTCCATCCTGGCCGAAGACGCCATCAAGGCCGCAGTCAACGACTACAAGGCCAAGATGGGCAACGCAGCCCAGGGCGGCACGTTGGCGCACTGAACCATGGCCGTTACCTTGACCGAAGCCGCGGCCCGCCATGTCACGCGCTACATCACCAAGCGCGGCAAAGGCGTGGGCGTGCGCCTGGGCGTGAAGACGACGGGATGTTCGGGCCTGGCCTACAAGCTCGAATACGCCGACGACCTGGCGCCGGAGGATCTGATCTTCGAGGGCCACGGCGTGAAGGTCTTGGTCGACCCGAAGAGCCTGCCCTACATCGATGGCACCGAACTCGACTTCGTGCGCGAGGGCCTGAACGAGGGATTCAAGTTTCACAACCCCCGCGAGAAAGATCGCTGCGGTTGCGGAGAATCCTTCCGCGTGTAGTGGTGGCCGCCGCCACAGCAGGCGCGGCCACCGGTCGCGCCTTTTTCTTGCCCATGAAGATCGACAGCGACGACTTTGAATTGTTCGGCATCGCGCGCCGCTTCGAGCAGGATCGCCACGACCTGGACCAGCGCTGGCGCGGCTTGCAGGCCGAAGTGCATCCAGACAAATTCGCCGCCGATGGTGCGGCGAGGCAGCGGGTGGCGATGCAATGGGCCGTTCGCGTCAACGAGGCTTACGAGCGCCTGAAGGACCCGCTGAAGCGCGCCGCCTATCTTTGTGAACTCCACGGCGCGCCCATCCGCGCCGAAAGCAACACGGCGATGCCGGCGGGGTTCCTGGCGCGGCAAATGGAATGGCGCGAGGCGCTGGAGGATGCCGGCACCTTGAAACAGGTCGAGACGCTGCGCCGCGCGGTGACCGAGCATCGCAGCAAAGCGTTGCTGAAGTTGGGCGCCCTGCTTGACCAACGGCAAGACTTTGCCGGTGCGTCTCAGGAGGTCAGAGCCTTGATGTTCGTCGAACGCTTTGCCCAGGACGTCGAACACCGTTTGGAAGCCCTGGAACCATAACGACATGGCACTTCTTCAAATCTCAGAGCCGGGCGGCGCACTCGATCCGCACCAGCGGCGCCTCGCGGTGGGCATCGACCTGGGCACGACCCATTCACTCGTCGCCGCCGTTCGCCATGGCGTGGCGGAATGCCTGCCCGACGATGCGCAGCGAGTCATCCTGCCGTCGGTGGTCCGCTACCTCCCGGACGGTCGGCGCCAGATCGGATTCGGCGCGCTCGCCGACGCCGCGCTGGACCCGGCCAACACCATCATGTCGGTCAAGCGCTTCATGGGTCGGGGGCTGCTGGACGTTGCGGGGCGTGAGAGGCTGCCTTACGACTTTGTCGATGCGCCCGGCATGGTGCAGATGCGAACGGTCGACGGGGTGAAGTCTCCCGTCGAGGTGTCGGCTGAAATCCTTGCGGCTCTGCGACAGCGAGCCGAAGACACGTTCGCGGACGACCTGTTCGGTGCGGTGATCACGGTCCCTGCCTACTTTGACGAAGCACAGCGCCAGGCCACCAAAGACGCTGCGCGATTGGCCGGCCTGAACGTGTTGCGCCTGATCAGCGAGCCCACTGCCGCGGCCATTGCCTATGGCCTGGAAAACGGATCCGAAGGTCTGTACGCCGTTTACGATCTGGGCGGTGGCACCTTCGACATCTCATTGCTGCGCTTGATCCGTGGCGTGTTCGAGGTCGTCGCCACCGGCGGGGATTCTGCGCTCGGCGGTGACGATTTCGATGCCGCGCTGGCCGAATGGGCCCTGGCCCAGGGCGGCCTGCGCGCGCAGACGCCCCAGGACAAGCGCGCGGTGCTGGTGGCCGCGCGCGCCGCGAAGGAGAAGCTGTCCGCGGCGGACCATGCGACGCTGGCCTGCCCCCTGTCAAACGGTGAACTGTCGGTGCGCGTGGCGCGCGATGCGTTCGCGAACCTGGTGCGGCCGCTGGTGGCTAGAACCATCGCCGCGGTGCGCAAGGTGCTTCGCGATGCCAAGATCGACAAGGCCGAGGTCAACGGCGTCGTCATGGTCGGCGGCTCGACCCGCATGCCGATGGTCCAGCTGGCGGTGGGCGAATTCTTCGGCAAGGCCCCGCTGAACAATCTCAATCCCGACGAGGTGGTTGCGTTGGGTGCCGCGATCCAGGCCAACGCGCTGGCCGGAAACGCGGGGGCCGACGAATTGCTGTTGCTCGATGTGATCCCGCTTTCGCTGGGCCTTGAAACCATGGGTGGACTGGTGGAGCGCATCATCCCCCGCAACAGCACCATTCCCACCGCACGGGCGCAAGACTTCACGACCTTCAAGGACGGCCAGACGGCGATTGCCATCCATGTGCTGCAAGGCGAGCGTGAAGTGGTGAGCGACTGCCGCTCCCTGGCGCGCTTCGAGCTGCGCGGCATTCCACCGATGGTTGCCGGCGCGGCGCGGGTCCGGGTGGCGTTCGCGGTCGATGCCGACGGCCTGTTGAGCGTCAGCGCGCGTGAGCAGGTGTCGGGTGTCGAGGCGGCCATTGCCGTCAAACCGAGCTACGGGCTGACGGACGATGAGATTGCCCGCATGCTGACCGAGAGTTTCACCACCGCCGAGGTCGACATGGTCGAGCGCAGCTTGCGCGAGGCGCGCGTGGAGGCCGAACGCATGTTGCTCGCCACCCGCGCAGCGCTCAAGGCAGATGGTGATCTGCTCGGTGCGCAGGAGCATGCGGCCATCGAAGTGCTGCTGGCCGCCGTGCAACAGGTCCGCACCGGCACCGACCACCATGCCATCGACGCCGCCGTTGAAGCGCTTGCCAACGGCACCGAAGCATTCGCAGCCGAACGAATGAACCGGGGAATCCGCAGCGCATTGGCCGGCCGCCGTGTCGAGGAAGTCTGAGCATGCCCGTCATCAAGATACTGCCGCACCCCGAGTACTGCCCGAACGGGGCCGAGATCAGCGCGCCGCCGGGGACTTCCATTTGCGAGGCGCTGCTCGACAACGGCGTCGAGTTGGAGCATGCCTGCGAACTCAGCTGCGCCTGCACCACCTGCCATGTGATCGTGCGCGATGGCTTCAGGTCGCTGGGAGAGATGGATGAAATCGAAGAGGACTTGCTGGACCGCGCCTGGGGCCTGGAGCCCACGTCGCGCTTGTCGTGCCAGGCCATCCTGTCGCAGCAGGACGTGACGGTGGAGATTCCGAAGTACTCGATCAACCACGCCAAAGAAAAGCATTGACCGGCTCCGGCCGGCGCGCGCGGCAGATCAGGATTCACAAACGCTGTTTCAGGCCACAGACCCCGGCAATGCCGCAGCTCCAAGAACGGAATCGATCAACACGCGCTCAACCTCGGTCTGCCAGGGCAGGGAGTGGACGATTTCGTTCAAGCGAATCGCCATCTGCTGGGTGCTCAGCGCGTCGCCTTGGGCGTCGAGCAGCTTCAGGTTGGTGATCAGCCCGAGCGGGTCGGCGATCGCGACCACGCCTTGCTGGAGTTGCACCCAGTCCCATGCCACGCCAGCCGACCGCTCGGGTGACGATTCACCCCACAGCGTCTGCCCGCTGCACAGTCCGGCGCGGTCGCCGAAGGTCAGCACGCGGGTGCCCAGGTGGACGAGTTGCAGTTCGGGTGCGGCACTGGCCTGCCACAATAGCGTGGGCCACGCGCAGACTATCCATGCGGGAATCATTGCGGACGGGGGCTTGAAGGTTGATCTGGACGGGTTCTTCGGAGTCTCCGACAGTGTGGCGAGGTTCGACAAGCTTGCCACCTGTAAACCTTGTCAGTGTTCAGCCGCTGTTGCTGAAGTTGATGCGTCAGTCGTGCGCAATTGGGGTTGAGGGGCCGAATGCTTCAAGGTGGATTCACATCGGTTTTGCAAAGCCGCAGTCGAGCCGATTTTCAGTCCGAGGTCGTTGGGTTCGCGAAGCGGCTGGGATTCGACACGGTCGCGGCAACCTTGGTGATCGACCATTTTCTGGGCGATGCCGAGTTCATCACGGTCGACAACACCCCGCAGGCCTACCGGGACACGTTTCAAAAGCCGGAGATGGGGCGCAGGGATCCGGTCACCCAGCACTGCAAACGACAAAGTATTCCCATCATCTGGAACCAGGCCACGTACGTCAGCGGCGGGCAAGGGGAATTGTGGGAGGAGCAGGCGCGATTCGGCTACCGCAATGGCATCGCCCTGGCGCTGCACATGCCCGAGGGCCGGCATTTCATGGTGGGAGTCGATCGGGACCAGCCTGTCCCTCCAGACCCCGGCGAGCTCACACGCCTGGTCGCCGACCTTCAGCTCTTTGCGGTCCACGCCCATGAGGCAGCGCTGCGAATCCTGATTCCCGCGCCGTCCGCGGCTGGTGCGCCTTCGCTGACGCCGCGCGAGCTCGAATCGCTCCGCTGGACCATGGAAGGCAAGACGGCGTGGGAGGTCGGCGCTTTGCTCGGGATCAGCGAGAGGACCGCCGTGCTGCACGTCAACAACGCGATGCACAAGCTGGGCTGCGTCAACAAGCATCAGGCCGTGCTCCGGGCATTGCGACTTGGCTTGATTCGCTGAGTGCAGGTGCGGGTCGCCCCATCCTGTAAGACTTGACAGTTACGCCGCCGCTCCGGGTTTGCTGGAATGCGGTCTTGCACGCGACCGGCGTGCAAGCCCACAACCCTGGAGCACCCATGAAGCAACGTCGTGTACCCTCGATCAGCCCGTCCAACAGCAAACAAGCGCACGTCGCGAAAGCGGCCAAGGCGCCACCGATTCCGTTGAGTGAAACGGCACTCACGCAAGTTTCGGGAGGCGTGAAAGCGGTTGCCATGCTCACTCCCAAAGGGACCTGGTGACATTTCCGGCAATCGCGGGCGGCATCGTCGGGCCACTCTTGCACTGCGCTCGTGGCCGATTTCTTTCGACCTGAATCGCTTGAACACCGACATGGCGACAGGCTGGGCAGCATTCGGCTGACCCGGCCTGTCTCGTTCGCGCTCCTCACGGCGCTGACGTTCGTGGTGCTGGTCTGCGTCGCCAGCTTTCTGATGCTGGGCGAATACACGCGCAAGGCCCGCGTCGCCGGCTATCTTGTGCCGGATCGCGGCGTGATCCGCCTGGTGTCGCCCCAGGGGGCGACGGTGCTCGAAAGCCATGTCGCCGAGGGCCGCGTGGTTCATCAGGGCGATGTGTTGTTCGTGCTGGCCATCGAACAGGCCGCGCCCACCGGGGACACCCAGCGTGCCGTCAAGAGCAGCCTGGCGACCCGCGAGCGCAGTCTTCAAGGCGCTGCCCGGCAGCAGCAGCAATTGGAGCAGGCACGCCTGGCGGCGCTCGATCGCCAGATCGAGCAGGTGCACCGGGAACTGGCGCAAATGGGTGCTGAGGCGCAACTTCAGGCTCAGCGGCTGAAACTCGCCCAGGCGGCGCAGCTTCGGCTCGAGTCCTTGCGCCTCGAGAACTTTGTCTCGGCGGCGCAGGTGCAATCCAAGGCGGAAGAGGTGCTGGCCATACGCGCCCAGGCCCAGGGCCTGGAACGCCAGCGCGCCGCGCATCAGCGTGAAATCGGCAGCCTGCAGGCGCAGCGGCGCGAGTTGCCGCTGCAGGCGCAAACCGTGCAAGGCGAGATCGAACGCGACCTGGCGACGATCGCCCAGCAAACGGCCGAAACCGAGGCGGCGCGCCGCATCGTCGTGCGTGCGCCGCAAGACGGCATGGTCACGGCCGTGCTGGCCGAAGCCGGCCACAGCGTCAACGCCGCCTCGGCGCTGGCGAGCCTGCTGCCTGCCAACGCAAAGTTGCAGGCGCACTTGTTTGCGCCGTCCAGCGCGGTCGGGTTCGTGCGCCCGGATCAAGCGGTGCTGCTGCGCTACCAGGCCTTCCCGTACCAGAAGTTCGGCCACCATGCCGGGCGGGTGGTCCAGGTGTCGCGCTCGCCCTTGCAAGCCGGCGAGATGGCGGGGCTGGCACTGCCTCTTGGCGGCGCGGCCGGCAGCGAGCCGCTCTACCGGATCACGGTCATGCTGGACCGGCAATCCGTCGCCGCCTACGGACAGGCCCAGCCGCTGGCACCCGGCATGCAGTTGGACGCCGACGTGCAGCTCGACCGGCGCCGCCTGATCGAATGGATTTTCGAGCCGCTGCTGAGCGTCGCGGGGCGGGTGTGAGCGCGGCCCTTATCGACACACTGCGGCTGGGGCTGGGCCGCCGTGGGCTGCCCATGCTGCTTCAAACCGAGGCGGCCGAGTGCGGGCTGGCGTGCCTGGCGATGGTGGCCGCGCGGCACGGGTATCGCACCGACCTGCCCACCTTGCGCGAACGATTTTCACTGTCGCTCAAGGGGACAACGCTGGCCGACCTGGTTCGAATGGCCGGGCAGCTGCAGTTGAATCCGCGCGCGCTGCGCGCCGAGATGGAGCATCTGCCCGAGCTGCAACTCCCCTGCGTGCTGCATTGGGATCTGAATCATTTCGTCGTGCTCAAGGAGGTGCGGCGCGGGGTTGCGGTGATCCACGATCCGGCGCGAGGGGTGCGTCGCATGGCGCTGGCCGAGGTGTCGCGGCATTTCACCGGTGTCGTGCTGGAGCTGACACCCCAGCCCGACTTCCGCCCGCGCACCGAGCGCCAGAGCGTCACGCTTGGCCACCTGCTCGGCCATGTCACCGGTCTCAAGCGCTCGCTGTTGCAGATTTTCGCGCTGGCCTTTGTGCTCGAAGCCTTCCTGCTGCTGTCGCCGTTTTTCATGCAGTGGGTGGTGGACGGGGTGTTGGTCAGCGCCGACCGCGACCTGCTCATCACGCTGGGCATCGGATTCGGCCTGTTGGTGATGATTCAGGTCGGCACCGGCGCGATCCGGTCGTGGGCCGTGCTGCACCTGTCGAGCACCTTGAACCTGCAGTGGCTGGGCAACGTGTTTGCGCACCTGATGCGCCTGCCGGTGAGCTGGTTCGAGAAACGCCACACCGGCGACGTGATGTCGCGCTTCGGCGCGGTTCAGCAAATTCAGCAGACGCTGACCACCAGCTTCGTCGAAGCGCTGCTGGACGGGTTGCTGGTCGTCGCGACGCTCGCGATGATGTTCGTCTACAGCGGCTTGCTCACGGGCATTGCGTTGGCCAGCGTTGCAGCGTATGCGGCGCTGCGCTGGGCTTTTTTTCGGCCGCAGCGCGACGCGACCGAGGAAGCCATCGTCCATGACGCCAAGCGGTCCAGCCACTTCCTGGAGTCGCTGCGGGGGGTGCAGTCGATCAAGCTGTTCAATCGCCAGGAGGATCGCCAGGCGCGCTTCATGAACCTGGTGGTCGACGCGATGAACGCCAACATCGCCACGCGCAAGCTGGGCCTGATGTTCGACGTGATGCACAAGCTGGTGTTCGGCCTGGAGCGCATTGCCATTTTGTGGGTGGGCGCATTGCTGGTGCTGGACAAAAGTTTCTCGGTGGGCATGTTGTTCGCCTTCATCGCCTACAAGGAACAGTTTGCGCAGCGCATCAGCGGGCTGATCGACAAGGTGGTCGAACTCAAGATGCTCAGCTTGCAAGGCGAGCGCCTGGCCGACATCGTGCTCGCGGCCCCCGAGGCCGAACCGATGGCGGTGCGGCGGCGCGAAGACCTGCCCGCCAGTGTGGAACTCAAGGGCGTGAGTTTCGGATACTCCGACGCCGAGCCGGCGGTGTTGCGCAACCTGAGCCTGCGCATCGAGCCGGGTGAATCGATCGCCATCGTCGGCCCGTCCGGCTGCGGCAAGACGACCTTGCTCAAATTGATGCTGGGCATTCATGCGCCGTCCACCGGCGAGATCCAGGTGGCCGGCATTCCGCTGCGCCAACTGGGCCTGCGCGCCTGGCGCGACATGATCGGCACGGTGATGCAGGACGATCAATTGTTTGCCGGCTCGATCACCGACAACATCAGCTTCTTCGACCCGCAGCCCGATGCCGCGTGGTTGGAGCAATGTGCGCGAATCGCCGCCGTGCATGACGAGATCCAAGCCATGCCGATGGCTTATCACACCCTCATCGGCGACATGGGTGCCAGCATTTCGGGCGGGCAAAAACAGCGCATCCTGCTCGCCCGCGCGCTCTACAAGCGGCCCTCGATCCTGTTGCTCGACGAAGCCACCAGCGCGCTGGACATCGACCACGAACGTGAAGTCAACCAGGCCATTCGCGCGTTGCAGTTGACCCGAATCATCGTCGCGCACCGGCCCGAAACCATTGCATCGGCGAGCCGTGTGGTGGTGCTGCACGAGGGCCACGTGGCCCAAGACCTGCGCAGCGTGCCCGGCGTCGCCAGCCAGCTGCGTTGAGCCGCGCAACTGCGGCCCACAGGGGTGCCTGCCCCTACACTGGCCCCATGGTTGTTCTGGGCATCGAATCATCGTGCGACGAGACCGGCGTGGCGCTGGTGCGGGCGCACGGCAGCGGCACGCCCGCGCTCATCGCCCACGCGTTGCACAGCCAGATCGACATGCACCAGGCCTACGGCGGCGTGGTGCCCGAGCTGGCATCGCGCGACCACATCCGGCGCGTTCTGCCGTTGACGAGCCAGGTGCTGGCACAAGCGCAGGCGACGCTGTCCGACATCGACGTGGTGGCCTACACGCGCGGGCCCGGGCTGGCGGGCGCGCTGCTGGTGGGCGCGGGCGTGGCGTGCTCGTTGGCAGCGGCGCTGGGCCGGCCGGTGATCGGTATCCACCACCTTGAGGGCCATTTGCTGTCGCCGTTCCTGTCCGCCGACCCGCCCGAGTTTCCCTTTGTGGCCCTGCTGGTGTCGGGCGGGCACACCCAGTTGATGCGGGTCGATGCGGTGGCACGCTATGAACTGCTGGGTGAATCGATCGACGACGCGGCCGGAGAAGCCTTCGACAAGTCGGCAAAGCTGATGGGCCTGGGCTATCCGGGCGGACCGGCACTGGCCCGGCTGGCCGAATTTGGCGATGCGAGCACGTTTGCGCTGCCGCGGCCTCTGCTGCACAGCGGCAACCTCGACTTTTCATTCGCCGGCTTGAAGACCGCCGTTCGCACCCAGTTGCTCAAGTTGGGCAGCAATGTGTGCGAGCAGGACAAGGCGCACCTGGCGGCGTCGACGCAGCAGGCGATCGTCGATGTGCTGGTACGCAAGTCGCTGCAGGCGTTGCGCGACACCCGCCTCACGCGCCTCGTGGTGGCCGGAGGTGTGGGCGCCAATGCCCGGCTGCGTGAACAGCTGGGCCTGGAATGCGCCAAACGAAGCATCAAAGTGCACTATCCGGAGTTGGCGCTGTGCACCGACAACGGGGCGATGATCGCGCTGGCTGCGGCGATGCGGCTGCGGCACGACGGCACGCAGGCCCGGTCCGACTATGCATTCAACGTGCTCCCGCGCTGGCCACTGGTGGCAGCCTGAACCCATGAGAGTCGACATTCAACAACTCCCCGGCTCGAAGATTCGCGAAGTCGCCAACGCCGCGCTGGGCCGCAGCGATGTGCTGGCGTTCTGGTTCGGCGAGAGCGATGAACCCACGCCGCAATTCATTCGCGATGCGGCAACCCGCTCGATCAACGCCGGCGAGACGTTTTATTCGCACAACCTCGGGCTGCCGGAATTGCGCCAGGCCCTGTCGAACTACGTGGGTGGCTTGCATCGTCCGGTGCCGTGGCAACGCATTGCGGTCACGTCGTCGGGTGTCAATGCGCTGATGCTGGCGATGCAGGCCCTGGCCGGGCCGGGCGACGAGGTGGTCGCGGTCGTGCCGGTGTGGCCCAACCTCACCGCCCAGCCCGCCATCCTCGGAGCGCGCGTCACGCGCGTGTCGTTGAGGGTTGACGCCGGCGCGTGGCGGCTCGACCTCGATGCGCTGCTGCAGGCGGTGACGCGTCGAACCCGGGTGTTGCTGATCAATGCGCCGAACAACCCCACCGGGTGGACCCTGAGCCGCAGCGAGCAGGAATCGATTCTTGCGCATTGCCGCACCACCGGCACCTGGATCATCGCCGACGAGGTTTATGAGCGCATTCATTTCGCCGACGAAGAACGCCTTTCGCCGGGCTGTGCGCCGAGCTTCCTCGACATCGCCGAGCCCGATGACCGCCTGGTCGTGGCCCACAGTTTTTCGAAGAGCTTTCTGATGACGGGTTGGCGGCTGGGCTGGCTCGTCGCACCCGACATGCTGATGGACGCGCTGGGCAAGCTGATCGAGTTCAACACCTCGTGTGCCCCGGTTTTTGTGCAGCGCGCCGGATTGGCCGGGTTGCACGGCGCGGGCGATTTTGTGCCCGGGCTCGTGCAGCGGCTTCGAGCCTGCCGCGACACCTTGCTGCCTCAACTCGCGGCCCTGCCCGGTGTGCAGGTGGCCACGCCGCAAGGCGGCATGTACGCGTTCTTTCGCGTCGAGGGCGAAGACGACTCGCTGGCCTTTGCCAAGCGCCTGGTCACCGAAGCCGGGCTGGGCCTGGCTCCCGGCGTGGCATTCGGGCTCGAGGCCGAAGGCTGGTTGCGCTGGTGTTTTGCGTCCAGGGACCCCAGTCGCCTGACCGAGGGCATCGCACGGCTGGCGCGGGTGCTCAGGCTATAATCCTGGGCTTTTGCACGCTCTCGGGCGGCAATTGAGCACGGCGCAGGTCGGTTTCACCGGCGACCGCAAGTGAAAAGCAATCGGAACCGCAGCATCTCTGACTCCATCGGCGTCGGGCTGGCTCGGTTTCATTCCACAGGAAATCGAAAGCAATGACCGCAACCACCCTCCACAAGGCCGAGATCGTCAAGGCCAACGCACGTGGCACCAACGACACCGGATCGCCGGAAGTTCAAGTCGCGCTGCTCACCGACCGCATCAACGAGTTGACCCCGCACTTCAAGACCCATTTGAAGGACCACCACGGCCGCCGGGGCCTTTTGAAGATGGTCAACAAGCGCAAGAGCCTGCTGGCCTACCTGAAAGACCGTGACGCAGAGCGTTACACCGCGCTGATCCAGAAGCTGGGACTGCGCAAGTAATCGGCACATCGCGCATGAGAGCCTGTCTGGACATCCCCAGCACAGGCTCTTCGCGTTTGTGTCATTCGTTTGGAGCAAGGACGCGCCGGGCGCCGCTGTGTCATTCCACCGATGTTCCGACCCGGAGCAACCTTGGAATGGCATCCTGCCGACGAGTCTGCGTCCCAGGTCTGGGCTGCCACCCTGAAGGCACCCGTCATCCACCGGAGAGAGACGCATGAGCATGTTCAACAAAGTCACCAAGACCTTCCAATGGGGTCAGCACACCGTCATCCTTGAAACCGGCGAGATCGCCCGCCAGGCTGGCGGCGCCGTGATCGTCAACATCGAAGACACCGTGGTTCTGGCCACCGTGGTCGCGGCGAAGACCGCCAAGCCGGGGCAGGATTTTTTCCCGCTGACCGTCGACTACATCGAGAAGACCTACGCCGCCGGCAAGATCCCGGGCAGCTTCTTCAAGCGCGAAGGCCGCCCCAGCGAGCTGGAAACGCTGACCTCGCGCCTGATCGACCGGCCGCTGCGGCCGCTGTTCCCGGAAGGCTTCTACAACGAAGTCCAGGTGGTGGTGCACGTGCTGTCGCTGAACCCCGAAGTCTCGGCCGACATCGCCGCGCTGATCGGCTCCAGCGCCGCATTGGCGATCTCCGGCATCCCGTTCAACGGCCCGATCGGCGCTGCCCGCGTGGGCTACGTCAACGGCCAGTATGTGCTGAACCCGGGCAAGACGCAGTTGCTCGAATCGCAGATGGACCTGATCGTCGCCGGCACCGAAGCGGCCGTGCTGATGGTCGAATCCGAAGCCAGGCAGTTGAGCGAAGAGATCATGCTGGGCGGCATCGTGTTCGGCCACCAGCAGGGCAACATCGCCATCAATGCGATCCATGAACTGGTGCGTGACGCCGGCAAGGCAGCGTGGGAATGGACTGCGCCGGCCAAGGACGAAGCCTTCATCGCCAAGGTCGTGGCACTCGCCGAGCAACCGCTGCGCGACGCGTACCAGATCCGCTCCAAGCAGGCCCGCACCCACGCCACGCGCGCCGTGACCGCCGCGACCACGACCGCGTTGCAGGGCGACGGCGCCGCAGTCGACAAGGTGCATCTCGACAACGTGCTGTTCGACATCGAAGCGCGCATCGTGCGCAGCCAGATCCTGGCCGGCGAGCCGCGCATCGACGGGCGCGACACCCGCACGGTGCGGCAGATCGAAATCCGCAACGGCGTGCTGCCGCGGGCCCATGGCTCGGCGCTGTTCACGCGCGGTGAAACCCAGGCGCTGGTGGCCGCCACGCTGGGCACCGAGCGCGACTCGCAGCGCATCGACGCGCTGGCCGGCGAGTTCACCGAGCACTTCATGCTGCACTACAACATGCCCCCGTTTGCGACCGGCGAAACCGGCCGTGTGGGCACGCCCAAGCGGCGCGAAATCGGCCACGGCCGGCTGGCCAAGCGCGCGCTGGTGGCGGTGTTGCCCGATCGCACCGAGTTCCCGTACTCGATGCGCATCGTCTCCGAGATCACCGAATCGAACGGCTCGTCGTCGATGGCCTCGGTCTGCGGTGGCTGCCTGGCCATGCTGGACGCCGGCGTGCCGCTCAAGGCCCATGTGGCCGGCATCGCCATGGGCCTGATCAAGGACGGCAGCCGCTTCGCGGTGTTGACCGACATCCTCGGCGACGAAGATCACCTGGGCGACATGGACTTCAAGGTGGCCGGCACCACCGCCGGCATCACGGCGCTGCAGATGGACATCAAGATCCAGGGCATCACCAAGGAGATCATGCAGGTTGCGTTGGCGCAGGCCAAGGAAGCGCGCCTGCACATCCTCGGCAAGATGGTCGAGGCCATGGGCGGCGCCAAGACCGAGGTGTCGCAGTTCGCGCCGCGCCTGTACACGATGAAGATCAACCCGGAAAAAATCCGCGACGTGATCGGCAAGGGCGGCTCGACGATCCGTGCGCTGACCGAAGAGACCGGCACCACCATCGACATCGGCGAAGACGGCACGATCACCATCGCCTCGACCGACGGCGACAAGGCGGCGCATGCCAAGAAGCGCATCGAAGAGATCACCGCCGAGGTTGAAGTGGGCAAGGTCTACGAAGGCCCGATCACCAAGATCCTCGACTTCGGCGCGCTGGTCAACCTGATGCCGGGCAAGGATGGCCTGCTGCACATCAGCCAGATTGCCCACCAGCGGGTCGAGAAGGTCACCGACTTCCTGAAGGAGGGCCAGATCGTCAAGGTCAAGGTGATGGAGACCGACGAAAAAGGCCGCGTCAAGCTGTCGATGAAGGCGCTGATCGACCGCGACGCGCAGCCCGCGCATCACGAGTAAGGCCAAGCCTCGGGCGCCGCATGAAAGCCATCGAGATCAAGTCCTACGGTGCCCCTGAGGTGCTGTGCCTGACGGAGCGCCCCGATCCGGTGGCCGGAGCCGGCGAGGTGCTGATCCGGGTCGCCGCCGCCGGGGTGAACCGGCCCGACGTCTTGCAGCGCAAGGGCATGTACCCGGTGCCGCCGGGCGCGTCCGACCTGCCGGGGCTGGAAGTGGCGGGCACCGTCGTTCAAGGCGACGCGCAGGCCATGGCCGCTGCCGGATTGAAGCCGGGCGACCGCGTTTGTGCGCTGGTGGCCGGTGGCGGTTATGCCGAGTTGTGCGTTGCACCCATTGGGCAATGCCTGCCGGCGCCGGCCGGCTTCAGCGATATTGAAGCGGCCAGTCTGCCCGAGACCTTTTTCACCGTCTGGTCGAATGTGTTCGACCGTGCCCGGCTGCGCAGTGGCGAGACGCTGTTGATTCAAGGCGGCACCAGCGGCATTGGCGTCACGGCCATCCAGATGGCCAAGGCGGCCGGCGCCAGCGTGATTGCCACCGCCGGCAGCGAAGACAAGTGCGCCGCCTGCCTTCGGCTGGGGGCGGATCACGCCATCAACTATCGGCAAAGTGATTTCGTCGACGAAGTGCGGCGCATCACCGAGGGCCGTGGTGTCGACGTGATCCTCGACATGGTCGCCGGCGACTATGTCGCGCGTGAACTGAAGTGCCTGGCCGAAGACGGCCGGCTGGTCATCATCGCGGTGCAAGGCGGCGTGCAAGCGCAGATCGACGCCGGCATGGTGCTGCGGCGCCGGTTGACGATCACCGGCTCGACCCTGAGGCCACGTCCCATCGCGTTCAAGACGGCGATTGCGCAGGCCTTGCGCGCCACCGTGTGGCCGTGGCTGGAGTCAGGCGAGATCAAGCCGGTGATCCACCAGGTCTTCCCGGCGCCGCAAGCCGCGGCGGCCCACGCACTGATGGAATCGAACCAGCACATCGGCAAACTGGTGCTGGTGTGGTGAACACTGAAAGGGGCTCGGCCATGGCGCGTCGAAAGCTGGTCGTGGGCAACTGGAAGATGAACGGCAGCCGGGTCGCCAACGCCGAATTGCTGGCGGCGTTGAAGGATGCCGGCCCGTGGGACGCCGAGGTCGCCGTGTGCCCGCCATTCCCCTACCTGGCCGATGTGGTGCTGTCCATGCAAGGCAGCGGTATGGCCTGGGGCGCCCAGGACTGTTCGGCGCATGAAGCGGGCGCCTTCACCGGCGAAGTGTCGGCTGCCATGCTGGCCGAGTTCGGTTGCCGCTACGTCATCACCGGCCATTCCGAGCGCCGCGCGCTGCATTCCGAGAGTGATCAGACGGTGGCGGACAAGGCCAAGGCCGCCTTGGCCCACGGCCTGACACCGATCGTCTGCGTCGGCGAAACAGGGGCCGAGCGCGACGCGGGCCAGACCGATGCGGTGGTCAAGCGCCAGTTGTCCGCGGTGATCCACACGCTGGCGCATTGCATCTCGCAAGTCGTCGTGGCCTACGAGCCGGTGTGGGCCATCGGCACCGGCAAGACCGCCACGGCCGAGCAAGCGCAGGCGGTCCATGCGGTGCTTCGAGCGCAGCTGACGGCGGCGACGCAGACCGCGGCCGGGATGAAGATTCTTTATGGCGGCAGCGTCAAGGCAGACAACGCCCGGGCGCTGTTCTCGATGCCCGACGTCGACGGTGGATTGATCGGCGGGGCCTCGCTGAAGGCGGCCGACTTCATTGCCATTTGCCGCGCGGCCGCTTGAGCGGTTCGCCGCCCCCAAATTTCCGGAGTTGAAAGAATGAATTTGTTGTTGAACCTGTTGGTGGCCGTGCAGATCCTGTCGGCGCTGGTCATGATCGGCCTGGTGCTGATTCAGCATGGCAAAGGCGCCGACATGGGCGCTTCGTTTGGCAGCGGTGCGTCGGGCAGCCTGTTTGGCGCGACCGGCAGCGCGAACTTCCTGTCGCGCTCCACGGCGGTCTGCGCGGCGGTGTTTTTCATTTGCACCTTGACACTGGCCTACACGTCCAACGACCGCTCCGGCGGCTCGACGGGCAGCGTGCTGGACCGGCCCACTTCCGCCGCACCGGCAGCCAGCGTTCCCGCCACCGGCGCGGCACAGATTCCGGGCCCGGCAAGCGCTTCCGCCGTTGCCGCCAGCGCCCCTGCGATCGCTGCTCCGGCGCCGGTGGCCGCGCCCGCGTCGTCCGGCGCAGGGGCCGTTCCGGCCAAGTGAGGGGCGGGCCGAACGGCCTTTCGCCGCGGGCGTCAGCGCTCTGCTGCAATGCAGCGAAACCACCGGGAGCCGATTCCTTTGTGGTTAGAATTCAAGGCTGTTTGGTGAGCAAATCCTCACGCAAACCAGACACGGTTCTTGAGTGCCGCCGACGTGGTGAAATTGGTAGACACGCTATCTTGAGGGGGTAGTGGCGAAAGCTGTGCGAGTTCGAGTCTCGCCGTCGGCACCAGGTATTTTCCTTTGCGGCATCCACTTCGGTTCCTGTCGAGCCGCGGTGGCGAAGCGCGATCTTCGCGTCAACGTGGCGACCATGAATCTGGAACCCTACCTGCCGGTCATCTTGTTCATCCTCGTGGGTGTCGGGGTGGGCGTTGCACCTCAGGCGCTGGGCTTCCTGTTCGGTCCCCACCGGCCCGACACGGCCAAGAACTCACCGTACGAATGCGGCTTCGAAGCGTTCGAGGATGCGCGGATGAAGTTCGACGTGCGCTACTACCTCGTCGCCATCCTGTTCATCCTGTTCGATCTCGAGATCGCGTTTCTCTTCCCGTGGGCGGTGGCGCTGCACGACATCGGCGCCGCCGGCTTCTGGGCCATGATGATTTTTCTGGGCATTCTGGTCGTGGGTTTTGTCTACGAATGGCGCAAGGGCGCACTCGACTGGGAATGACCGTGCCGACCCGCGCATCGACGAAAGGCCGCCATGGGCATTGAAGGCGTACTCAAGGAAGGATTCGTCACCACCAGCATGGACACGGTGATCAACTGGTCCAAGACCGGCTCCCTCTGGCCCATGACCTTCGGGCTGGCCTGTTGCGCAGTGGAAATGATGCACGCCGGCGCGGCGCGCTACGACATCGACCGCTTCGGCATGCTGTTTCGCCCCAGCCCGCGCCAGAGCGACCTGATGATCGTCGCCGGCACGCTGTGCAACAAGATGGCGCCGGCGCTGCGCAAGGTCTACGACCAGATGGCCGAGCCGCGCTGGGTGTTGTCGATGGGCTCGTGCGCCAACGGCGGCGGCTACTACCACTACAGCTACTCGGTGGTTCGCGGCTGCGACCGCATCGTGCCGGTCGATGTGTATGTGCCCGGCTGCCCGCCGACCGCGGAAGCCTTGCTCTACGGCATCCTGCAATTGCAGGCCAAGATTCGGCGTGAAACCACCATCGCACGGTAGGCCCGGCGCATCAGCATGAAACTCGATACCTTGCAGGCGGCGCTTGAATCGGTGCTCGGAGCGCGATTGAAGTCGATCGTGCGCGACCTGGGCGAACTCACCATCACGGTTTCGGCGTCCGACTACGCCTGGGTCGCGCTGAGCCTGCGCGACGACCCAGCGCTGGGCTTCGAACAACTGATCGATCTGTGCGGCGTCGACTATTCGAGCTACCGGGACCGCCCGTGGGACGGCCTGCGCTACGCCGTCGTGTCGCACCTGCTGTCGGTCAGCAAGAACTGGCGGGTTCGCCTGAAGGTGTTCTGCCCGGACGATGAACTGCCCTCGGTGGCCTCGTTGACCGAGGTCTGGAGTTCGTGCAACTGGTTCGAGCGCGAGGCCTTCGACCTGTTCGGCATCATCTTCGAGGGCCACCTCGACCTGCGCCGCATCCTGACCGACTACGGCTTCATCGGCCATCCGTTCCGCAAGGACTTTCCGGTGTCCGGGCATGTCGAGATGCGCTACGACCCGGAGAAAAAGCGCGTGATCTACCAGCCGGTGACGATCGAGCCGCGCGAGGTCACGCCGCGCATCATCCGTGAAGACAACTACGGCGGGCTGCATTGACGGCCTCCGCCGGAAATCACATTCTTCATGGCTGACATCAAGAACTACACCCTCAACTTCGGCCCTCAGCACCCCGCCGCGCACGGCGTGCTGCGGCTGGTGCTCGAACTCGACGGCGAGGTCATCCAGCGCGCCGACCCGCACATCGGCCTGCTGCACCGCGCCACCGAGAAGCTGGCCGAGAGCAAGACCTACATCCAGTCGCTGCCCTACATGGACCGGCTCGACTACGTGTCGATGATGTGCAACGAGCACGCCTACTGCCTGGCGATCGAAAAGCTGCTGGGCGTGAGCGTGCCGCCGCGGGCGATGTACATCCGCGTGATGTTCAGTGAAATCACGCGCCTGCTGAACCACCTGATGTGGATCGGCGCGCACGGGCTGGACTGCGGCGCGATGAACGTGCTGATCTATGCGTTCCGCGAGCGTGAAGACCTCTTTGACATGTACGAGGCCGTCTCCGGCGCGCGCATGCACGCGGCCTACTTCCGCCCCGGCGGCGTGTACCGCGACCTGCCGGACACGATGCCGCAGTACAAGGCATCGAAGATCCGCAACGCCAAGGCGATTGCCAGGCTGAATGAAAACCGCGAAGGCTCGGTGCTCGATTTCATCGAAGACTTCTGCAGGCGTTTCCCGGCCAACGTGGACGACTACGAAACGCTGCTGACCGACAACCGCATCTGGAAACAGCGCACCGTGGGCATCGGCGTGGTCACGCCCGAGCGGGCGCTGAACCTGGGCTTCACCGGCCCGATGCTGCGCGGCTCGGGCGTGCTGTGGGACCTGCGCAAGCACCAGCCGTACGACGTCTACGAACGCATGGACTTCGACATCCCGCTCGGTGTCAACGGCGACACCTATGACCGCTACCTGGTCCGGGTGGAAGAAATGCGCCAGGCCAATCGCATCATCCAGCAGTGTGTGGCCTGGCTGCGCGTCAACCCCGGCCCGGTGATCACCGACAACCACAAGGTGGCGCCGCCGTCGCGGGTGGAAATGAAATCCAGCATGGAAGAGCTGATCCACCACTTCAAGCTGTTCACCGAAGGCTTCCATGTGCCCGAGGGCGAAGCCTATGCGGCGGTCGAACACCCCAAGGGCGAGTTCGGCATCTACCTGGTCAGCGACGGCGCCAACAAGCCCTACCGCCTGAAGATTCGCGCACCGGGTTTTGCGCACCTCGCGTCGCTCGACGAGATGACGCGCGGCCACATGATCGCCGATGCGGTGGCCATCATCGGCACCATGGACATCGTGTTCGGGGAGATCGACCGATGATCTTGTCGGATGCGATGAAGAAGCGCTTCGCCGTCGAGGTGGCCAAGTACCCGGCCGAGCAGGCCCAGTCGGCCGTGATGGCCTGCCTGGCCCTCGTGCAACTGGAGCACGGCTTTGTGTCGGGCGAGGCCGAGAAAGCGGTGGCGCACTACCTGGGCATGGCGCCGATTGCGGTGCACGAGGTCACGACCTTCTACAACATGTACAACCAGCACCCGCTGGGCCGCTTCAAGCTCAACGTCTGCACCAACCTGCCGTGCCAGTTGCGCGATGGGCAGGCCGCGCTGGAGCACCTGTGCGGCAAGCTCGGGGTGGAGGAGGGCGGGACCACGGCCGACGGCCTGTTCACGGTCCAGAAGAGCGAATGCCTGGGTGCTTGCGCCGACGCGCCGGTGATGCTGGTCAACGACAGGCAGATGTGCAGCTTCATGGACAACGAGCGTCTGGATGCGCTGCTTGCGACGCTGCGCGATCACGCTCGCGCCAACGCTGAGGCCAAGGTGTGATGACGATCTTGGACCTCTCCAGGTTTCAGGCCAGCGGCCGCGAGACCAGCTTTCACGGCCGGCACATCGGCGCGCAGATCCTGGCCGATCTGAACGGCGGCAACTGGGCACTGAAAGACTACGAAGCGCGTGGCGGCTATCAAGCCTTGCGCAAAATCCTCGGGCAGGACGGCGGCGCCGGCATGACGCCAGAGCAGGTGATCGCCGAAGTCAAGACCTCGGGCCTGCGCGGGCGCGGCGGCGCCGGTTTTCCGACCGGCCTGAAGTGGAGTTTCATGCCGCGCATGTACCCGGGCCAGAAGTACCTGGTGTGCAACTCCGACGAAGGCGAGCCGGGCACTTGCAAGGACCGCGACATCCTGATGTTCAACCCGCACATCGTCATCGAGGGCATGGCGATCGCGGCGTATGCGATGGGCATCAGCGTCGGCTACAACTACATCCATGGCGAGATCTTCGAGGTCTACGACCGCTTCGAGGCCGCGCTGAACGAGGCCCGCGCCGCGGGCTGCCTGGGCAACGCGATTCTTGGCAGCGGCTTCAGTTTCCAGCTGCACGCGGCGCATGGTTTTGGCGCCTACATCTGCGGTGAAGAAACCGCGTTGCTCGAGTCCCTTGAAGGCAAGAAGGGCCAGCCGCGCTTCAAGCCGCCGTTTCCGGCCAGCTACGGCCTGTACGGCAAGCCGACGACGATCAACAACACCGAGACCTTTGGTGCGGTGCCCTGGATCATTCGAAACGGCGGCCAGCCCTACCTGGAGATCGGCAAGCCCAACAACGGTGGCACCAAGATCTACTCGGTGGTCGGTGATGTGGAGTGGCCGGGCAACTACGAGATTCCGCTGGGCACGCCGTTTTCCAAGCTGCTCGAACTGGCCGGTGGGGTGCGCAAGGGGCGCACGCTGAAGGCCGTGATCCCCGGCGGTTCATCGGCGCCGGTGCTGCCGGCATCCATCATGATGGGTGTGACGATGGACTACGACAGCATCGCCAAGGCGGGTTCGATGCTGGGCTCGGGCGCGGTGATCGTGATGGACGACAGCCGCTGCATGGTCAAGAGCCTGCTGCGCCTGAGCTACTTCTACATGCACGAGAGTTGCGGCCAGTGCACGCCGTGCCGTGAAGGCACCGGCTGGCTGTTTCGCATGGTCGACCGGGTCGAACACGGGCGTGGCCGGATGGAAGACATCGAGCTGCTCAATTCGGTGGCCGACAACATCCAGGGCCGCACGATTTGCGCGCTGGGCGATGCCGCGGCGATGCCGGTGCGCGCGATGATCAAGCACTTCCGCGATGAGTTCGTTCATCACATCGAACACAAGACCTGTGCGGTCGCTGCCCACCCATGATTGAAATCGAACTCGACGGCAAACCGGTGCAGGTCCCCGAAGGCAGCGTGGTGATGCATGCGGCCGACAGGTGCGGCACCTACATCCCGCACTTCTGTTATCACAAGAAGCTGTCCATTGCCGCCAACTGCCGCATGTGCCTGGTCGACATCGAGAAGGCGCCCAAGCCCATGCCGGCCTGTGCCACGCCGGTGACGCAGGGCATGATCGTGCGCACCAAGAGCGACAAGGCCCTGAAGGCGCAGCAGGGCGTGATGGAGTTCCTGCTGATCAACCACCCGCTCGACTGCCCCATCTGCGACCAGGGCGGCGAGTGTCAACTGCAGGACCTGGCGGTGGGCTACGGCGGCTCCAGCTCGCGCTACACCGAAGAAAAGCGCGTGGTGTTCCACAAGGACGTCGGCCCGCTGATCTCGATGGAGGAGATGACGCGCTGCATCCATTGCACCCGCTGCGTGCGCTTCGGGCAAGAGGTGGCCGGCGTGATGGAGCTGGGCATGATCCACCGCGGCGAGCATTCAGAAATCACCACCATCGCCGGAGAGACGATCGACTCCGAACTGTCGGGCAACATGATCGACATCTGCCCGGTCGGCGCGCTGACCAGCAAGCCGTTTCGCTACAGCGCCCGCACCTGGGAGCTGTCGCGCCGCAAGAGCGTCAGCCCGCACGACAGCACGGGCGCCAACCTGATCGTTCAGGTCAAGGCCAACAAGGTCATGCGCGTGCTGCCGCTGGAGAACGAACACGTCAATGAATGCTGGATCAGCGACCGCGACCGCTTCTCGTACGAAGCGCTGAACAGCGCGCAGCGCCAGACCGCGCCGATGATCAAGCAGGGCGGCGAGTGGCGGGTCGTCGACTGGACCACGGCGCTGCAGTACGTGGTGCGGGGCCTGACGCAGATTTCGCTGGACCACGGCCCCACCAGCATCGGCGCGCTCGGATCGAGCGCCAGCACGGTTGAAGAACTGCACCTGCTGGCCAAACTGGTTCGCGGGCTGGGCAGCGAGAACATCGACCACCGCCTGCGCCATGCCGACTTCGGCAATCTCGGCGCCTCCCGCGCGGGGGCCCACACGGCGCGCTGGCTGGGCGCTTCGGTTGCGTCCCTGTCCGCGCTGCAGCGGGTGCTGGTGGTCGGCGCGTTCTTGCGCAAGGACCATCCCTTGTTCGCCCAGCGCATTCGTCAGGCGGCGCGCAAGGGCGCCAAGGTGCACAGCCTGAACGCCGCGCACGACGATTGGCTGATGCCGGTGGCCACGCGCTTCAGCGCCACCCCCAGCGGCTGGGTGCAGGCGCTGGCCGACATTGCCTGCGCCGTTGCGGCAACCCAGGGCGTGGCTGCGCCGATGCCGGGCCAGGCCGATGCCCAGGCCCGGGCGATTGCCGACTCGCTGCTGGGCGGCGACCACAAGGCGGTGCTGCTCGGCAACGCCGCCGCGCACCACCCGCAGGCCGGCGCGCTGTTGATGCTGGCGAACTGGATTGGCGCGCAAACGGGCGCCACTGTCGGCTACCTGGGCGAGACGGCAAACAGCATCGGCGCGCAACTGGTCGGCGCCGTGCCCGGGCCGGGCGGCCTCGATGCGGGCCGGATGCTCAGCGGTGGATCGGCCGCCCCGTTGAAGGCCTGCCTGCTGCTGAACGTCGAACCGGGTCTGGACAGCGCCAATGGTGCGGCGGCGATGGCCGCGCTACAGGCGGCCGAAATGGTGGTGTCCCTCAGTCCCTTCAAGCCCGCAGCCCACGACGTGGCCGACGTCTGGCTGCCGATCGCACCGTTCACCGAAACGCCGGGCAGCTTCATCAATGCCGAAGGGCGGGTGCAGGGCTTTCACGCCGTCGTCAAGCCGCTGGGCGACACGCGGCCCGGGTGGAAGGTGCTGCGGGTGCTGGCCAACCTGCTGGAGCTGAAGGGCTTCGACTTCGAGACCTCGGAGGACGTGCGCGCGCAAGCGCTGGGCGACGAATCGTTGATCCCGGCCCGCCTGAGCAATGCGCATGCGGGCGCGATCGACACGCCGGCGCCACCGGTGGGCCTGGAGCGCATCGCCGACGTGCCGATCTATGCCACCGATCCGGTGGTCCGCCGCGCCGCCGCGCTGCAACTGACCGCTGACGCGCGCGCGCCGGCCGTGGGCCTGCCGGCGGCGCTGTGGGAGCAACTCGGCCTGACCGAAGTCTCCATGGTGCGGGTTTCGCAAGGCGGTGCCACGCTCGTGCTGCCGGCTCGGCTGGACACCAGCCTGGCGCCGACCGCCGTGCGCGTGGCCGCCGGTCACCCGGACACCGCCGCGCTCGGTGCAATGTTCGGCAGCATCACGGTCGAGAAAGCCTGAGCATGCTCGACACGATTTCCGCCTACGGCAGCGGCCTGCTCGGTGGCGCCTGGCCGGTGGTCTGGACGCTGGTCAAGATCGTCGTGCTGCTGCTGCCGCTGATGGGCGCGGTGGCCTACCTCACGCTGTGGGAGCGCAAGGCGATCGGCTGGACCCAAATCCGGCCGGGGCCGAACCGGGTCGGCCCTTGGGGCCTGCTGACGCCGATTGCCGACGCGGTGAAACTGATCTTCAAGGAGATCATCGTTCCCACCGCGGCGAACAAGGGCCTGTTCCTGCTCGGGCCGGTCATGACCATCATGCCGGCGCTGGCCGCATGGGTGGTGGTGCCGTTCGGGCCCGAGATCGCACTGGCCAACATCAACGCCGGCCTGCTGTTCCTGATGGCCATCACCTCGATGGAGGTGTACGGCGTCATCATCGCCGGCTGGGCCTCGAACTCGAAGTACGCTTTTCTCGGCGCGCTGCGCGCTTCGGCGCAGATGGTCAGCTACGAGATCCCGATGGGTTTTGCGCTCGTCGTGGTGCTGATGGTCAGCGGCAGCCTGAACATGACCGACATCGTGCTGGTGCAGGGCAAGGGCCAGTTCGCCTCGATGGGCCTGAGCTTCCTGTCGTGGAACTGGCTGCCGCTGTTCCCGATCTTCATCGTCTACTTCATCTCCGGCCTGGCCGAAACCAACCGGCATCCGTTCGACGTGGTCGAAGGCGAGTCGGAAATCGTTGCCGGCCACATGATCGAGTACTCGGGCATGTCGTTTGCGATGTTCTTCCTGGCCGAGTACGCCAACATGCTGCTCGTGTCGATCCTGACCGTCACGCTGTTCCTGGGCGGCTGGCTGTCGCCGATCGACAGCGACCTGTTCAACGCCATTCCGGGCTGGATCTGGCTGGGCCTGAAGACCTTCATCGTGGTCACGATGTTCCTGTGGATTCGCGCCACGTTCCCGCGCTATCGCTATGACCAGATCATGCGCCTGGGCTGGAAGATCTTCATTCCGGTGACGCTGGTCTGGCTGGTCGTCGTCGGCCTGTGGATTCAATCGCCCTGGAACATCTGGAAGTGAAAGAGGGCCACATCATGAGCACCGCCACCCCCGTCAAAGACTTCTTCAAGAGCTTCCTGCTGATCGAACTGGTCAAGGGCTTGAAGCTGACCGGCCGGCACTTCCTGTCGCCGGCGATCACGGTGCAGTTCCCCGAAGAGAAGACGCCGATGTCGCCGCGCTTTCGCGGCCTGCACGCCTTGCGCCGCTACGAGAACGGTGAAGAGCGCTGCATCGCCTGCAAGTTGTGCGAGGCGGTCTGTCCGGCGCTGGCCATCACGATCGAGAGCGAAGTGCGCGAAGACGGTTCGCGCCGCACGACGCGCTACGACATCGACCTGACCAAGTGCATCTTCTGCGGCTTCTGCGAAGAGAGCTGCCCGGTCGACTCGATCGTCGAGACCCACATCTTCGAATACCACGGCGAAAAGCGCGGCGACCTGTATTTCACCAAAGACATGCTGCTGGCCGTGGGTGACCGCTACGAGACCGAAATCGCCGCGCAGAAGGCGGCCGACGCCAAGTACCGCTGATCCGGCGCCGAGAACGGCCTGGCACCTCGCGCCCCTGCAATCACTTCATGAACACGACCTCCGCGCTTTTCTACATCTTCTCGGCCGTGCTGCTGCTGGCGGCGTTTCGCGTGATCACGGCGCGCAGCGCGGTGCATTCGGCGCTGTTCCTGGTGCTCGCGTTTTTCAGCGCGGCCTGTGTGTGGATGCTGCTGCAGGCCGAGTTCCTTGCCATCTCTCTGGTGCTGGTGTACGTCGGCGCGGTGATGGTGTTGTTCCTGTTCGTCGTGATGATGCTCGACGTCAACATCGAAGGGCTGCGCGACGGGTTCTGGAAGCACTTTCCGGTCGCAGCACTGGTGGGCGTGGTCATCGCGCTTGAAATGGCGGCGGTGCTGCTGCCCGGTTTCAGGCTGACCGACGCGCCCGTCACCGATGCGGCCGCGCTGAAAATGGGCAACACCAAGCTGCTCGGCATCGAGATCTACACCCACTACCTGTATCCGTTGCAGATCGCCGCGGTGCTGCTGTTGGTGGCCATCGTCGCGGCGATCGCGCTGACCCTGCGCAAGCGCAAGGACTCGAAGGGCCAGAACCCGTCCGAGCAGGTGCGCGCCAGGAAGGCCGACCGCATGCGCATCGTGCAGATGAAGCCGGAGGTCGAGCATCCGGCGCCTGCTGCGGTTGTTTCGGCCGCGCCAGGAGACAAAAAATGATGCTGGGCAACATCACGCTGGGGCACTACCTGTCGGTCGGCGCCATTCTGTTCGCGCTGTCGGTGATCGGCATCTTCCTCAACCGCAAGAACCTGATCGTGCTGCTGATGGCGATCGAGCTGATGCTGCTGGCCGTCAACCTGAACTTCGTGGCTTTCTCGCACTACCTGCCGGTCGTGGCCGACCGCATGGCGGGCCAGGTGTTCGTGTTTTTCATTCTCACCGTCGCGGCCGCCGAGTCGGCCATCGGCCTGGCGATCCTGGTGGTGCTGTTCCGCAACCGGGCCACCATCAACGTCGACGAGCTGGACAGCCTCAAGGGCTGAGCACCGCGACGCAAGCGCTTCACCATGTCTGCACAGCTCTCACCTTCACTGCTTCTCGTCGTTCCGCTGGCGCCGTTGGCCGGCGCCATCGTCGCGGGTTTGTTCGGCCGGGCCATCGGCCGGCGCGGCGCCCACAGCGTCACGATCCTGGGAGTGTTCGTCGCGTTCGTCATCTCCGCGATGACGCTCTGGTCGGTGGCCATGGACGGCGCGCGCTTGAACGCCACCCTCTACGAGTGGATGGTGCTGGGCGGCTTGAAGATGGAGATCGGCTTCCTCATCGACGGCCTGTCGGCCATGATGATGTGCGTGGTGAGCTTCGTGTCGCTGATGGTCCACGTCTTCACCATCGGCTACATGAAGGAAGACCCGGGCTACCAGCGCTTCTTCAGCTACATCGCGCTGTTCACCTTCTCGATGCTGATGCTGGTGATGAGCAACAACTTCCTGCAGTTGTTCTTCGGCTGGGAAGCGGTGGGCCTGGTGTCATACCTGCTGATCGGATTCTGGTTCACCAGGCCGACGGCGGTGTTTGCCAACATGAAGGCCTTCCTGGTCAACCGGGTCGGCGACTTCGGCTTCATCCTGGGGATCGGCCTGATCGTGGCCTACGCCGGCACGCTCGACTATGCCGAGGCTTTTGCGCAGGGCCCGGCGCTGGCCAAGCTCGCATTTCCGCTTCCCTTGTTGGGTGGCGAGTGGATGCTGATCACGGTGATCTGCATCTGCCTGTTCATCGGTGCCATGGGCAAGAGCGCGCAGTTCCCGCTCCATGTGTGGCTGCCCGATTCGATGGAGGGCCCGACCCCGATCTCCGCACTGATCCACGCCGCCACCATGGTCACGGCCGGCATCTTCATGGTGGCGCGCATGTCACCGCTGTTCGAACTGTCGGACACCGCCCTCAGCGTGGTGCTGGTGATCGGCGCCATCACCGCGCTGTTCATGGGCTTCCTGGGCATCATCCAGAATGACATCAAGCGGGTGGTGGCCTATTCCACGCTGTCGCAACTGGGCTACATGACGGTGGCGCTCGGTGCATCGGCCTACTCGGTGGCGGTGTTCCACCTGATGACGCACGCGTTCTTCAAGGCCCTGCTGTTCCTCGCCGCCGGCTCGGTGATCATGGGCATGCACCACGACCAGGACATCCGCAACATGGGCGGCTTGCGCAAGCACATGCCGATCACCTGGATCACCGCGCTGCTCGGATCGCTGGCGCTGATCGGCACGCCGCTGTTCGCCG
Organism: Methylibium sp.; assembly: GCA_031415135.1. GTDB lineage: Bacteria > Pseudomonadota > Gammaproteobacteria > Burkholderiales > Burkholderiaceae_C > LGRD01. The sequence goes on from JANORB010000019.1 coordinate 72,261, forward strand.
GGTTCTATTCAAAGGACAGCATCATCGAGGCGCTGCACGCCACCCACATTGCGGGCTCCGGCTTCGCGTATTTCGCGGTCATGGCGGGGGTGTTCGTCACCGCCTTCTACTCGTTCCGCATGTACTTCCTGGTCTTCCATGGCAAGGAGCGCTTTCACCACAAGCCATTCCCCCCGGCGGACGACCACGCGCACGGGCACGACGATCATCACGCGGCGCCGCATGAGTCGCCCTGGGTTGTCACCGTGCCCTTGGTATTGCTCGCGATCCCGTCGGTCGTGATCGGGTTCATCACCATCGGGCCGATGTTGTACGGCGACTTCTTCAAGGACTCCATCGCCGTCGACCTGTTGCGCCACCCGGCCATGGAAGAGTTGGCGCGCGAGTTCCATGGCGCCTGGGCCATGGCCTTGCACGGGCTGACCGCGTTGCCGTTCTGGCTCGCGTTGGCCGGCGTGGTGATGGCCTATGTGTTCTACATGGTGAAGCCTGAAATCCCGGCCGCCATCCAGCGCCGCTTCGGCTTCATCTACCGGCTGCTCGAGAACAAGTACTACATGGACTGGATCAACGAGAACCTGCTCGCCCCGGCGGTCCGCGCAGCCGGGCGCGGCTTGTGGAAGGGCGGCGACGTGGCCTTGATCGACGGCGCCATCATCAATGCGTCGGCCCGCGGCATCGGCAGCATCGCGTCCCTGACGCGGCTGCTGCAAAGCGGTTACCTGTATTGGTATGCGCTGGTGATGATCGTGGGCGTGGTCGGCCTGATGACCTGGCAGTTGTGGCCCTTCCTGGGCAACCCGTTCGGCAAATGATCAAACGGGCACGGAGAACAAGAACATGGGATTGTTGAGTCTGGCCATCTGGCTGCCGATCGTGTCCGGCGCGCTGCTGCTGGCGCTCGGGCGCGACAGCCAGGCCACCGGCGTGCGCTGGATCGCGCTGGTGGCCGCCGTGCTGAGCTTTGGGGTCACGCTGCCGCTGATCAGCGGCTTCGACACCGGCACCGCCGCGATGCAGTTCCAGGAACAACGCCCGTGGATCGAACGCTTCAATGTCAGCTACCACCTCGGGGTCGATGGCATCTCGATGTGGTTCGTGCCGCTCACCGCGTTCATCACCGTCATCGTGGTCATCTCGGCGTGGGAGGTCATCACCGACCGCGTCAACCAGTACATGGGCGCGTTCCTGATCCTGTCGGGCTTGCTGATCGGCGTGTTCTGCGCGCTCGACGGCCTGCTGTTCTATGTGTTCTTCGAAGCCACGTTGATCCCGATGTACATCATCATCGGCGTCTGGGGCGGGCCCAACCGGGTCTACGCGGCGTTCAAGTTCTTCCTGTACACGCTGGCCGGCTCGCTGTTGATGCTGGTCGCGCTGATCTACCTGTACTACAAGTCGGGTGGCAGTTTCGACATCCTCACCTGGCACACGCTGCCGCTGCCGGCGCAGGCGCAGTCGCTGCTGTTCTTCGCCTTCCTGCTCGCGTTCGCCGTCAAGGTGCCGATGTGGCCGGTGCACACCTGGCTGCCCGACGCGCACGTCGAGGCCCCCACCGGCGGCTCGGTCGTGCTGGCGGCCATCATGCTCAAGCTCGGCGCGTATGGCTTTCTTCGTTTTTCGTTGCCGATCACGCCGGACGCCAGCCACCAGTGGGCCTGGCTGATCGTCGCGCTGTCCTTGATCGCGGTGGTCTACATCGGGCTGGTGGCGCTGGTGCAGCAGGACATGAAGAAGCTGGTCGCCTATTCGTCCATCGCCCACATGGGATTTGTCACGCTGGGCTTCTTCAACTTCAACGAGCTGAGCATGTCGGGCGGCATCGTGCAGATGGTCTCGCACGGTTTTGTCTCGGGCGCGATGTTCCTTTGCATCGGCGTGTTGTACGACCGCGTGCACTCGCGCGAGATCGCGGCCTACGGCGGGGTGGCCAACACCATGCCCAAATTCGCGGCGTTCGCGGTGTTGTTCGCGATGGCCAACTGCGGCCTGCCGGGAACCGCCGGTTTCGTCGGCGAATGGATGGTGATCCTGGGCACGGTGAAGGTGAACTTCTGGCTTGCCGCGCTGGCCTCGACCACGCTGGTGTTCGGCGCCGCCTACACGCTGTGGATGGTCAAGCGCGTTTATTTCGGCGCGATCGCCAACGACCATGTGCGCAAGCTCTCCGACATCAATTCGCGCGAATTCCTGATGCTCGGCCTGCTGGCGCTGGCGGTGTTGTGGATGGGCCTGTACCCCAAGCCCTTCACCGACGTGATGCATGTCTCCGTGACCGAATTGCTCAGGCACGTCGCGCAGTCGAAGCTGAACTGACACTGCAGGAAGTCATCCGATGAATCAGTTCAACTGGCAGGCCGTCTACCCCGAGATCGTGCTGCTCACCATGGCCTGCGTGGTCGCGCTGGTCGACCTGTGGGTCACCGACCCGCGCCGCACGGCCACCTACCTGCTGACGCAGGCGTCGCTGGCGGTCGTTGCGGTGCTGCACCTGATGGCGTTCAACGCCGGGCTGACGCATTACGCGATGCAGGCCATGGTGGTCGCCGACCCGCTGGGCCACCTGCTCGGCTTCTTTGCCGTCGTCGCGGTGATGATCTCGCTGGTTTACGCGCGCCCCTATGCTGCGGTGCGCGAGATGCTCAAAGGCGAGTTGTTCGTGCTCAGCATGTTCTCGCTGCTGGGCATCCTGGTGATGCTGTCGGCCAACAACTTCCTCGTCGTCTACCTCGGCCTGGAGCTGATGTCGCTCAGCCTGTACGCGCTGGTGGCGCTGCGCCGCGACGACCACCCCGCCACCGAGGCGGCGATGAAGTACTTCGTGCTCGGCGCGCTGGCCAGCGGCTTCCTGCTGTACGGGCTGTCGATGATGTACGGCGCCACCGGCTCGCTCAACATCAACGAGGTGTTCAAGGCCATCGGCACCGGCCAGATCAACAAGCCGGTGCTGATCCTGGGCACCGTGTTCGTCGTCTCGGGGCTGGGCTTCAAGCTCGGCGCCGTGCCGTTCCACATGTGGGTGCCCGACGTCTACCAGGGCGCGCCGACGGCCGTCACACTGCTGATCGGCGGCGCGCCCAAGCTGGCGGCATTCGCCATCACCATCCGCCTGCTGGTCGAGGGCATGCTGGGCCTGGCGGTGGACTGGCAGCAGATGCTGGTGGTGCTGTCGGTGGGCTCGATGCTGCTGGGCAACCTGGCCGCCATCGCGCAGACCAACCTCAAGCGCATGCTGGCCTATTCGACCATCGCGCAGATGGGCTTCATGCTGCTGGGGCTGTGCTCCGGCGTGGTCAACAGCAACACCTTGTCAGCCGCCAACGCGTACAGCTCGTCGATGTTCTACGTCGTCACCTACGTGCTGACCACGCTGGGCACCTTCGGCATGATCATGCTGTTGTCGCGCCAGGGTTTCGAGGCCGAGCACATCGACGACCTCAAGGGCCTGGCCCGGCGCAGCCCGTGGTTCGCGGGCGTGATGGCGATCTTCATGTTCTCGCTCGCCGGCATTCCCCCGACGGTCGGCTTCTACGCCAAGCTGTCGGTGCTGCAGGCGCTGGTGTCGACCAACGTCACCGGCTACATCGTGCTGGCGGTGGTGGCGGTGTTGCTGTCGCTGGTCGGCGCGTTCTACTACCTGCGGCTGGTCAAGGTCATGTTCTTCGAAGAGCCGGTCGACCTGCACCCGATCGTCAGCACCGGCGATGTGCGGGCCCTGCTGTCGCTGAACGGCGCTGCGGTGCTGGTCTTCGGCCTGCTGCCCGGCGGGCTGATGGCCTTGTGCGCCCAGGCCATCGTCAAGGCGCTGGCGACCTGAGCGCGCCGCCCTTGAGCGCCGATCCGGCGGCCGGCGCCGACGCCCACCTGCGCGAATCCACCGTCGATTCGGAGCCGGCCTACCGAGGCCATTTTCTCGACGTGCGGCGCGACCGCGTGCGCCTGCCCGATGGCAGCACCGCGCAGCGCGAATACATCGTCCACCCCGGCGCGGCGATGGTGGTGCCGTTGCTGGACGACGGCCGCCTGGTGGTCGAACGCCAGTGGCGCCACCCGATGGGGCGGGTGATGCTGGAGTTCCCGGCCGGCAAGATCGATGCGGGCGAAACACCGTTCGAGTGCGCGGCGCGCGAGTTGGCCGAAGAGACCGGCTACCGTGCGGCGGAATGGGCGCGCGCCGGCATTCTGCACAACGCCATCGCCTATTCCGACGAAGGCATCGAAGTCTGGTTCGCGCGCGGCCTGCGCCTGGGCCAGCGGCACCTGGATGCGGGTGAATTTCTGGATGTTGCCGCCATGCGCCAGGACGAACTGGAGGCGGCGGCCGAGCGCGGAGAACTGACCGATGCCAAGACCCTGATCGGGCTGCTGTGGTTGCAGAATTGGCGTTCAGGCCGGTGGCCGCTGAACTGGGCCGCTGCAGGCTGAGCGGGCCCGGTCGATAATGGCCGCATGAAGGTTCTCAACCTGCGCTGTGCCCACGACCACCGATTCGAAGGCTGGTTCGGTTCGGACGACGACTTCCAGTCGCAGAACGAGCGTGGCCTGGTGGAGTGCCCGCTGTGCGCCGACCGATCGGTCAGCCGCCTTCCCAGCGCGCCGAGGCTGAATGTTTCCAACCTGCGTGACGCCGCCCCCGCGCGTGCGGTCGATGACGCCGAAGCCCAGCGCCAGTCGCACTGGATCCGCGCGGTGCGCCACCTGATCGACAGCACCGAAGACGTCGGTGAACGCTTTCCCGAAGAGGCCAGGCGGATTCACTACGGCGAAGCGCAGGGGCGCGGAATTCGCGGCCAGGCGAGCCGGGAAGACGCCGATGCGCTGCGTGAGGAAGGCATCGAAGTCACCGCCGTGGCGCTTCCGGCGGCCCTGAAGGGCAGCATTCAGTAGCCCGGCTCCGGGGCCTGGGCGGTCGCGGGCGGGCACAGCACCACGAAGCGTGAATCGGCGAGCGCGCTGAGGACGGTGTCGCCGGCGCGGTCGATCGTGAATCCGTCGCCGGCTTCCAGAATGATGTCGCGCACATCCCGTTCCTGCGTCAGCCACATGCAGCCGGCGAGGCATTCCACGCGCCGTCCCTGGCCGTCGCGGATGCGAAACAGGCTGCCCTTGGCGAGCACGTGGGCGGCGTGAAGCAGGTCGGTGTTCATCAGCAACTCCTCTTGGCATGATCGATTCACATGCAAATGGACGGCCAGCATTGACGCTGGGCGGATCGATTGAGTACAGTCTGTGGCAGGAGGCGTTCATGTTCAAGCGGCGGTTCGGAATGCCTTGCATGCTTTCTTGGAATGCCAACCCGGGCTCATGAGACACCGCCGCTACGACCTGCCGCCGCTGAACCAGCTCGAAGCCTTCGAGGCCGCAGCCCGGCACCTGAGCTTCACCCGGGCGGCCGATGAGCTGTCGCTGACCCAATCCGCCGTCAGCCGCCAGATCGCGGCGGTGGAGGCGCACTTCGAGGTGGCGCTGTTTCGCCGCCTGCACCGTGCCCTGCTGCTCACGGAAGATGGCCAGACGCTGCGGCATGCCGTCGCCGAGGTGCTGGAGCGGCTTCACCAGGTGAGCGGCGCGTTGCGGCGCGCAGGCAGGGTCAAGACCGTGGTGGTGACGACCACGCCCGGCTTTGCGGGCCTGTGGCTGATTCCGCGGCTGGCCGGCTTCACGGCGTCGCACCCGGAGGTCGATGTGCGCATCTCGGCCAGCTATTCGCTGGTCAACCTGAACCGCGACGGCGTCGACGCGGCGGTGCGCTACCAGACCGAACAGGCTGCCGGCGCCGGCGCCGTGCGGCTGTTCGGCGAACAGTTCATGCCCGTGTGCAGCCCGCGGCTGATGCGCGCCCCGGCCACGCCGCTCAAGACGCCCGAGGACTTGCGCCACCACGTGCTGCTGCACATGGAACCGGATGGAAGCGCGCATTCACCGGACTGGCCGATGTGGCTGCGGATCATGCGGATCGCCGACCTGAAGCCCGCCGGGTCGCTGCATTTTT